>JAHITK010000026.1 GCA_018817645.1 Patescibacteria group bacterium | reverse complement strand
CTCTCCCTCCACCCCTCCTCCCTCCATCAAATCCCTCCCTCTTACCGTCAAGTACGGCAAGACAGGAAAGCAGATCAAGGCAGGGAGGTACGATTGGGTAAACGACAGCATCAGTCCCACGAACTTCCCGACCGACCAGACAGGAGAGATTGAAAAGGAAGCTCTTCTCGTCCTTTTCAACAGATCCATGGAAAGCGATGAGGCAGAGAGAGAGCTTGAGGCGCTCGGACTCCGGCCAGGCAACCTTGACGAGCTCCTTGCTGTCGGGAAACAACATCCTGACAAGCAGAGGAGTTTCCTGATCGTTGCTTTGGGTTCGGCGGTTCGGCTCGTTGGCGGTCTCTTTGTTCCTTGCCTCGGCGGCTGGGGTGGCGGGCGCGAGCTCTTTCTCGGCGGCTGGGGCGGCGGGTGGGATGGCGTCTGCCGTTTCCTCGCCTTCCGCAAGTAGCACTTTGATCCCTTTGTCCCTTTGAACTTGCTTCCAGGGACTTAGGGATAATCAAGATTGGGCCCCTTCGTGACAACACGCGGGGCCTGCTTTTTTGAGATATGAAAAAGAAAAAATCAATTATAAAAATAAAATTTTGATATATTAAAATAAAATGTTAAAATATATATTGGATATTAGGTTAATCTTTCTATGGTCACGGCTGTAGAAGACCGAATTCTAGGATAATTAGAGTTTGCTAATTAACCTAAAAAATAAAAATACTTGGTACAAGATGCTGGCGGGTTAAGACCCCAAATAAAATACAGTCCCAAGAGAATTCAAGGAACAGTGGCACAGATGGCGTTTTGTACATAAGGTTCGGCGGTTCGGCTCGTTGGCGGTCTCTTTGTTCCTTACCTCAACAGCTGGAATGACAAGCGCAAGCTCAATCTCGACAACTGGGACGACAGGTGGAATGACAACTGCCGTTTCCTCGCCTTCCGCAAATGTTTTTATTCTTCCGTTTCAGGCGGAAGTTTCTTTTTTCAATTGGCGAATCCATCCTCCGAACATTTTACCAATTTCTTCAAGATCAGTGGAAAGGAAAATATATCTCTTATTATCAATTGCTTTTATTTGCCAAGCAATTTGTAAAAAGAATTTTAAGAGATCAAGTTTTAAATTAGCCCTTATTAGATAGGGTAGTTTATTTTGTCTGTTTAAGGTAATAGCTTTGTGAGTCAGCTCTATTATTTCAATGAAAAGCGAATCAATCTTTGCTCCAAGAGAATAGCGAGAAGTTTTTGGGAAATGAATCAAAAAATTTTGCCAATCTTGATATGTTAAGATTAATTTATTAATTATCGGCAAATTTATTTGTTTTTGATAAACTGCCCTATTATGGAAATTTTTGATCATAAATATAATGATATCATATCCATTGAGAATTTATTAGATGCTTGGACGGAATTTCTTAAAGGAAAGCGAAAGAAAAAAGACGTTCAATTGTTTTCTTTTAATTTGATGGATAATATTTTTAAATTACATTCGGAGCTGTCAAATCACACTTATCGTCATAGAGGTTACCAGGCATTTAATATCAGTGATCCCAGGCCTAGAAATATTCATAAAGCTGCTGTGCGAGATAGAATTGTTCACCATGCGGTTCATCGGGTTTTATATCCATCATTTGATAAAATTTTTATCTCGGATTCTTTCTCTTGTCGGATAGAAAAGGGCACTCATAAAGGAATTAATAAATTCAAAAAATTATTTTATAAAGTTAGTAAAAATAATACAAGAAATTGTTGGGCGCTAAAGTGCGATATTAAAAAATTTTTTGACTCAATAGATCATACTATTTTGTATCAAATTCTTAAAAAAAGAATTCCCGATAAATATATTTTATGGCTTCTTAAACAGATTATTGTTAGTTTCAATAAAGATGCTATTCAATTGAGTTTATTTGGAGAGGAACAAATCATTCGCGGGCGAGGCATTCCTATTGGCAATTTAACAAGCCAACTTTTTGCCAATATCTACTTGAATGAATTTGATCAATTTATTAAACATGGGCCTAAAATTAAGCACTATTTGAGATATGCGGATGATTTTGTCATTTTAGACAGAGAGAAAACGTATCTGATAAATTTGATTCCTAAGATAGAGAGATATCTAAATAGAGAATTAAGATTATTTATTCATCCAAATAAATTATTCATTAAAACAGTTTCCTCGGGAATAGATTTTTTAGGATGGGTTAATTTTCCAAATCATAGAGTGTTGAGGACAACGACAAAAAGAAGAATGTATAAGAGAATTATTGTTTCACCAAATGAGTCAACGCGACAATCATATTTAGGTCTTATAAAGCACGGGAACACATATAAGGTTAAAGTAAAATTCGAAAATTTATATCAAAATATATAAAAGCAGGCCCCCGCGTGTTGTCACGAAGGGGCCCAATCTTGATTATCCCTAAGTCCCTGGAAGCAAGTTCAAAGGGACAAAGGGATCAAAGTGCTACTTGCGGAAGGCGAGGAAACGGCAGCCGCCACCCCACCCGCCGTCCCAGCCCCCGAGATCGAGCCCGCGCCTGCCACCCCAGCCGTAGAG
>JAHITK010000004.1 GCA_018817645.1 Patescibacteria group bacterium | reverse complement strand
TATATTTACTACCACTGCACCAAGAAAAATAAATCAATCAAATGTCCCGAACCCTGTATTCGCCAAGAGGAATTGGACAAGCAAATTTCCTCTCTGCTTCAAAAATTTTCTTTGCGTGCAGTTTGGGCGGAAAAACTTCTACAAATGACAGAGGCGGACAAAGAAAAATCCGCCCAATCCGTTTCTGCTTTTGTCCTTGAATCTCAAAACCAAATCCGCGCCATAAACGAAAAACTCCAGCGACTTCTGGACGGCTATTTAGAGCAGGATATTGAGCGCGAAATTTACCGTGAACAAAAAACAAAACTTCTTATGGAAAAGAAGTCGCTGGATGAGAAAATGGCGCGGATTGAACAAAAGCAGAATGATTGGCTCGAACCGATGAAAGAATGGATAAAAGTCGCTTCAACCCTCGTCAAAATCGCAAGGGATAGCAACCTTTTGGAGAAAAAGGTTGCTGCCAAAGAAATCTTTGGCTCGAACCTGCGCTTGGCGAGCCGCGCCGTGCGCGGCGAGCCAGTGTTTCCGTTCTCTGCCGCGCTTCGCGCGGCCGAATCAATCGGCAAAATTCCTGAAAGTTTGATACTGGTGCCCTCGGCAGGATTTGAACCTGCGATCTTGACCTTAGGAGTGTCCTGCTCTAATCCGCTGAGCTACGAGGGCAAATTATAATCGCCTATATGTATTCTTATCTCTTAATTTGATGCTGTCAATGATAATTTCCTTTTTATCATAATGGAATATAATACGAAATCGGCCTGACCTTAAACGATAAAAATCACTATCCGTGACTTTTCTAATGTTCAATCCCTTTTCCTCACCTTGAATTAACTTCTCTGTGACCCCCAATAATCTCTGCCTATCCTGTTTGTTAATCTTTTTTAATAATTTTTCTATTCCCTTCATAGAAAAAATTAAAGGGCCTTTTTTAATGCCTTAACCAAATCTTTGGCCCTAATTCCCTTGCCCTTGTTGTCGCGAATAGCATCAAACACCGTATATTCCTCTTGTTTTTCTAATCTTTCAAGGTTAAAGGGCGCAATCTCTAATTTTCCGCCCTTTTCTTTGATAATGTAGCGGTCAGTAGGAAAATTCTGCCTCCATCGAATGGGCAGAGTAATTTGACCTTTGGTTGTGGCCTTAACTATGGTAGTCATAAATTTTTGAATTAAGTAATACTTTCTTACATTCTTACTTTATCAAAACAAAAAATCGCTGTCAAGCGGAAATGGCTACCTAATAATATGACTCGTCTGGCGCCTGCCCGCCTCGCCCACCCAAGGCGAGTTGGGCGGACGCATTGCCTGTCGTAGTCCGCCCAAGGCGGGCGAAGGAGGGATATTAGAACCTATTTTACAAACTATATTCCCAATATGGTTGCCATTTAAACGGAAAACTTAAACACTCTTCTATTGTTTTCCCACTGACCAATGTATCTAAGCCATATTGAGTAGCGCGATGACCAACTATCAAAATTACCTTATCAGAATATTTTGCTTTTAATTCTTTGTAAAACTCATGAGTTCTTTCTATCGCCTGCTTGTAACTTTCGCCATTAAGAAAAGGTTTTTTAATATGTTCTTTTTTCATAACTTCCACAATTTCACTTGGTTTACCATTAAAATCGCCATAGTTTAATTCCCTAAGACGTTTATCTACAATAACAGGATATTTATCTCCAAATGCTATTTTTACGGTATCAATTGCTCTTTTCAAATCAGAACAGCAAACCAAATCTATTTTTATAATATCCTTAAATCTTTCTCCTAATTCTTTAGATTGTTGAACGCCTAATTCAGATAATTCAGCATTATTCCAACCAGAAGAAATTCTGACTTCATTGTCTTTTGTTGTTGAGTGGGCAGCAAAGTATGTTTTCATATATTTCTATTTTACCAAAAAACCCCTGATTTACAAGGGTTTTTGGAATTTATAGTCGTCCAGCAGATTTGAATTTAAAATTATATCTATATGCGCTTTAAAATCTCAAAATATTCTTCAATTTTAATACTCAAGAGTCGCAAATTGTTTCTGATAACAAATCTAGGCAGCTGCGCATCTCTGGGGATAACTATTGGGCGTTTTAAATCCTCTCTCCAATAAACTCTGTGGTCTCCTTTTTCTCTTACAAATCTACATCCCAGAAATAATAATACTTTCTCAAACTTTTTCCAATGAATGGGAGTCAGCCGAGTCATAATTAAACAGAGACACAAATATTTTGTAAATCATTGGACACAATCATAGGGGGACTCCATTTCTTCGCAATCCTTCTCCATCCTAAATCCAACAAAACCTCATCTAAAGTTTTATTCTTAATCAACTCCTCAAAAAAGATATCGACAATCTCCTCAAACCGCTTCTTGGCGCGCTCGTAGTTATTGGCCGAAGTAGATAAATCAAGGGCCGAGCTGAAAACTACATATTTCTTGCCTTCTTTAATAACAGAAACAGGGAGCTTAATAAATTGTAATCGTGTTTTCTCCATGTTTTTAATAATAGTCAATAATCTAATATTGGTCAATAGCGCACAAAAATATATTTACTTACAGCTCAGAATTTTGGTGGCTAAGCGGACTTGAACCGCCTCTAAGAGTTCCACAAACTCTCGTGCTGCCATTACACCATAGCCACCACATCTAATTTACAATTTTCAATTCTCAAATTCTAAACAAATTCCAGTTTACAAATTTTCAATTTCGGATCCTTCTTATTTTTAACTTTTAACTTTTAATTTTAATAAATAATTTTTGTATTTCGTGTAAGTAATTTGTAATTCGGAATAAATTTTTGCTCGGAATGAAATCTTCTTTCCTTCCCCTAATTACTAATTACCAATTACCAACTACTCAAATTTTTGCAAAGGCAAAAATTTATGTGCCCCCACGAGGAATCGAACCTCGAATCCCTGCTTAGAAGGCAGGCGTTATATCCGTTTAACTACAGGGGCTAATGCTCTCATACTATACGGTAAAAGCGTTTCTAAATCAAGCTCCCGCCCGAGGCAGACAAGCCCGCCCGAGGCGGGCGGGCTGGTCAGCGAAAAACAACGAAAAGGAATCACCCCTCTCTCATTGTTGAAGATTCGTATGGAAAAACGGATTAAAATAAATTTTGAAGTCAGCGCTTTCAAGGTTCGCCTTCCTTTGGCGGTAGCTTTCCAGAAACTGCTGGTATAACTTATCATCCAGCCGAATCTCCTGCGGTCTTACTTCCGGTTCATTCGCTATAATCAAGAAGCCGTAATAATAAAAAATTATGCCTCCAATGAACAGAGAGATAAGAAAAAGGGTTAAAAATACCACAAATGCTCTTTCCCCTAAAAACCAAAGGACTTTTCTTGATATCCGCTTAACGCCTTTGAGGTCTATTTTAAAACTAATTCTTGGCATAGGCCTTAATTGAAAGATAAATTTCTGCATAATCCCCGCCAAATATTGGCTCTTCTTCCCCTTGGATTTGTTCTGTGCTTGAAATATCAAGACTGGTTTCCTTAATTAACCACCGGCTGTTTTCTAATTTTTCAAGGAATTTCATTATATTGACAAACTTGCCCTTGCCATCAATCCTAAAGCTCATATAATTCCATTGCTCATTTTTGCTTTCGTTAAAAGCGATAGGGGTAATCTTCAAAACAAGATTAAGGTTTGCGGCTTCTTCCTTGAAAAAATTAATGAAGCTTACCGGTATCTCCGGATCAATCAAGGACTCTGCCTGGAGCAGATTATCCATCTCGGCAAGCCCTTCTTCATAAAACTGAAAGTTCTTTTCAAAATCTTCGAAACTTTGGGCCAAAAATTCAATGGATGCCAGTTCCTGCCGGCGAAGCGCCAACTCTTTTGAACTTGAGGCAATTGCTTTTAAGGCCGGGAAAATGCAGAATACAAACAACAGCAATACTGCAAGAATTATCACGAATATAGAGATATATAATGTCTGTTTATAATTCATTTTTCCAGCTTAAAGCTTACTCTAAAGGTTATATTGTTTGGCTCAAGCCAATCTGGCAGAACAAAATTCACCTCCTGGAAATCGCCCTGATTCCTCATTATTTCGCGAAATTGATAAATTGAGTCAATGGTCGGGGCATAACAGGTAAATATCACCTGTGCGCTCTCTTCCTGATATGAAAATCTCTCTAAATACATATCCTGAAGGAGTAATTTAGAAATCCTGTCCAAAAAATCCGAAAGAGGAAACTGACTCTGATAAAAATCGTCCAATCCAGACAAAGTACGATTAACCAATTTTATTTTCCCTTGGAGAATATTGACCTGAATATTTTTTCCTTTCGCCTCGCCCACCAAAATATCCTGCGCCCTTATCTGGTCAGCGATATAAAATCTTATGGAAAGTAAAACCAGGGCGAAGGAAAGGACTGACGCTACCATTAAAATACCTAAAATCCAAATCAACTTTAATTGCTTTTCTCGCCTCCTCTTACTTTTTTCAATTGGCGGCAGTAAATTAATCATATGACTCAATTTTGTACCCCCGCAAGGCCAGTCCTACTGCGGTGGCAAAAGGGAGCAGCTCGTCTTTTGATATCTTTTTATTTAATTTTTCCTCCCAAGGAAGGTTCGCTAATGGATTTCCCTTTCGGACAATCAACCCTGTTTCCTGGGACATAAAGCCTGCTAATCCCTTAATTCTTGCTCCGCCTCCGCAGAAAATTAACTCCCGCACGTCCATATCAGCATTGTTTTTTGTTTCTTGAGAAGAGTGGGTCTGATAATAATCAATATGCTTGTTGATCTCCTCTATAAATCCCGTTACCGCAGGCAGGAGCGCTTCAAATACTCTCTTGGCTCTGCCCCCTTTCTTCTGGAAGCCATATAAAAACTGGGCCTTGCGCGCCTCTGACGGACCAATCTTTAATGCCTTGGCTAAAACCGCGGTTAAACTGTTGGTGGAAAAGGGAATAAACGAGGTAAAGCGCAGGGAATGGCCGGAATAAACACTGAAGTTGGTGGAGGTAGCACCCATATCAACAATAAAAACCGGCTTCTGGGTATAAGAACCTTTTATCAGAGCCCGCGCCGTGGCCTGTGATTCGGTTTCCATAGCAACCGGAATAAGCCCGGCTCCATAAAGCGCATTCACATAAGGGTCAACGGTTTTCCTGGGCAGGGCGGCAAGCAGGACTTCCGCGTAATCTTTATCTTTATCCGGAGACAGAATAATCTGCGAATCAATGTAGACCTTGTCTATTGAAAAGGGAATATAGTTCTCGGCTTCAAAACGCACGGCTTCCTTGATTTCCTGCGCCGGCATCACCGGCATTCGCAGCAACCGAATAAATGATTTCTCCTCGGGCAGGGAAACGATCACCTGCCTGGTATCAAGACCTCTAAGTTTAGTGACTGTTTTTTTAATGAACTCGGCCAGTTTTTCTATGTCCTGGACTTCCCCTCCTTGAATTACGCCTTCGGGCAGAAGAATTCCTCTGAACGACTCTATCCTTAAGCGTTTCCTATGCTTTTTTAATAAAACCGCCTTTAAAGACCGGTCAGAAATATCTAACCCGAATGTCCCGGGATGTAAATTAAGCAAATCAAATTTCATTGTATTTCTTCCCACTTTTTATAACTAAACTCCTCTGAAACAGAAGGTAAAAACGGCGGCGGACTAAAACTCATAGTCGGGTCATAAATATTCTGTCTCTCCTTATAGCCCGAAACCCACACGCCGCTTGAGGTCCATTTAGTGCCTACTCTGCCGTTGCTGATAATAGAGCCGAATATATTTAACTGCTCTTTTTTGGCATAGCTTGGATAAGTATAGGGAGAATAATAATTTCTCGCGAAATGGCCGATCTGGGCGATAAATACCCCGTGCAAATCCAAGTAATTGGGCGAATCAGGAGTTATTAAAACATTGTTCTGCCCCATCACCACCAAGCTGTCAGAATTATCGGGATTCAGATAGACAATATCGTCTTTCAACCAAACATTTCTTGTTACGCTCGGCGTAATCAGGTCTGCGACAGCCAGAGTGATTTTTCCGCTCACCGTGCCTTGAAGCCAAACATTGTCTTCAATAAATACCAGCCCGCAATCGCTTAAATTATAATTAACCGCCGCACTCTCTCGGTCAATGATTGAGTACTCCCAGAAATAACCCAAATCCGTGTCATAAGTATACACGGCGCTCACTCTCTCCACCTTTTTTACCGATAACTGCCTTTGATTGATTATAACATGATAACCATAAGCGTTTGAAGGAGGGAGATACAGGCCCTTGCCTTGTCCCTCCGGAGGCGGTTTTGCCAGACCTTTTATCGTTCCTAAATCAATGGTAATTCCTTCAAAATCAAAATGGGAAACCCCGATCCTAAATAAATCCTCGTTGCCGTTTGCGGTGGTAAAAACACCGGGACAAACGCATCCTTGCGACGGGCTGTAAGTGCATTCTTGGGGACAGGAAGAACAACCGTACGAATCAGTGCATACCCATTGCTCCTGCTCGGAGCTGACAAAAGAATTATTTTGCCCGTCCATCCGGATTCCCCCGTTGGAATGATACGGCCCCATAATGATTCGGTCCTCTCCGGCCCAAACATTGTGATTAAGGATATAGGAATATTCTGCCACCGTCGGCTTGATATAATAAACCCTTATGGTCCGGTCTGCATTAGGAAATTGATCGGTCCAGCCGGTTGAGGTCACCTGTATTGAGGTGGTGATGTCGCAGGGCCGCTCCTCTACGACATCCAACCGATACCGGCCAATGACTCCAACCCCCGGCAAGTTATATTCGTATTCGCAGGGAGCGCAAGAAGCGCAGTCCGAAGGCGGACAGCCGATTTCAATTCCCCCAAAAAGCTCCTGCTCTTTATGCAGTAAATACCAGCGATATCTGTTTAGCCCCGCTTCGGCGATATGAAGAGATTGTTCATAAGCCAACTCGTATTTTGCCTGCTTAATCTGACTTAAAATAAAGCCCAAAAGAGCTACCAGTAAAACCAAAAATACCGAGCCAAAAACTAATATATAAGTAATGATAAAACCTTTCTGGCTATTCATTATTCATTATTAAGAGTTAAATTCCTTAATTGAACCTTGCTCTCCAAATAATAATCATCAGGCGCGCGACTGGGCTCAACATTTACAATCAGCATAATTTTTATAACCTTGGCATTGTTTATTCTTTCGATGGGATCAATTATTTCCTGCCCATCCTGATTATAATATTTAAAAACGCTTTTTTGGGGACTGCCTATTTGATTTTGAATATAGTGGGACAAGATGGTTATTTTCTCCGTATCAATCGGATATTGCGGGATATCGCCGATTGGCTCAATAACCCCTCTTTTAAATTCTCTTTCCACGCCGGTTTCCGTTGCCTGCCAATTTAATTGAAACTGGGCACGCATGGCAAAATAGCCCGGAGAACAAATATCATTAACTTTACTGCTGGCATCAGCGGTTAATTGCAAATAATTATCAGCGGCCCGGCTCATAATATCAAAACCGGTTATTCCGTTCCAAACAGTTGAACAATCCTCGCAAGACGACCCGCTGGCACAGACCGAACCTAACGAAACACCGTCGGCATAGATATTGGCATACTCGGTCGATAACCCAAAGTCGCCCTTGACCCCTATCTGGACATTTGCTTCGTTTAATATTCCGTTAAAAAAATTCGAGAATATTACCGAGCAGGAACCGCCGTCAATATAGGTAACGCACTCCTGCGTCTGCTGATAATCCGAAGTCCCTCCCAAGAAATATCTTACTCTTTCGATGTCATCGTCTTTATCAATATCGCTGAAAAAAATAAGCTCATTGTCCTGAGTTGACAAAAGAACATAAGATCCGTCTTCGCCGGTGATTGCTTCCCTGATTTCTCTTATCATTATCTTCATCCCCCTCCTGGCCTCGTTCGTGGCGTAGGCCTGATGCCAGGCATAACTGTCTACGCGGTAAATGAAGGGGATGATAGAAAACAATCCAGTGATTATGACGCCGAAAATCAACACCGCCACCAGTGTTTCTATTAAAGTAAATCCTTTGTTCATAGCAAGAATCGTTTACTCATATCTCTCGATGCCTACTTCTTGATAATTATCCCCTGAAACAGCGACCGGAATCGTTTCTTCATAATAATTTTGCGCCTGAACCTCTAAAACATAATTGGCGCTGGTCTGCAGCGGTAAAAACAGCGCCTCTCCCGACTCGTTCGTGGTTAAGCTCACATCATATCCTAATCCCTGATTGGAAAGCCGGACTCCGGCGCCGAAAACCGGCTCGGTGCTGGAAGCATCCTTAACTTTGACGAGTAAGGAATTGTCTGACTCAAGGTACAAAACATAATTGGTGCTGGTGCCTGACGAAAGATTGTAGGGCATCGGACTCAAGCTGGTGTTAAGATTGAGCGCGCTTCCGTTTCTTATAAAATTTGAAAAATAGTAATTGTCTGTTTCTAATCCTGATATTAATTTATGCCCTCCGGAATCCGATGTCAGAGTTTCGGAATATTTGTAAATCGGATTTTCCTCACTGTCTGTGCCTACTGTTTTCTCGCCCCTTACATCAAAACTGACATTGGAAATCATCGTTTCCTGGCCGTTCTTCCAGGAAACCCGCCATTCATGCAAGGTGGGGGTCTTGAGGAGATCGCCGGTTGAAAAATTTGCTCTTATTTTTAGTTCAGAATATTTATTAATGTTCAGCTGGCTTAAATCAACAGGGGAGATGTCAAACCCGCTGCTGTTTCCGGGCAAATCAATGTCAGGAACCAAAAGCCAAGCGCTGCTGGTGGCATAAAAAATCTGATAGGCGATATCGGTGTCCGTGTCTTCCGAATCCGACCACTCAAAATCGTACCATTCGGTAATTTGACCGGGAACTATGGGCGTTGATTCTAAATATCCTGAATCAAAATAGCTGATGGGGGAGCTGGTGGCGAGACTCACCTGCCCATTGGATATAACAAGATTCTCAATTGCCGAAACCTTGCCCTCATTCAGAAAAGTATCAAAAAAACTATCGCCGTTCCAAGTGAGCGCTGTGCTGATGTTTAAATCGCTCAACGGGTCAATGATAAAGGTAATCGGATAAAGCTCTCCTTCGCTGATGGTCGGATTTTTCCTGTTGGGTGTGGAAATCACCGCTCCTCCGTATATCTCTCCGGAACGAAAGGTCTCGGCAGCCGCGTAACCGCTCTTTGAGATAATTATTTTATAATCGTCCGGCTCCAAGGACTGGTCTAAAATTAAAACCCGGACCCCGGGATTATTGGTGTCCGTGCCGTAACATTGATCTGTAGCATATCCCTCATTTATTATATTGATGGAACTCGCAAGACAGGGAGCCAGTTGGTCCCCGGTCAAAATCTCTACCGGCTGGCCCAAGCTGTCGCTTAAAGAAACTCTCAAGGCCCCTTTCCCTTCCCCGGTTTCCAATGATTCAGAAGCGGCATAAGAGCTTAAAACCATTTCGCCGCCGAAAAATGTCTGCCAGGAGACCCTTACTTTTATCTTTTTATAATCATCCGGGGCAGTATCCGGCAAAACAACCGCTCCTGAACAGTCAAATCCTTCAATAGTCCCGTCGGCGCAATCGTCAAAGTCCTCCACTAATGTTTCCGTATCGTATTCAACACCATTTATGACAATGCTTTCCTGGATTGTTTTAATATCGGCAAAATTTAATCCTCGCATCTCTTCTATTTTCTCCGAAACCAAATACACGGCCTGCATTCGGGCCTTAGATTGCGCCACCACTTTTATGGCCAATTGAAAACCGCCAAAAATCCCCAAAAAAATAACGGAGATTAAAAAAGTGGCAACCAGCACCTCTATTAAAGTGAACCCCTTATCTGTTGAATAATTAAAAAACATAAGGTTAATCCCTCGCTTTCTATAATTTTGCATTTTCTATTTTGTTTTGCGCTTTACGTTTTACGTTTTGCTCTCTCCCTTCTTTCTTGTTCTTTTCTTTTGCGCTTTGCGTTTTACGTTTTACGCTCTCTACATTCCTGACATTATTGAATAAATTGGCTGGACCATGGCAACCGCAAAAAAGGCGACGACCGCCCCGACAAAGAGCAGGAGAACTGGCTCTATAATAGAAGAGAGATTTTTAGTGATATTATTGACCTGGTCTTCAAAAAAATCAGCTAATTTAGCAAGCATGCTCGATGTTTCGCCGGTCTCCTCTCCGACCTGAAGCATCTGGAGAAAAAGGTCGGAGTAAAGATGGGAGAACTTAGACATTGCCGAGGACAACCGTTCTCCTTTTTGGACCTTCTTGGCAGTAACTTTAAGCGCCTCTTTAAAATAAATATTACTCACGGCGCCGGCGGAGATCTCTAAGGCAGTGACAATGGGGACTCCTCCTTGAATCAAAGCGCTTAGCGTAAGGGAGGTATAGGCGCAATTAATCTTTTTAATTAATCCGGATATTACCGGAACTCGCAAAAGCCACGCGTCAAAATGCCTTTTGCCGGCTTTGCTTCTGATTAGAGTCATAATCGCGAAAACTAATATCAAAAATATTAAAATCACTATGTACCATCGCTGGACGAAGAAATTGCCAAGCCCGACCACAAATAAAGTCATCGGGGGGAGTTTTACTTCCAATTCTTGGAAGGTCTCGCTAAGCTGGGGCACGACTTTGACTAACATAATAACTCCGATAATAAGCATCGCCGCGATAATCACGGCCGGATAAACCATCGCCCCTTTAATCCGTGACCGCAATTCATGAACCCTTTCAAGCTGGAGGGCGAGGATGTCGAGAACCTCCTCCATTTTGCCGGTTTCCTCTCCAACTTGAATCATGCTGTAATATATTTCCGGGAAAACCCTTGGATATTTTTTCAGGGCATTCGAAAAAGCTGTCCCTTTGATGACTTCATCCTTAATCTCCCCTAAAACTTTCTTAAAATATTTGTTCTTCGCCTGAGCGCTTAAGATTTCCAACGCCCTCGGCAAGGGAACTCCGGCCGCAATCATCACCTGCAGATTCCTGGTCGCCATCAGTTTTTCAGTAAGAGAAACATATTTTATTCCCAAGGAAAATTTTTTCTTCTTATTTGCCGTCTTTCCCATTTCTGCTGAAATCAAGAAAAAACCATCCTGCTTGAGTATGCTTGCCAATTCTTTTTTGCTTTTGGCCTCGGCCGTCCCCTTTTTACTTTCCCCATCAAATGATTTTGCGATATATGAATAGATAGGCATATTTAAAAAATCCCAGTGTCAAAATCCCAATGTCAAATCAAATCCCAATGACCAATCAAACCCCAAAACCCAAAACAAAAAGCCAAAACTACAGTACAAAAATTAAAAGTTTTTGGTTTTAATTTGGATTTTGGATTTTGAGCTTGATTTGACATTTGAGCT
>JAHITK010000025.1 GCA_018817645.1 Patescibacteria group bacterium | reverse complement strand
TGCCGAAGGCGGCAAGGTTCTGCCGAAGGCAGGTTCTTACTGCCGAAGGCGGCAAGGTTCTGCCGAAGGCAGGTTCTTACTGCCGAAGGCGGCAAGGTTCTGCCGAAGGCAGGTTCTTACTGCCGAAGGCGGCAAGGTTCTGCCGAAGGCAGGTTCTTATAATTGAATTACATTAATTTGAATATACGACAAATTCAATTTCAAGGTTCTGCCGAAGGCAGGTTCTTGTGCTTCTTCTGATTCAAAATAGTTAAAATCTTAGCAATGTCTTTTCTCCGGTTCCTCATTTCCTTAACATTCTTGACTTTCCCGGCTGCCAAATCAAACCTTAAGACGCGCAACTTCTCCCGGTCGCTAAAAACTATCTTTTTCAATTCTGCCTCGCTTTTAATTTTTAATTCTTTAGCTTTCATGTTTTACAAATTTTGTTTTTATTCCAAACTTATGGCTTGCCTTGTCAAACGCCTCTCTGGCCATTTCTTCGCTGATGCCTGCTATTTCAAAAATAACCCGTCCCGGCTTCGCTGAAAAAACATAATGGTCTACCGAACCCTTTCCCCCGCCCATCGGGACTTCCGCTCCTTTGGTGGTAATCGGCTTATCGGGAAAGATCCTTATCCAAAGCCGTCCGCCCTTTTTAAGATACCTGATAATCGCTCTTCTGGCTGCTTCAATCTGTCTGGCGGTAATCCATTTTGACTCCATTGCCTTTAGTCCAAAATCACCGAAGGCCAGTTCCGTTCCCCGAGTGTCAATTTTTCTGTCCCTGTTTCTGCCCTTATGCCATTTTCTATGTTTTACTTTCTTGGGATATAACATATTCGCTTCGCTCAAGTCCAAAGTTGAAAGTCAAAAGTTAAAAGTTGCAATAAAAAGTATAAAATATTTTGGACTTAATACTGAAACTTTTAATTTTGGATTTTGGACTTTTAATTTTACATTTATTCAAAGGTTTCCCCTTTATAAATCCAAACCTTTACTCCTATCGTTCCGTAAGTGCAATTCGCTTCCTTGAAGCCGTAATCAATATTTGCCCGAAGCGTCTGTCTGGGCAGCTGCCCTTTCTGAAGCCATTCTGTTCTGGAAATAGACACGCCATTCAGCCGTCCGGCCACCTGCACCCTGATTCCTTTTGCCTCCT
Organism: Patescibacteria group bacterium; assembly: GCA_018817645.1. Classification (GTDB taxonomy): domain Bacteria; phylum Patescibacteriota; class Minisyncoccia; order Minisyncoccales; family PEYH01; genus PEYH01. The sequence continues at coordinate 33,346 of JAHITK010000025.1, read as the reverse complement.
TGTATCCCATAACCATAGAAATGGATTGCTTCATTATTTTTCTGAAAGGCATTCTCTTCTCTATTCTTTGGGCTATCCATTGGGCCACCAAGGGAGCGCTTATCCAAGGATTTCTGATTGACTTTATCTCAATCTTCAACGCCTGCTTCTCGTCCAATTGCCTCTTAAGAATTTTCTTCTGAAACAAATCCCTTAATTCGTCTATTTGCTGACCGCCCCGGCCGATAATCAAACCGGGCCTGGAAGAATGGATTAATATGCTCACCCTGTTCGGAGACCGCTCAATTTCCACTTTTTCAATCCCGGCCTCTTTAAATTTATCCATTAAGAAAGTTCTAATCTTAAAATCCTCCTCTAAATATATTGAGGGCTGTTTCTCATCAAACCATCGCGAATCCCAATCAGAGGTTTCTCTCAATCGAAATGCTTTTGGGTGAACTTTATGGGACATATCTGCTTGCCCGCCTCGGGCGGGCTCCGCTAAATTAAAAAGTAAAATCCAAAGACCAAAGGCCAAATGTTAAATCAATGTCAAAATCCAAAATCCAAATTGAAGAAGCATGTTCTTTTGACATTTGATATTTGGATTTGATTTGATATTTGGATTTTGACATTTGGATTTAATTTTTACGCTTACCTTTTGGATTTCTTGCCTACCTTCTCTGTCCTCTTTTCAATTTTTTTCCCTTTTAATTTTTTATTATCCAACTCTTTCAATATAAGAGTGATGTGGCTTGTCTTTTTCTGAATCCCGTAAGCTCTGCCCATAGATCTTGCGCGCCATCTCTTTAATTTCGGCCCCTCGTCCACGGTCATTTTAACAATCTTAAGATTCTTGTCTTCTAATTGAAAATTATTTTTAGCATTAGCAATGGCTGATTGCAAGAGTTTCGCCATCGGAGCAGCCGCTTTTTTGCTGGTATGCATTAAAAATGTCAAGGACTCAAGGGCATTTTTCCCCCTAATCATATCCGCCACTAACCGCACTTTGCGCGGAGCGATTCTTAAATGATTTAATTTTGCGCTGATTTCTTTTTCCATAATCGCTTTATTTCTTTTCTTCTGTAGGCGCTGCCGAGGGCTTGGTCTGGCTTTCTAATTCTCTCTGCATTCTGCCTCCGTGCCTGGCGAATTTGGTGGTCGGAGAAAACTCTCCTAATTTATGGCCGACCATATCTTCCCTGGCCTGCACGGTTATAAAATCCTTGCCGTTATGCACTTCAAAAACAAAACCCACCATTTCCGGAATGATTACGCAGGACCGAGACCAAGTCCTTATCGGCGTCTGGTCTCCGGCTCTCAATTTCTTAACCTTTTCCATCAATTTCTCGTCTATATAAGGACCTTTTTTCAGTGACCGTGACATCTTTTATATTACTTTCGTCTTTTAATAATAAATGTGTTTGTATGTTTTCTCTTGCGGGTCTTTTTCCCTAAGGCCGGCTTGCCCCAAGGGGTCTTCGGATATTTCAAACCAATCCCGGTCCGGCCTTCCCCTCCGCCATGCGGATGGTCATGAGGATTCATTGCCGAGCCCCTCACCGTCGGTCTCCTTCCCATATATCTCGCCCTTCCGGCATTACCTATTTTAACATATCTATGTTCCGACCGTGACAAAGCGCCGATAGAAGCGAAACATTCCTGGTGTAATTTTCTCATTTCACCGGACGGCATTTTAATATGAACATACTTCTCGTCACTGCCGAAGACCTTTGCCGAAGAACCGGCTGACCTGATTAATTTTCCCCCGCCGCCGGGCAAAAGCTCCGCGTTGTAAATGTCCGTGCCAATCGGGATATTTTTCAATTTCAGCCTGTTTCCAAGTTTTAATTCCGCCTGCTCGCTGGTGATAACAGTGTCTCCTTTTTTCAAGCCCTGGGGGGCCAAAATATATTTCTTGACCCCATCGCTGTATTTAATAAGCGCGATAAAGGCAGTTCTGTTCGGGTCATATTCCAAAGCAAGAACTTCGGCCGGGATATCTAATCTCTTTTGGCTAAAATCAATTAGACGATAAAGACGTTTCGCCCCGCCGCCCTTATGCCTCACTGTAATCTTTCCTTGCTTGCTTCGTCCCGCCCTTCTTTTCAGTTTTACAACCAAACTCTTCTCCGGTCTCTTTTTGTCCAGAAAGGAAAAATCCTCTATCATCCCATGTCGTCTCCCCGGAGTTGTTGGCTTATATTTTTTCATGTTAAAATTCTTTGCGATACGAATACTGCTTTTGAAATGCTCCCCTGGGTCGGGCGAGGCAACAGGTTTCAGGGCGGCTCTCGGAGGCGGCTGAGCATGGCCCCCGCCCAAAACGGAGAATCCGTTTTGGGCGGGGTCAGCCGCCGAGAGCGCAGACCGCCAAATCGCGCTGGGATTTGGACGGTCGGCGACCTGAAACTTGTTGCCGAGCAGACCAACTAACAAACACTAATTTATAAACACATCTTTTATTTCGGCAGAACTTCAATTTCCTGCCCTTTCTTAATTTTAATAATCGCTTTTTTGTATCCGCTTTTGAAACCCTGCACTTTCCCTCTCCTTCTCTTCTTCCCCGGAATGCTTATCATCCTGACATTCTCAACATTAACCTCATAGATATCTTCTATTGCCCGCTTCACCTCTGTTTTGTTGGCGCTCTTGGAAACAATAAAAGCGTATTCATTTTTTTCCGCCAAATAAGTCGCTTTCTCGGTAACATGGGGCTCTATCAAGACCTTCCACGCCAAGCTATTTGGCTTAACCGCCTTTTTCGGCTTAATGGTCTTCTTCTTTTCTGTTTTTGTTTCCGGCGGAACGGCCTCTTCCTTTTTGACCGCTTCTTCTTTTTCTTTTTTCAACGCAACTTTAATCTTCGGTTTTTGGACCGCTTTCTTGGCAGACAATTTTTCTTTCTTTTCCTCTTTCTTTTCCTCTTTCTTTTCCTCTTTCTTTATTTCCGGCTTTACCTTCTTTTTAAAAATATCAAAAATAGACATATTATTAGGCAAACAACTCTTTTATGGTCTTAATGGAATCCTTTAAGAAAATCAGGCGCTGGGCGGAAATAGCATCCAAAATATTCAAATTGCGCGCTTCAATAACCCTTACTTTGGGAATATTTCTTACTGCCCTTACTAATTTATCATCCTTTTTGTCTGAAACAATAAGAACGCTTTTAAGCGCTCTCTTTTTTCCCTTTTTCTGCTCGGGATAAACCTTATTTAATAAATTTGTTAATGTTTCATTGATGGTTTTTGTCTTTGGCTCTTCAATGGTCAAATTATCAATAATCAAAATTTCTTGATTTTTTGCTTTAGCGGAAAGAATGGAAAACAAAACCGCTTTTTTCATTTTCTTGGGGACGGCCATTTTGAAATTCCTCTTATTGGTGGGCCCAAAAGTAACGCCCCCGCCAATCCAAATCGGAGACCTGTTTGAGCCATGCCTGGCTCTGCCTGTCCCCTTCTGTCTCCATGGCTTCTTGCCTCCGCCTCTTACTTCTGAACGGTCTTTGGTATGGGCGATAACCTGCCTTTGGTTTGCTCGCATACTAATAACCGCCTGATGAACCAAATCAGGACTCGTTTCTCTCCCAAACACTTCCTTAGGCAATTCCATTTGCCCGCCTTTTTCTCCTATTGAATTATAGACATCAATCTTCATATATTTCCACCAACGTCCCTCTCCTGCCCGGGACCGCGCCTTTTAAGGCAATCTGGTTCTTTTCTTTAATTCTTTTCTAAAAACCTCAAAATATAATCGCAATATTGCCGGTAATCCTTCAAACAATCCGCTACGGAAGAATAAATCCTGCTGTAATCAACTTCATCGTATTCATGAACCAAGATATTCCTCGTGCCTACGCTCTTGGCAATGCTTTCTCCGAAATCTTTCGGGTAAACTTCTAATTCTGCCAACCTTAAAAATGTCTCTTTATAACTTTTTGGCGGGGCCATTTCCTCTTTGTAAAGTTCCGATATCAAGTGCTGGTTAATGTCCAATGCCCTGCTAATAATTCTTTCCAGTAATCTTTCGACAATGGCCTGCTTTTTGAAATCCCTGACGATTTCCTCAAAAGAATATTGGGAAAATTCCTTCAGCCGCACCAATTCTTCTTCAATCAGGGAAATTTTTCTTTTTATAAAATCGTTATTTATCATAAATTGACTTTGTTAATAGTTGATGCCGTTTTTTTATTAAACAATCTTCTAATTCAAATAAAGGACGATGAAAGACATAATCCTTAAAGGCGTATGATTTGAATGCTAAATAGTCCATTTCATCTCCAAAAAGCAATTTGTTTCTTTCGGCAATCTCATATTTTAAAAGAGGATCTGCTTTTCTCAAATCAACCATATCTATTTTATCGTTGTCAAAGAGATCCATCAAACTACAATTCAAATCTATCAACTCTTTTCCCTCTAATTCCCGCTTTGGCAAATAAGCAATATCAAAATCGCTCTCTCGATGTAAAAACTTTTTATCCACCTGCGAGCCAAAAAGCAAAATTAATTCCAAATCGTATTTTTTGGCAATCTTATTTAGTTGTTTTTGTTCTTTTTTCATAATCGTTTTAACTTTTTATCTCCACTAAAGTCCCTTTTCTGCCCGGGATCGCTCCCTTTAAGGCAAGCTGGTTTTTTTCTTTGTCAATTTTCACTATTTCCAAATTCTTGACTGTTATTCTTCCCCCGCCCATCCGGCCAGGCATTCTCTTCCCTTTCAGCACTCTCTGGGGAAACGAGGAGCCGACCGAACCGATGGTTCTTGATTCATGTTTGGTGCCGTGCGTTTTTTTCCGGCCGGAAAACCCCCATCTTTTCACGCCTCCCTGAAATCCCTTTCCTTTGCCCACAGCGGAGACCTTAACCTTCTCCCCTTCCTGGAAGACGCCAATATCCATAATGTCGCCTTTTTTTATTTTTAGTTTTTCGCCTTTAGTCCCGAATTCTTTCAAAAAAGCGAACGGCTTATCTTTTTTGCTCTTGGTTATTTTCTTTTCTCCTAATTTTTGAAAACCGACCTGAACAGCGTCATAGCCATCTTTTTCTTTGGTCATTATTTGCGTAACAGAACAAGGCCCCGCCTCAACAAGGGTCACGGGAATAATCTTGTCATCTTTCCATATCTGCGTCATCCCTATTTTTTTAGCTAATATGAATTTCGCCATATTTATCTACGAGCAAAGCGAGTAGCTATAAATATGAGCGCCCCGCTTAAATTTTGCCTCGTGCCAATAAACTATTCACCGAATTTCCAAATACTTATTTTTATTCCCCGCGGCGGGCGGGGCCGAATAGGCCTTTCCTGTGGAGAGCCCACCGCCTCGAGGAATCTTGTAAAATTTGGGCGGGGCATCCTTTCTTTTCAACAAAATACCGGGCACTAACCCCGGTATTTTGTATTTGGTTTTTGGATTAGTGAAAACTTTTAATGTTATATATTTTTTGCCTTATTCTCCATATTAATGAATGGTTTGTGAAAGATAAAATTAACATCTCCTTCCCCTCTGATTGTCTGCCGCAACTAAATCTTAATCTGAATATCAACCCCGGTCGGCAAATTCAAATTTGTCAACGACTCTACCACTCTTTGGTCTGAATCCAAAATATCTATCAAGCGCTTGTGGACTCTCACCTCAAACTGCTCGCGCGCATCTTTATGAACAAAACTGGAACGGTTAACCGTGTATTTATGAATTTCCGTCGGCAGAGGAACCGGCCCGCAAATTCTGGCGCCGTATCTCAAGACCGTCTCAACAATCTGCCGAGCACTTTTATCCAGCACCTTATTGTCATATGCTTTCAATTTAATCCTAATCTTTGGCGGTGCTTCTTCTATCTTGGCTTTCTTAGTGGTAGGCATCTTTGAAAGAACTATTACTTCTTTTTTTATTTAATTATTTTAATCACTACTCCGGAAGCCACAGTCCTTCCGCCTTCTCTGATAGCAAATCTCTGCTTTTCTTCCAAGGCAATCGGGGCTATTAAGTTAACGGTTAAATTTGCGGTGTCCCCGGGCATAACCATTTCCGTGCCTTCGGGCAATATCACATCTCCGGTAACATCAGTGGTGCGAATATAGAACTGGGGCTTATACCCTTTGAAAAACGGGGTATGGCGGCCTCCTTCCTCTTTTGTCAAAGCATAAACCTCTGCTTCAAACTCGGTATGAGGAGTGATTGTTCCCGGTTTTGCCAGGACCTGCCCTCTTTCCACCTCTTCTTTCTTAAGTCCCCTTAACAAAATACCGACATTGTCTCCCGCTCTTCCTTCGTCTAATATCTTATTGAACATTTCTATGCTCACGGCGGTGGTTTTGGTTGTTGGGTTAATCCCGACCAGCTCCACTTCTTCTCCTGATTTGACAATGCCTCTCTCAATCCTGCCTGTAGCCACTGTTCCTCTTCCCTCTATTGAGAAGACATCTTCAATCGCCATAAGAAATGGTTGGTCTATCGGCCTCTGCGGTTCAGGCAAATATTCATCTAATGTCTTAGTAAGTTCTAATATCGGCTTAGCCGCCTCATCGTCTAGAGAAGTGACATCCAGGGCTTTCAGGGCAGAACCCTTGATAATCGGAATCTCGTCTCCGGGATATTCATATTTCTTTAACAATTCTCTTATCTCTGATTCTACCAATCCAATCATTTCCGGGTCGTCAACCGCATCACATTTATTAAGGAATACCACGATATTCGGCACGCCTACCTGTCGGGCAAGCAGGATATGTTCTCTGGTTTGGGGCATCGGCCCGTCAACCGCGGATACAACCAAAATCGCTCCGTCCATCTGGGCCGCGCCGGTAATCATATTTTTGATGTAGTCGCTGTGCCCCGGGCAATCAATGTGGGCGTAGTGCCTTTTTTCTGTTTCATACTCCACATGCGCAATATTAATCGTCACGCCTCTTGCTTTCTCTTCCGGGGCGGAATCAATCTGCTCAATGCCCTTTTCAGAGGCCCGATACCCTTTCAGGTGAAGGACTTTTAAAATCGCGGCAGTTAAGGTCGTCTTGCCGTGGTCCACATGACCAATTGTTCCCACATTAATGTGGGGTTTTGTGCGCTCAAATTTTTCTTTTTCAGCCATATTTTTACTTATTAAATGTTAATTATAATTTTTAAACAAGGGTATTAAATATATTACTCAAATGCCAAAAAAAGTCAACCCCTTGAGCATAAATATGCGCCAGTGAATTTAGAATAGCATCAAAACGGCAAATCTTCAACCGTTAATTCCTCCGCCGGCAATTCTTCTTTGGCTAAGAATTCCGTGCTCTGGCTGATTTCTTTCTTGGCGTCAAACCTACTGCGCATTTCCTGTCTCTTTTTCTCAAACGGCATCTTTTGCTGATGCTCTCCCTCTATTCTGGAAATAACTAAAATCGGCTCGTCATTCTCCACAATAATGACTTTGCCTCCTTCCTTATCTATTAACTTTTTAATCTGATTAAGGTCCATAGTATTTTAATGTTTAATTATTGGGATTTGGGATTTCATTGAAAATTGGTGCTTGAAAATTGAAAATTACTTCAGGTTCTTGCCTCCATTATCTGCTGGGTAATATTATGAGGAACTTGCTCATAATGGCTGAACTCCATAGTGAAAGCGCTTCGGCCGTGGGTCATAGATCTTAATGAAGTGGCGTAGCCGAACATTTCCGCCAGAGGCACAAACGCTTCAACCACTTTCATAGAAGCCCGGTCAAAACTTTCTTTTATTCTTCCTCTTCGGGCGTTTAAGTCACCGATAATGTCTCCGAAAAATTCATCAGGAATACTCACTTCCAGACGCATAATCGGTTCAAGCAATATCGGCTTGGCTAATTTGGCCGCCGCTTGAAATGCCATTGACCCCGCTATTTTAAAAGCGCCTTCTGAAGAGTCCACTTCGTGGAACGAGCCGTCATACAGCGTCGCCTCCACATCAACCACCGGATAACCGGCTAATATTCCCCTGTCTAAGGCCTCTTCAATTCCTTTGCGGACAGCGGGAATATATTCCTTGGGAATAATGCCCCCCTTGATTTCATCAACAAACAAGAATCCTTCGCCCGCTTTTCTCGGCTTAACTCTCACCCAAGTATGCCCGTATTGTCCCCGGCCTCCGCTCTGCCTGATGTATTTTCCTTCTGCTTCCGCTTCTCCTAAGATGGTCTCCTTATAAGCAACCTGGGGTCTGCCTACATTGGCTTCCATCTTGAATTCTTTCTTCATTCTATCCACTAAAATTTCCAAATGCAACTCTCCCATGCCCGAGATAATTGTCTCGACCGTCTCTTCGTCTGTTTTGACTTTAAATGTCGGGTCTTCCTCCGCTAACTTTTTCAGCGCCAATCCCAATTTCTCTTGGTCCGCTTTTGTCTTCGGCTCAATTCTGATGGAAATTACCGGCTCTGGGAAAACTATTTTCTCTAAAATTATCGGCTTGTCCGGATCGCAAATAGTATGGCCTGTTTCCACTTCTTTCAATCCAATGGCTGCCGCTATGTCGCCCGCATACAATTCCTCCACCTCTTCTCGGTGGTTAGCGTGCATTCTTACTATTCTGCCTATTCTTATCTTTTTCCCGCTGAAGGAATTCAATAAGGTTGTGCCCGGGAGCAATTTCCCGGAATAAATGCGGAAATAAGTAAGGGCACCCACGAAAGGATCAGTGGCAACCTTAAAGGCAAGCGCTGAAAACGGCTCATCATCATCCGGCTTCCTGTCAATGGTTTCTTCGGTCTTGGGATCTCTCCCTCGAATCGGAGGGGCGTCAATCGGGCTCGGGAAATAATAAACAACCGCATCCAACACTAATTGAATTCCTTTATTTTTTAAAGCAGAACCGCAGAAAACAGGAATTACTTGATAATCAATCACGCCTTTTCGGATGGCTTTTCTTATCTGCTCAACCTTTATCTCTTTTCTCTCCAAATAATTCTCCAGCAGTTCATGGTCTTCGGCTGCCACTTTCTCAAGCATTTTTTTCCTCCACTCTTCCGCCGTTTCTTTCATATTATCCGGAATATCTTCCACCACCACCTTCTCTCCGTGCTTTCCTTCAAATTTTACGGCTTTCATGGTAATTAAATCTATGACTCCGGAAAAATTTCCTTCCTGTCCAATAGGTATTTGCACCGCCACCGCGTTCGGAGTTAATCGTTCCCAAATTGTTTTCAAGCTATATTCAAAAGAAGCCCCCATCCGGTCTAATTTATTGATAAAACAAACTCTGGGGACCTTGAATTTATCCGCCTGATGCCAGACCGTTTCTGATTGCGCCTCCACTCCTGCCACCCCGTCGAAAACCACAATCGCTCCATCAAGCACTCTTAAGGACCGCTGCACCTCGGCGGTGAAATCAATGTGGCCGGGCGTATCAATTAAGTTTATTTTGCACTCTCGCTCTTTGCTCTCCCCATCTTCCGTCGGATGCCAAAAACAAGTGGTGGCGGCAGAGGTGATGGTAATGCCTCTCGCTCTTTCCTGTTCCATCCAATCCATAATCGCCTCTCCCTCGTGGACTTCCCCTATTTTATGAGAAATGCCTGTGTAAAACAAAACCCGCTCGGTAAAAGTGGTTTTGCCGGCGTCAATATGGGCAATAATCCCTATATTTCTATATTTTTCTACTGAAAATTCACGCATAATAATTCATTAAATCCAAATGTCAAAATCCAAATGTCAAATCAAATTCAAATGACTCAATGTCAAAATGGTATTCTCTAATTTGGATTTTGGATTTTGAGCTTGATTTGACATTTGAGCTTTAGATTTTGTATTTTTACTGCTTACCAGGCAAAATGGGCAAAGGCCTTGTTGGCTTCCGCCATTTTGTGGACATTTTCTTTCTTCCTGACGGCATTGCCGGTGTTGCCCGCTGCTTCCATTAATTCTTTCGCTAATTTTTCGGTCATTGAACCTTTGCCGCTCTTGGCCGCCTGGATTATCCATCTCATGGCCAACGCCACTCTCCTTTCTTTTGACACCTCTACAGGCACTTGATAATTCGCTCCCCCGATTCTCTTTGACCTTACTTCCAAAACCGGAGAGGCATTCTGAATCGCTTTCTCTAAAAATTCAATCGGCCCTTGTTTCGTTTTTTCTTTTATAATATCCAACGCGCCATAAACTATTTTGCAAGCAATTGATTTCTTTCCTTTTTTCATTATGTAATTAATAAGTTTGGCCACGGTGATGTCGCTGTAAATCGGGTCTGGTTTTACTTCAATGAATTTTTTCTTGCTCATAATTGATATTATCTTTTATTATGCTTGTTTTTTAGCCCCGTACTTGCTTCTGCCTTGTTTTCTTTTTTCCACTCCGCCCGTATCTAAAATGCCGCGGACAATATGATATCTCACGCCGGGCAAATCCTTAACTCTTCCTCCTCTCACTATCACGACGGAGTGTTCTTGCAGATTATGGCCTTCGCCGGGAATATATGCCGAAACCTCCATTCCATTGCTTAAACGCACTCTGGCCACTTTTCTCAAGGCGGAGTTGGGCTTTTTGGGCGTGACCGTAAAGACCTTAACGCACACTCCTCTTTTGAAAGGAGAATTATGTTTCCCGGGCCTGTTTTTAATAGTGTTAAAAACAAAAGCCAAGGCAGGCGTTTTGTCTTTTGAAAACTGCCTCTTTCTTCCCTTTTTAATTAATTGATGGATGGTGGGCATGTCCGCTCGCCCGCCGTAGGCGGGACTCGCTCAAGTTAAAAGTTAAAAGTTAAAAATTAAAAGTTAAAAAATAATAAAAATCCCAATGTCAAAATCCAAATGTCAAATCCCTTCAACAGGTTCAGGACAGGCAAGTCCAAATGACAAATGTCAAAAGAATACATTTCTTCAATTTGGATTTTGGATTTTGAGCTTGATTTGGCATTTGAGCTTTGGATTTTGGATTTTTATTTCCTTGTTTCGTTTAGGATTTAAGTTAGCAGAACAAAAAATTTTTGTCAAACAAAATCAGACAAAACTATAAAGGAATTCCGATTATAAGCTTCATCAGCCACACCACTGCCAAGGAAATGTATTGAAAAAAGAAAAAAATCAAAAACACCAATAAAAAGAACCCGTACTGAACTAAAAACATTTTCAACTTCAATGCTTTCTTGTCTAAAAAAGTGAAAAGGATATGGGACCCGTCAAGGGGCGGAATCGGAAGCAAATTAAACACCGCTAAAATCAGGTTTATCTGAACGATATACAAAAAAACCAAGCTCACGCCGGGCATTGAATAAATGATTGGAAAAAATCTTAATGCCAATCCAAAAATTAAAGCTAAGGAAAAATTGGCGGCCGAGCCGGCCACCGCGACTTTCGCACTTCCGTATTTTTGGTCCTTAAAATTATAGGGATTAATTGGGACCGGCTTGGCCCATCCGAAAATAAATCCGCCCATTCCGGCCAATTTCATTAGAATCAAAAACCCCGGCAAAAGCACCGAGCCAATGGGGTCAAGATGCTTCAAGGGATTTAAGGTTAACCTCCCAGCCCTTTTAGCCGTAGAATCGCCTAAGGCAAAAGCCACCCAGCCATGGGCAATTTCATGAAAAACAACCGAGAAAAGAAATATAATGATAACGATTATTAATTCTATTCCGGACATGCTCTAATAATAAATGATTAATGATATTTTATCAATGACCCTTGCCAAGACAGGAAAAATAAATTACACTAAACTCGATTTAACAAATGTTTAATTGTTTAGTTGTTTAATTGTTTAGTTGTTTAATTGTTTAGTTGTTTAATTGTTTAATTGTTTTATGTCTAAAGTTTGCGAAATTTGCGGAAAGGGGCCGGTAATGGGAAGAAAATACAACAAGTTGATGTCAAAATATAACCCGACTCCCAAGGTCTCCAAAAAACCCAATCTCCAATGGGCAACATTGGCATCGGGCGAAAGAGTTAAGGTTTGTACTCGCTGTAAAAAAACCCTCTTAAAGAAAAACAAAGGAAAGTAATCTGCTCTGCTGTTTGCCACAACGCAGAGGATGGTCACGGGGAATGGTCCAGCAATAGGATGTGCCAGAAACCGACTACGGGGAATGGTCCAGCAATAGGATGTGCCAGAAACCGACTACGGGGAATGGTCCAGCGGTAGGATATGCGCATGGGGTGCGCGCGGCGGGAGTTCAACTCTCCCTTCCCCGACTTTCCCGACCATACGGCCAAAAAACCCGCTATAAGCGGATTTTTTGTTTGAATTTTAAATTACTAAATATCTAATCTTCTCCCCTTTTTAGAAACATATTCGTCTCCTTCATAAAAAATATTCTTAGCCCATTTGATATAATCTTTGGCATCTACGTCCGATATCAATACCCCTTCCCCATACAAGTCCTTGTTCCTCTTCATTCTCATTTCGTTGGCAACAATGATTATTTCTTTGTTCTTCAAAAATTCTGATAATTTCTCGATTAATTCTATATGGTGTCCAGCCCTCGCCCTGACTCTCAGATTATTCTTAGCGCAAATGGTTATGGATAGTTTGATAAGGGCGTCATAACAAAAGCGGAATGTCACTTCCGGAATCTCGGACTTGCTTGCTATTAAAAAATCTCTTAACGCGGACTTATAATATTGATTTATTTGTTTTTCTGTAAAGGAAAATCTCTCAAACATGTTAAAAAATCTTTATAACCTGTCCAGTAAAAATATTTTCTATCAATTCATCTTTTTTTCTTTTTCTGCGCCTGAAATCATCGGGCGTCAAATCCGTTATATTAATCTCTCTTTTTATTCTATCCTGTAGGGGAAGAATCTCCCGTTTAGCGGTTATCGGAGAATGATTCCCAATGAGTAAAATATCTATATCGCTTTCATGTCCAAATTCGTTTTTGGCATAAGAGCCAAAGATATATGCTTCTTCCAAATTTTTTATCTTGGAAATTCTGTCTTTCAAAAAAGATAAAAAACCATATTTGGATTCATATATTTTCTGCAGTTCCGTTAAAAAAGGATAATCTTTATTTATCTTAAATCGCCGCTGGTTCCCTTCCCTTTCTGAAATCAAAACGCCTTCGTTTTCAAGCTCCTCCAATTTGCGAAATAAGTTTCCCGGATCAACCTTCAAAATATCAGCCAATTGATTAATGTGGTGTTCTTTTTCCGGATTTAAAAAATAGTAATCTAATATTTTAATCGTGATTTCCGAACCAAACTTCAGCATAATATTATTGTAAATTATTACAATGTATATTGTATTTCTTTACAATAATATTGTCAACTATTTTTGGAGAATGTCCCATAATGCCCCGACCAACATTCTGATGACCAAAAAACCCGCCTCAAGCGGGTTTTTGGATTTGAAAAACACGAAGGGGAGATCGGATGAATCCGTCTCCCCATGGTTGCTACGCGTAAACGCGTGGCAACCGAGAACTGCTTGAGTCGCCGAATCTGTCGTTGACGCTGACTTTTTCGTGGCGCCCGGATCGCTGGTGCGCCCATCTGACTGCTTCCTCTACTGGAAGACGTCTGCCAGAAATCCTGTCAAGAGATTTCCCGTGGGCGACATAGCACACGCGGGCCCGAGAATCCATCGCGCATTGAAAGGCGCGTTTCATAGTAATACCCCCTCCTTCATCTCCTTAGACCCCGAATATCGGGAACTAAGGAGAAAAAGGAGGTTGGAGCGGGTGCGGTAGGACACTGTAGTTGGTAATGGAGGCAATCACAGATAGCCACGCACCCGCTCCTTTTTTTGCTCCGGCTCTCGTAGCGGGCGCAATCCGAGAAAAATGATTTTTCTTTTTCCTCGGATTGCTCCCGGAGGGCAGGAGCAATCTCTCTTTGAAATGTACTAACGCACACCTATACTATAGCACACTATCTATTTCCTGTCAATAGTTTGACAACTTCTTTTAAGTCATTTCCCTGGTAATCGGTTGAATGCGATATTTGAAGCGAATTGTCTTTGTATCGGGGAATAATATGGAAATGAATATGGTCCACTATTTGGCCGGCCAAGCGGTTGTTGTTCTGTAAAATATTAATTCCCTCGGCGCCGAGTTTTTCTTTGACCAAAAGAGATATTTTCTGCGCCGCTAAAATAAGATGAGACAGGGTGTTTGTATCTGCCTCAAAAATATTACGGATATGTTTTTTCGGAAAAACAAGGCAATGCCCCCTGGTCCAAGGATTGATATCCAAAATAACCAGCACCTTCTCATCTTCATATATTTTGTGCGAAGGAAGTTCACTTCTTATAATTTTACAAAATAGGCAATCATCCATATTTTTAAATTAAAAAACTTAATAATAAATTTCCCATTACGAGGCCCGGCCTCGTAATAATATTAATGATTAATGATTAATGATTTTTCTCCACCCTCTCCGTGTATTCTCCGGTGCGGGTATTAACCCTTACGACATCTCCCTCTTCAATAAATAGCGGGGCTTTAATTTCCGCTCCGGTCTCCAAAATTACAATTTTGGTTCCACTTTGGGCGCTGTTGCCCTTAATGCCCGGGGGCGCTTCAACAACCAACAAATCCATTTTTATCGGCAAATCTATTCCTTTAATCTCATCATTAAAAACCATTGCTCTGACAATAGAATCCTTCTTGAGAAATCTTTTTTCTTCTCCCAGTCTCGATTCTTCCAGCATCGTTCTCTGGCTCGGATCTTTGGGGTCGCAGAACCAAAACTCCTTGCGATGGCTGTAAACATACTTAAGCTCGCGCCAGTCAATGTCCGCTTCCTCAAAAGAGTCAAGGGGCTTGAAGGTTTTGGAAATAATTTTTCCGTTAATAAGATTTTTAATTTTCGTCTGCAAACTGGTGCCTCCTCCTCCCCGGCCCACATGAGTATGTTTGAATTCTAAAACCTGATGCGGCTGGCCTTCAAAAATGAAAATTGTCCCTATTTTTAAATCATTTATGGAAAGCATGGCATTTATTTCGTTAACTCTATTATCCCTCCGCCCAGACAAATCTCGCCTTTGGGCGGGCGGTAGAAAACCGCTATCTGTCCCGGGGCAACCGATCGTTGCGGAACATCAAAAATCAACCGCCAATCTACGGAAGTCGGACTTCCGCTAATTAGGGTTGCCTTGGCTAACGGCTGTCTGAATCTTGTCCGGGCTAAGACCTTTATTTTCCTCTTCGGCGATTCGCTGGAAATAAAATTGATGCCGGACAATTCCAATTCTTGGGAAAAAAACTCTTCATCATTCTTGTCTCTGCTTACTATTAAATTATTTCTTTTCTTGTCAAAGGCAACCACCCAAAAAGGCCCGCCCGCTAAATTAATCCCCTTTCTCTGTCCCTTGGTATAAAAATGAAGCCCCTTATGTTCCCCCCAGAAAACGCCTTTGGTATCCAATATTTTGCCCGGCTTAATTCCGATATTTTTTACCAAAAAATCAGTCAAGGATTTTTCTTTAACAAAACATAAATCCTGGCTCTGGCGCTGAAGATGCCTAATCTTCTGCTTTTCTGCTATTTGATAAACTTCCCTTTTGGTCAAATCGCTCAAGGGAAAAATCATTTTAGAAAGCTGATTTTGGGAAAGAAAGGCCAGAAAATATGTTTGGTCTTTTTCCTTATCTTTCGGCGTCTTAAGCAGAAATTCTCCGTTCTTTTCAACTATCTTAGCGTAATGTCCGGTAGCCGCATAGTCCGCTTTCCTCTTTTTGGCAAAATCAAGAAGAGTTGGTATTTTTACCAGTTGATTGCAGAAAAGGCAGGGGCTCGGGGTCTTATTATCTTCCAAAGTTTTTAAAAAATATCCGATAACCCGTTTTTGAAAATCGCTTGAAGCGTCAATAATATGATAAGGAACATTATATTTCTCGCAGATTCCGCTCGCTGTTCTCCGCGCCTCTTCAGACAGATTAAGATCCAAGCTTGCTCCCTCAACATCAAAGCCCTGTTTTTTCAAAAGGAATAAGGAAACCGCCGAATCCACTCCGCCGGAAATGCCCACTAAAACTTTTTTATTTTTTCTCTTAATCATTCTGGCTATGAAATTCTTCTTCCTTATTTATCCAATCGCTGTACTTCTCTTCAATCTGTTTCCTCTCTGCTTCTAACACCTGATGTCTTTTCTCCAGATTATCGGGAATCACCTTCTTATCTTTTCTTAAAAAATCATAAATGGCTTCGCGGAGGGCGTCTATGGCCAAAACCGAACAATGAATCTTTATCGGAGGAAGCCCTCCTAACTTATCCAGCACTTCCTGTTTGCTCACTTTAAGCGCCTCTTTGATGGTTTTGCCCTTGACCACCTCGGTAATGATACTGCTTGAAGCCAGAGCCGCGATACACCCGAAGGTTTCAAAACTGATATCTTTAATAACATCTTCTCCTTTTTTATTCCGGCTGACCTTGATATAGAGCCACATCACGTCTCCGCAATTATGGAGACACAATGAAGGGGTCGTGAAAGATCTTGAATTCTTAACCTCTAAATTCCAAACTGCCCCCCTGTAATTCTTATATTTAATCCCCGTAATGGGCAATATTGCATAATCTCCGTCAATCCAGCTGTCAACCCTAACTTCTTTTTGACCATGGAACGGAATATCCATAATCTTGCACAGTTTCTCCAAAGAAGATCGTTGACCCACATGTACTCTGAAACTTTTCTTGTGTTTAAGGCCGCCCCTCACTTTTTCTTCCTCTTCGTACATGGAAGGGATAATCCCTTGTCTTAATAAAAGCATTTTCAATTGTTGGGCAAGTTGGTGGGATATGGTGCTATAACCGCCCCTTGGATATTCTCTTGTAGTATTTAAATATCCACCTCCGCGCCACAGCCCCTGTATTAAACTAATTTGTTTCTTGGGAGGAAGCAACATCATAAAATGCGGGATATGCTTATCGGCGGCCCCCTTCCCGCAAAGGTCTTTTAGTAATTTAACCAGCTCCACGCTATGAATATCCACCCGCGCTGTATTGCGAGTAGGATTTTTTCTAATGTAGGGCTTTAGGGCAAAAACATTTTTAACTATTTTGTAGACATCATCTATATGTTCAGATTCATTAATATCAAAGGTAAGGCCAACTCGGTTCCTGCCCCTCTCCTCTTGAATATCCCCCTCAGCGAGGTAATAGCCGATCAATCTTAAAAAATCTGGGGATATTTTTATTGGTTGGGGCAATGTTCGGCTCTTAAAATCATATTTTGCCTTTTCAAAATCTATTTTAAGGTACTTCTTGTCTTCTATTTCTTTTAAAATAGGATAAGCAATAATATCCTTTTTTTCTAGTTCTTGAGCATGATACCAGCCCAAGTCCTTAATAAATCTTTTCTTATTTTTAGTAAAAGAAAAATACCAAGTTTTGGGAATCTTGGCCGCTAAAATCAAGTGATCAGCCGTTAAATATGTCTTGCCTAATTTATTTTTGATAACGAAAATTTTTCCTAAAAAATCGTGCCTATAAATTGATTTAATAGGATGATACTTCCCATCATGTGAAAGTACCCTATCCTCCTTCCTGACTGTACAAATGGGTTGAGTTTTACAATTAATATGAACCCTTGTGGAAGAGATAACGCAGACCGGATTGCCGACCTTGCCTAAGCCGTCATAATTTTTCATCTTTCCGTAATGGCGGGGATTCTTAAATGTTTCAATAACTTTTTTTGAATAAGCCATATCAATCAAAATGGAGAAATTCTCCTTAATTTTCGGACTATCTCCGGCAGTTTGAGAAGTAATTTTTTAATTTCTTTTTCCGTATTGAAACGACTCAAACTGAAACGAACTGTGCTGTTGACTTCCTGAGGCATCAATCCGATGGCGATTAGGGCCGGGTTCGGTTCCAGCTTGTTTGAGGAACAAGCCGAGCCAGTGGCAGCGTAAATTTTTTCTACATCCAAAAATCCGACAATCGCCTCGCCTTCAATTCCGAAAAAAACGGCATTCACGATATTGGGCAGTCCCTTTTCGTCTCCGGGGCCGTTGATTTTCACTCTCGGAATTTTAATCAATTCTTCTATCAACATATTTTTCATTCCCCTCATTTTTTCAAGGTGGCATTTATCTGAAGCGAGCTCAACCGCTTTCCCGAAACCGACGATGCCAGCCGCATTTTCGGTCCCGGAGCGCCTTCCTCTTTCCTGGCCTCCGCCATGCTGCCAAGCCATAATTCTTGTGGCTTTTCTCACATATAATGCCCCTACTCCTTTGGGCCCGTGAATCTTATGGGCATTCAAAGTAATTAAATCCACTGCCTGTTTTTTAACATTTATTTCCGTCTTGGTATAACTTTGGCAAGCATCAATGTGAAAATATACCTTGTGCTTCTTGCAGACCTCTCCCAGCGCGCTTAAATCTTGAATTGTGCCAAATTCATTCTGGCCATGTATAATGGAAACCAAAATTGTCTTGTCATCAATCGCCCTGTCCAAATTATCCGGGCTTACGAATCCATGCTTGTCTGTTTCTAAGTAGCTTATCTCAAAACCCTGCCCCTCAAGCCATTGATAGGACTCTAAAACAGACGGGTGCTCAATTTTGGTGGTAATGATATGATTGCCCTTATTCTTGTTGGCAAAAGCAATCCCTTTGATGGCGAAATTGTTTGATTCAGTCCCGCCGGAGGTAAATATAATTTCGCTCGGGTCCGCGGATATTGACTCCGCAATAATGCTCCTTGATTCTTTAATCGCCTTTTTGGCGCTCTGGCCCAAGGCGTGAGGCGAAGAGGCATTGCCAAATTGGTTGCCCAAAAACGGCAACATCGCCCTCAAAACCAGAGGGTCAATTTTAGTAGTGGCGGCATTATCTAAATAAATCCCTTTTATCATTTTTTTTATAAACCAATAGATCCTGCTCTTTTGCTCTGATGTTTTCCGGGGATACGTTTAGCGTGGGTGCCCGCAAGAATATCCCGAGGGACATTCAGATATAGGGCTCCCTTAGAAAAAAGTAGTGCCGGAAAATCGTTCAGAGTTAGAACAGGATCTGCTTTTATTGTATCATTTTGGCTACTTGTGTCAAATCTCGAAAAGCCCTACATGACATCGTCTTCCGCCCGCTTATAATCAAAAATTTCATCAGGCACAAGCCAAAATTCTATCTCGTGCTTGGCTTCTTCCGGCGTCTCCGAGGCGTGGACCAAATTTCTTACCGAGCGCTTGTCTTTGTTCGCCGCGGTGGAATCATCCACGGAAAAATCCCCTCTGATAGTGCCCATATCCGCCTGCGCCGGCATCGTGGGGCCCGCTATTTTCCTAACCATATTGATGGCGTGGATGCCTTCTATCACCATCTTTACCATCGGGCCTGAAGTGAGAAAATCAATCAGCCAGCTCCTCACTATTTTCCCTATTTCCAGAGCGTCATCGGTCCCCAGTTCTTTCTTGGCGTCAATATTATACTCTTGATAATTTTTAAGGGTTTTTTCTCCCAAACGCCTTATCCATTGTTCGTCCTTAGGGTAATGATTGTCTATCTGTCCTTTGGTAGCCAAAAACATTCTTAAGGCAATAATTTTCAATCCCCGTCTTTCAAGACGGGAAATAATCTCTCCGGCTAAACCTCTTTTTACCGCGTCCGGCTTAATAATGAGAAGGGTTCTTTCTTTTTTTGGATGAAACATATATCTTTTTGCTTACTTGTTTGTAAGATATTTATACCAGAATCTGTTAAGCTTGCCAAGACCTCGGGCGCCGGGTGGCCATAGAGATTATTTTCGCCGACCGAAATCACCGCCACGCTCGGATTAACGGCTTTTAGAAAATCATCAGAACTGGAATACTTGCTTCCGTGATGGGCGATTTTTAAAATGTCCGCGCTAATGGGCAGATTGTTTTCAATGAGCAAATTCTCTGTCTGGCTTGAGGCGTCGCCGGGCAATAAAATTCTTTCGCCATTGCTGTCCAACATCAAGACAATGGAGGTGTCGTTAAGGTTGCTGACACTCCTGTCTTCCAGCCCTTCAAAGGGATACAGCACATTGATATATCGATATATCGAAATATCGATATTCAGGCCCTGCTTGGCAATCCAGATATTCGCTCCTTCTTTTTCTATCGCCTTCTTCCATTCTTGGAAAAGAGCGCTGTCGCTATTCACTCCGGTCCATAAAATATTTTTTATTTTGTATCTCTTTAATGTCTCAATCAGACCGAACAAATGGTCTTTATCAGGATGGGTAAGCACAACTAAATCAATGGTCCGGTCCCAGAAAGGCATCTTTGACTCTAATTTTTCAATGACAGAATTATCCGGTCCCCCGTCAATCAAAATCTGCTGCCTTTGCGGGCCCTCAATAAAAATACTATCGCCCTGCCCCACGTCAAAAAAACAAATTTCCAATCCCCTCTCTTTGCTTATCTCCCAAACCACCAGCCAGGAAAAAATATTTAAGACAATCAGAATTGTCAAAATTGTTCTTTTGTTTATCATTTCTCTATTCTATCCATAATCCTCCAAAAATCAAAACCGCCGGGAATCCCTCAACGGTTTTAACTTTTAACTTCCCGCCCGCCACGCTTCGCAAGCGAGATTGCTCGCGCCCGCCTGCAAAACTACAGCAGTTGCGGGCAGAGAGCGAGGCGGGCGGGTGACTTTGGATTTTGGACTTTTAACTTAGGTTGACAGATACCCCCCGTCCGCCACTATGAAATCCCCGGTAATATATGAGGACTCGTCAGAGGCCAAAAACACCACCAGGCCTGAAACCTCTTCCGGCTTGCCCATTCTTTTAAGCGGAATTCTCGCCATACTGGCTTCGTATGCTTTTGGGTCTGTCTTAATCGAGGCCGCCATTGGAGTATCTATGACGCCCGGGGCAATGGCGTTGACCGTGATATTGTAAGGAGCCAATTCCAAGGCCAATGCCTCAGTAAAGGCAACTATTCCTCCCTTGGAAGCGCAGTAATGGGTTAGGCCCTGAAAACCCACTCCCACCTGGCCAGCAGCGATTGAGGCGATATTGATTATCCGGCCGTATTTCTGTTTTATCATTTCCGGAACCACTGCCTTGGCGCACCAATAATAGCCCCTTAAATTAATATCAATCGTCTTGTCCCAATCATCGTCAGTCAAATCAATAAAGGGCTTGAATTGACAAATGCCGGCATTATTCACCAAGATATCTATTTTGCCAAACTGCTCTACGGTCTTCGCCACCATATTATCTATGTCTTTTTTATTGGTCACATCACACTTAACTGCTATGGCCTCTCCGCCTGCCTTTTTAATTTCTGCGACCACTTGTTCACACTCTTTTAGGTCAATATCGCTTACCACCACTTTTGCCTCGGCTTGGGCCAAAAGCAAAGCATGAGTTCTGCCCATTCCCCTTCTGGCGCCCGTAACTATTGCCACTTTTTCGTTTAAATTAAACATATTAGAATAACCCGCCTGCAACCCTTCCTGGACGGAGAGCATTGCGAGCAGATGATTAATGATTACTAAATTGTTAGGGTAAATTGTTAGGGTCGCACCCTAACATCGTTGTTAGGACGCCATTGTTAGGGTCGCACCCTAACACTTAACTAACACTTAATGATTAATTAGAGAGAGCCCAACAATCCGGGGTTCAATATCATTATAACACCAAGGGCTAAAAGCACGATGGCCGAGATTAATTTTACGGTTTTAAGATATTTTTGCGAGACCCCGGTGATTTTCAAGGTAAAAACCGCTATCAGGAAAATGATGAAATCATCAAGCATATAGAAAAGGATATAAATCAAGATATAAATATAGCGGGAAAAAATGGATAAATTCAAATCGCTCAAAACATTAGTAAAGGCCAGCGGGAATCCAAAGGAACAAACCAGTTCCACCGAGTTAACTCCGGCTGCCACTGCCACCACGCCCAAAAGCAACACCGGCAGAGAGCCGTTGCTGGCGACAATCTTTTTCATTGTGTCCAAAAGTTTTTTCTGGGCCCGGGTAAAAATCTTTCTTTTGGCCGGCCTAATCTCGCAAAGCTTGCATGCTGCTCCATATATATAATCCTTTAACAGGAAAATAGAAAAAACAATGATGACAACGCCAACCAGAGTCGTGATTAATTGGAGATGTTTGGAAACCAGCAGTAAATTCAACCAAGCGGCCACAAATAAAAAATAAACAATGCCGGAAACCAAAATAAAAGTTCCTCCGATTATTATCACCCTGCCCCTGACGCCGGTAGCGACTAAAACAGCCAAAAGAAATCCCAGGGCGACCATCGCGCAGGCATTAAATCCGTCTAATGTCCCTAAGACAATCGCTAAGGGCAATGGCGATAATTTAGACGGATAAATTTCCCAGCCGAAAACCGGAATTCTTATCGGTTCTTCGCCCGCAACAGAAGAATCGCCTCCGGCGTTTATCAAAGAAATAATATAATCCTCAATTTCTTTGCCAGTGGTCTCGTCATCGGTATATCCCAGGAAATACTTTTCTCCGACAAAGCTTATAGGCACAAACCCTTGAACGCTTTGGGGCACTTCGTATCTCTCATAAAGGTCGGCTAATAACAGATGATTCTCGCTGTTAGAAATCAGGAATTCATTGGCAGTAAAATTGGGGTATCGTTCCTCTAATTCTTCCAGGAAGGCCTTTTCATGGACGCAATGGACGCAGGTTTCGCTGTAAAAGATAGTCATTTCAATCCTGCCCCCTGTTGTCTCGGCCAAAAGCGCTTTCCCCGGAAGAGAGACAAAACCAAGAGCGCCCAAAAGCGCGGCAAAAATGCCGGCTATAAGGATTTTATTAATCTTATTGTTTCGAAAAAACATAGAGAGTTATTTTTTTGTTTTATCTTCTCTGATTTCTTCAATGGCGCCAAAAGGACAAACTTTTGCCCCTCCACACTCTTCTAATTTTTCCTGGTCAATTATCTCTGCCTTCATATCGCCCCCTAATTTGGTGGCTTTGTCGCAGGACTGAACGCAGGTTCCGCAGCCGATGCACCTATTTTTATTTATTCTGAATTTTTTAGCCATATGGATATATCTTAAGGATTAAAATGAAAATCTGCAAGTTATTTCAGGAAAAGCTGAACCACAAAAAACAGCGCGTACAGAAACAAAAGGAATTTCGCCTCTCGCCGGCTGATTTCCTCCTTTGTCTTGGCGAAAATAAGGAAAATCAACACCACAAATCCGGTGAAAATAAATCCATCTATATACAACGGCAAATCATAAATCCGGAAGGGAGAGATGAGGGCAACTATGCCTAAGATAAAGGTGGAATTAATAATAACAGAACCAAAAACATTGCCAAGAACCAGGTCTTTTTCTTTCATAAGGGCTGACCTAATCCCAAAGCTTACTTCGGGCAGCGAGGTGCCTAATGCGACTCCCAGCACGCCTATCAAAACAAGCGGAATATTAAAGACAAGAGCTAACCGGCCAGCGGAAAAAACCATCAATTCCGCGCTCAAAATCATCAAAGTTAGTCCGAAAAGGAAAACAACTAAATTCTTGAAAAAAATCCGGAACTCCTCGCCGATATCCTCGCCCCCGTCCAAAAATCGTTCCCTCACTTGTTTTTGTCTTAAAAATAATTCCCGCAAATAAAATATCATCGCCAAAATCAGAATTACGCCGTCCCCCCGGGAAATCTCCCCATCTATCAATAAAAGCAGCGGCAGTAAAGCATATAGAGAAGCGAATAGCATTGACTTATTCAGCGCCCTATCTTTAAGCTTGAGCTTTCCGCCCAAAAGAACGGCCACTCCGATTACCAAGGTTAATAAAATAATATTAGCGCCGATAATGTTGCCGAAAGATAATTCTGATTTTCTCGTCGCCGCCGAGGTGATTCCCACAAAAAATTCCGGCATAGAGCTTAGAAACCCCATTAAGATGGTGGCGACAATAAACTTCTTCCATTTCAGGAATTTGGCAATTTTCAACAAGCTGTTCACTGTCCAGGTTCCGGCTTTGGCTAAAATCAGGCCGGCCGCTGCGAAAAATAAGATGTATAGTCCGAAATGCATCTGTCTATTAATAATTAATTATTAATTATTAATTAAGAACCGCTGGTTAATTATTTTTCGGTCTGATGACGGGTAATAAAATAATGTTTTACTGTTTCAATCAGCAGTAATTCTACAATCCCCAAACTTAACAGAATGTACCAGTCCGCAAAATGGAGCGGGATTGTGCCCAGCAGATGATTAAGCGCCGGCAGGTGGATGGCTCCTATCAAAGCCGCCATTCCAAAAATCCATCCGCCGATTAAAACCCCATTAGATAATATATTAATATGAAACAGACCTTTTCTCAAGCTCTTGCAGGAAAATACATAGATAAGCGAATCAATGGCCAAGGCCGCAAAAACCATAGTCCTTATGTATCTTACATCCAGCCCTCTCAGCCAGAACCAGGCAAAGAGACCTAAAAGCAACAAATCAGTTGCTATCCCGATTGTGAAAATTATTATTTTCATTTCCCTGGTCAGCAATTTCCCCCTGTGTCCTTTGGGTTTAAATTTCATTAAATCGTTTTCTTTCGGCTCAAAGGCAAGCGCCAAGCTCGGAGGCCCGTCTTCTATTAAATTAACCCACAGTATCTGCACTGCCGTAAGGGGCAAAAACCAGGGCTGGCCGGATATTTTGGCCATCAACATACTTCCTCCTATCAAAATCACTTCCGTAAAGCTGTCTGCTAAAAGATAAGTGATTACCTTCCTGATATTATCCAATATCGCCCGACCTTCCTCTATGGCATAGACAATAATACGGAAGCTGTTGTTTAAAAGCACTAAATCAGAGGTCTCTTTCGCCACCCTGGTCCCGGAACCAAGAGCAACGCCGATATCGGCCTGCTTCAAGGCAGGGGCATCGTTAATCCCGTCCCCGGTCATTGCCACCACCTCTCCTCTCGCCTGCCAGGCCCGGACTATTCTTGTTTTGTGCTCCGGTTCAACTCGGGCATAAATTTGTATATCCTTAACTCTTTTTTGGAACTCTTCATCCGACAGCTGGCTCAATTCTTTCCCTTCAATAACGCTTGCTTTGGAGATTTTAAACCCTAATTGCTTGGCGATACTCTCGGCAGTTAGGCGATGGTCTCCGGTAACCATAATAATCTTTAACCCGGCCTGCCGGCAGATTGTTATGGCTTTTTTGGCGTCTTTTCTTAACGGGTCTGAAAGTCCCAAAAAGGAAACAATTTCCAAATTATTAAATTCTGAATCAACAATGGTGTCTTGGGCAATCTTTTTCTTGGCCAGGCAAATCACTCTAAGCCCTTCTCTGGTAAGCTCCTCTAACTTTTGCTCCCATTTCTTTTTAGCGCTCTCATTTAAATTAGATATTGCCAGCAAATTCTCCGGCGCGCCGGAAACAAAAAGAAAATTATCCTTTCCTTTCTTGTGAAGGGTGGCTAAAAATTTCCTCTTATTGTCAAAAGGAATTTCATCTATCTTGACCAGTTCTTGCTCCACCGCTTCTTTTGAAACGCCTGATTCAAGACCGAATAAGAGAATGGCCCGGTCGGTAGGCCTCCCCCTTACCACCCAATCTTCCTTCTCCTCCTGAATGTTTTCTATGAATGCCTCATGGCAGACCATCGCTATTTTATAGATAGAATTATCAATTAAATTCCGGTTGGAAGCGCTTAATATTTTCTGGCCGTCAAATATCTTGCTCACGCTGATTTTCCCTTCGGTCAGAGTGGCTGTTTTGTCGGTGCAGATAACCGAGGTGCTGCCAAGCGTTTCCGCGGCCACCAATTTTCTTGCCAACCCTTTTTTCTTGAAAATTCTCTGCATCCCAAGTGCCAAAATTACGGTCATCGCTACCGGGAGCCCTTCCGGGACAGCGGCTACGGCCATGGCGATAGAGGTGGTAAACATCTCGAGGAAATTTTCGCCCGTTAAAATTCCTTCAAAAAAAATGACTAAAGTGACAAGCCCGATGGCAATGCCTATTATCTTTGAAAAATGACTCAATTTTCTTTGGTAAGGGGTCTTCTCTTCTTTGATGCTTCGCAAGCTCACGGCAATTTTCCCGATTTCCGTGCCCAAGCCGGTTCCCGTCGCAATAACCCTTGCTTTTCCTTCTTCTGCTATGGTTCCCAAATAGACCATATTATCTCTGTCAGCTAGCGGAACATCTTCTTTCAATAATTGAACTGATTTCTCGCTTGCCAACCATTCTCCGGTCAGGGCCATTTCGTTCACCTTAAGATTATGGGATTCTATAATCCTTCCATCCGCCGGAACCTTGTCTCCGGCTTGTAAAATAAAAATGTCGCCTGGCACTATTTCAGACGAATCAATTATTTTGACGCTTCCCTGCCTTAAAACCCTGGCTTGTTCTTTAATCGCTTTTTTAAGTTCAAACAGGGCTCGGGAGGCCTTGTGCTCCTGAATAAAACCCACCAGGGTATTTAATATCACTGCTCCGAAGATTACTATGCTGTCTGTATAATCGCCCAAGAATAAAACCACTACTCCGGCAATAAAAAGAATATAGATTAACGGACTGCGGAATTGGCTCAAAAAAATCTTAAACCGAGGAGCCGGTTTCTCTTTTGGCAAAGAATTTTTTCCAAACTCAATTTGGCGCTCAAGCGCCTCGCTCTGTTTCAATCCTCTTTTAATATCGCTCCCTAAAATCTTAACCGTCTCTGGCGAAGATAAATTATGCCATCTGGCAATCATTCTTTTTATTTTAGTTGAAAAACCCTCTTGTTTCAAATATTTACGAGATTACGAGGCCGGGCCTCGTAATGAAGGGTTAACCCAAAACAAAAAAACCAAAACCACAATACAAAAATTAAAAATTTTTGGTTTTAAGTTGTAGTTTTGGATTTTGGTCTTTGGTTTTTGGATTCTTTATTTTTGGTTTCTCTCCTGATAATAGACCAGTGAAACAAATACAAGGGAAGACCAACCAATATTAAAGATATGCTGGTAGAAGCGTCTCTCTGTCTGGAGCTGACCAAACCATTACTCCCGCCGGTCTTATCCTGCCACGCCTGATAATCCTTAAGCCAATTATCTATTAAAAGAAGCTGCTCTTGGCTTAATGGCGCGCCTTCTTGAAGTTCTCCTATTTCGTCTAAGGCGATAGGCGCCATCGGAGGCATTTCCGTTCGCAGATAATAGTCCGCCTCGGTAAAAATAAGGGCTTTAAGACCCATATCAACTAACCTCACTGTGCCGGATATCAAAAGGGCTAATCCCACTAAAGTAAACAAATAGAGATAAATTGTCCTGATAAGCGGATAATGTTCTTTTTTATTCATATTTTATTTAACCACCATTAATTCTCTTGTTTTTCTTTTATCGCGTTCTGCCAAGAAGAAAAGGGCTGACGAAACAATAAAAGGGCCTCCCACCATAGCGGACACCAGTGCCCGGTTGGACTTTGCCGTGGCAACAACGAAAAATACTAAAAATAATCCGGCGACAAAGAGCAGAATCGCGCCTAATTTTTGCCATTTCCAGACAATTAAACTGCTGATGCCGGCGAATATTAAAAGACCGGCTAATACGAAAGCTTCGGCCCTGATTTTGTTTCCTGTTTGTTCTATTGCCTCGAACACTCCTTCGCCTATCACAAATACCAAAAAGAACAGGGCTGATACAAGGCAAATCAAGCGCGCCAACCAAATTATTATCTTTCTCATGTTCATAATTTGAGGTAATTAATGATTTTTTAGATTGGATAATACTTGTCCATTATACCATAAAACTTTTAAAGAAAACAAAAAGCCCGGAAGGGCTTCTTGTTTTGGTTCGAATACTACAAAAGAATTAAAATTCCTTTTTCATGGGCCTAGCCTCATCAACCACGATGTTTCTGCCGGAGAACTCTTTGCCATTGAACATTTCAATGGCGTTCTTGGCATCATCCTCGGTTGACATTTCTACGAAACCGAAGCCCTTTGATCTACCAGAGATTTTGTCCACTATGATAGTCGCAGAAGCTACAGAGCCAGCTTCAGAGAAAAAATTCTTTAGAGCATCCTCGGTCGTCTCGTAAGGGAGATTACCGACATATAGCTTATTGCTCATCTATTTTTCTTTTTTGCTTATTTTTTCGACCTATTAAAAACCACTATACACCATAGCCCAAAATCTGTCAAATTTTCTAAGCTCGAATTATTGATTAATGATTCCTTTGGCTATTTTATTATTCTTATCGCTTTTCCGTTTATCAGCGATTCGGTAATTTTTTTATAAGCCGAAGATAAAATCCTCTGGAATGTGCTTTGGGAAGTGTTCATCAACTTGGCGCATTCAACCTGGTCCAATTCTTTTATGTTCCTTAATCTCAAGGCCTCCGTTTCTTCAGCGGTTAATTCAATAACTTCCAAATGCCTCATCGGCACGCCTTGGGGCTTGAAATAAGTGACGCGCGGATTAAATCTTATTCTCCGGCAACCTCTTGGCCTTACCATAATTGAAATTAACTCAATTTAATGATATTATTTAGCTTAAAGAAGGCCTCCCCAGCCCTCTTTTAGAGGGCTGGGCTCCCGGCCTTCTTTAATTTTTGTCCTTTAGTTCAGCTAACCGTTCCTTAACTGCTTTTAACTCCTCTTCCAGCATTCCCTCTTCTTCTTTTAAAACATCCTCCTCTTCCGATTTGCTTAAAAATCTTCTCCACCCAAAACCGGGCGCAAATCCTGTTCCAGCGCCTCTGCCATAAGCCATTCCCCCGCCGCAGGGACCCATTCCCCTTCCGGTCATAGGGCCATACCCTAAAGGACCTGTTCTGTCGTATCTTGGCATATTTTTGCTCCGCTCAGTCAAATTAAAAATTCAAAAAGAAAAATTAAAGATGACTGAACGAAAATTTAATTTGTTTAAATCGACCTTTTTGAATCTTCAACAACTCCTATTATGAATATACACCCATAACTATTTCCTGTCAATGGTTTAGTTATCCCCAATCCGAAAACCCGCCCTGAGTTTATCGAAGGGCGGGTTTTTGGATTCAAGTTATCTTAAACTATTCGGTGGTAATGCCGTCAAATTCCGCCTCATTGCTCTCCGCCTCCTCTTTAGTGGCGCGGACAATCCCGTCTTTGTGATGAGCCGGAGAATAAATAGTATACATTTTCAACTCTTCCCCCTCAGATACATTGATTACATTATGCTGGGCTCTGGCCGGCACCACGATAGCCGAACCGTCTGCCACCTCATATTCGTTTCCATCAATAATACATTTCCCTTGCCCCTTTTCAAAACGGAAAAATTGGTCATTATCCGGGTGAACCTCCATTCCTATCTCCTCTTTCGGCTTTAAACTCATTAAGACCAATTGGCTGTGCTTGCCGGTATAAAGCACTTTTCTGAAATTATTGTTTTCCAAGGTGTCTTTCTCAATGTTTGTATTAAATCCTTTCATATTTTTAAATAATTTTAATTATTCGTTGTTTTTTACTCGACCCCTTCAATAATAACAAAAAATTTCTTTCTCTGCCACTGTCTTACTGCCGTCGCGCCAAAAACATAGCGCCCCGCAGATTCCTCTGCGGGGCGCAAAGGGCCTCCTACGGACAGCCCTACTCCCGATTGAATACTCTTCTCAACTCCCCTTTCGCCTGCTCAAGAATTTCCTTCCGCTCTGCTGCTAAATTCTTTCCTGCCCGGTTAATGTAAAAATTAAGCATAGACATCGCCGACTGAAAAGCTCCCGCCTTTCGCCTATCGCTCATTTCTGCCGACATTTTCAAAGACAAGGCAATCTTTTTTGGGTCCTCAAGGATAAAAACACCCTTCTCTAAATCAAGGGCATTACTCTGCTTTGTTACCCTCTCAGACCAATATCTTTTATTACTTCGCATCTTTCTTAAAAAAAATTATAGCGCTTCGTATGGCGCCGACCAAAAATCCTATCGGACAAACAATGGTGGCAAGAATGAAAAACACCGGCTCCTCAATCTCTTTGTTAAAAAGTGCGCTTAACAAACCTGAAGTCAGGTTATGGAGCAATACAAAAATAACGAACCCCGCGGCAGAAACCCCGGTCAGCAGCAAAAATTTTCTAAGCGGCTCCTTTACCTTATTTTTAATAGTCAAAAACAGCAATATTGCGCCAAGTAGGGCAAAAAGTCCCCATTCCGCAAAGAGAACAACGGGCCCCAAAAACTTAAACAACTTGGCGCCAACGCCCGGCACGAACATCTCCACCATTAATAAAAGGAAAATAACTGCCAAAGAGAAAAAAGTAATCTGGATGATTTTTTTGTTCATATCGTTTGGTTGTTTTATTATCTTATTATCTTATTATTTTACCAAAAACCCGCCTGTTTGTCTTGGGTTTATCGAGGGCTTGGCGATTGTTTTATTGATGACCTCCTCCCCGCCCTCCTTCCAGTCGGGGCGGGGTTTCCTTGCGTGTCATGAGAGTCTGAGTCTGTCAGTTAAATTAAACCCCCGGTCAAAGGCATTCTGTCTTTCGATGTATTTCTTAATGTTTTCCTCATTGAGGCCTACGGTAGATACAAAGTATCCTGTGCCCCAAATTCTATCTTTACCATCGTAAATTTTTGAGATGAATTTGAATCTTCCACGAAGGTAAACACTGGTTTGAGATTTGAGTTTTGAAACTACTTCAGCGATAGAGTACTTTGGAGGTATTTCCATCAATATGTGAACATGGTCATCGCCAGTATTTATGTTCGTGAAATACCAATCGGGATATTTCTTTTGAATTTTGTATAGTTTCTTTATCAACTCCTCTCTGACGTAGTGCTTCAAAAATTTACGACGGTAAAGAGTGCCCCATACAAGGTGATATTCTGTTTGGTATACACTATGATTTAACTGTCGGACTCTCATGCTAACAGCATAACACACTGCTGTGTGTTCTGCCCATTCATCCCCGCCTACCCGAAGGCAGGCGGGGCGTCCCGCCGAAGGCGGGACTGGGAAAATCTAATTTCCCCTAAAAATAACGAGTTCGTATTCCTCGATTCAGCTCCGGGAAGCGGACGATGTGCGAACCTACTTTATGACTACAAAAGAGTGGTTTGAGATACCAACTTTGACTGCTCCCTAATCTACCCCGCCCCGCCACTCACTATTGTCGAACTAACCCTTAATATGAATTTCAATTTCCCTCATTAAACGTTCCTTAAAATTCTTAAGAAGAGGGTGATAGCTTGCTGGTAAAAAAATTTTTAGTTCTTTTTCCCAGCCATTTTGTAGAGCTTCCATTATTTTTTCCTTTAGATTACTAATATCTTGAGGCACATATCCGATAAGGCACCGGCTTCTAAGGATAAAATACAAGTCAAAAAAATCCCTTGACTTTGCTCTTTCTAAGAGCGCCTGAATTTTCTCCCGAACCAATATGCCTTCCTCTAAAAAAACAATGGCATAAGGTGCGATAAAATCATTTTCAACCAATTGAGTATTGCTTTTTAATCCTTTTTTATCGCGAAGGGAAATCTGTATCCTGATTTCAGAATCAAATTCTAACAACTTCAACTCCACGATAGCATAATACCCGCCGCTCGTTTCTCCTGCCGTCCCCGGGTTGACCTCTTTTTGAAAATTAATTCCCTCTTTGCTCATATCGATTAAAACTAAATCAATCAAACTATTAATTTCCTCAATAGAAAAATTATAGCCAGAAAAATCCAAATCCTCTGAAAATCTGGGGCTTCCAAAGATTATTCTTAAAGCCGTGCCTCCTTTGAATAATAATTTTTCGGATTCTTTTCTCTTGTATAAATAAGACAGAAACAGGTGCTGGCAGTATTCTCTCGCTATATTCTGTTCAGATGTCTGATATTTTGTGCTTAATTCCGCGATAAATTGTCTACTAATCATAGATTAATTTCTTTTAATAAATTAATTAATGCGCGATTTTTTCTTATACTCTTCATGAAATAATTAACATATCGGCCAAGTTTTTGCTTATCAATTTTGCTCAAATCCATTCTTTCATTTAATGAATTATTTTTTAAGGAAAGCAAGTATAAGTAATCTAAAAAGGCCTTCTCTCTATCCGCCATTAAAATTACTCTGTCTTTTATTTTAACCGGTTGATAGCCGAAAAAAAGATTTTCTTTAATTTTACGATACTGATAAACTTGTCCTTCAAAATTAACTTCCTTAGCATTTTTGTTTGTAGTCGCAGAAGTAATGGCGTATACGGTTTCCGGAATAATTCCGTAATAAGACAAGGCGGTTTCAAAAGACAAATAGGAGGGCTTACAGAGGTAATTCGCAATCTCAAATTTAATTGGTTGGTTGTCAGGAAGAATATAGGCACCTCGTTTAATGCGCTTTAAATTCCCTTTCCTGGCGTTATAGCTCAAAAAAGCCCTTGCGCTTTTGGGCTGTATTTTAAAAATCCTCGTAAAGTCCCTAAGAGTAAAAATCGAGATCTTCCGCTTTAATAACTCATTTTTTACGGAAATGAACCTTAGTTTGTCCATATTCTTCTTATTAATATAGGTCCATTATATCCCTTATTGAAAAACTGGACAACTCCTCAATTCTCCACAACCCCATCGCCTATTCCTTAACTCAACATTTCTTGGTTATAAATAGAATCAAAAAACCGCTAAAGCGATTCTTGGATGCCTCTCGGTCGCCCCATCGGGATATGGGGATTTTTTCTCGAACCGATTCCGAGGATTCCGAGAAACCTTGAAAATACAGGACCTCTCGGTCGCTTGAACCGAGCACATGCCTGCCTGCACTGAGCTTGCCGAAGTGCTCCCCTTATTGAACACATTCAGAACTGTAGATTGGAAAAAAATAAGGGGAGAATTGGAAGAATTGAGCGTTGTATAAAAGAAGAAGAGGTCAATGCAAGATTGTAGACCTTGACCCTGTTTTGTGCAGAATTAGATTACGTTTCATCATAATTCAGATGTAAAATCCTCTCTCTTAATGAGAGTGATTTCTCCTGTTTCTAAATTCAATTCCAATACTTTAGAGACGCTAAATATACTATCGCCTCCATAACTATTAAAGATGACTGTTGTATCATCCTTAAATTCAATAGAATCCTTATCTAGCCCGTCTAGCCCTCCTTCCCATGTTGCAATAAAACGAGTTTCCGGATTGGCTCCATAGGTATACAGGGGCTCTAAGAAAAAATAACAAGTCCGTGCAGTATATATAGACCCACAATTATTGTCATCTGTGCATCTAGAGGGATCATCTGGGCTACCACATGCAATTTCAGATCTTTTGGTTGCTACGATTAAAGAATATTTGCCATCTTGATTATCAATAATTTTGATTACCCTATAATCTGATTTTAGGAAACTATCTGGTAATTCGGATATTTTTGGATCTGGCTTAATACATTCAATGCAATCTTCACATTTGGGACAATTTATAGCGATATCTTTATCGGATGATTTTATAAACAATAATACTGATAAAATAATCACTATTATTATCAATAATATAAATATAATATTTTTCCAATTCATAAATTTAATTTAATTATTTTATTATACTAAAAAACCGCCTAAATTAATAGGCGGAAATTGGCTCC
>JAHITK010000024.1 GCA_018817645.1 Patescibacteria group bacterium | reverse complement strand
GTCTGGTCGGTCGGGAAGTTCGTGGGACTGATGCTGTCGTTTACCCAATCGTACCTCCCTGCCTTGATCTGCTTTCCTGTCTTGCCGTACTTGACGGTAAGAGGGAGGGATTTGATGGAGGGAGGAGGGGTGGAGGGAGAGCGATAGCTATTCCTCCATCTCATCACTTCATCAATTCCTTCAATGAAGAGGGGTTGAAACTCATCTCCTCCGACTCCTCTTTCTTCAAGAAGTCGAGCCAACTCTCCCGCTTGCCTCGCACTAATCGGCTTCACGGACATTTCCGCAACACCTCCTAGCGAATTTGGCCTAATGAAGGCCTTTTACTACTGTTACTATAGCGCACTATCTATTTCCTGTCAATAGCCTGTACTGGATGGGTACATTGGTAACACTTTGTGATGCTGATTCTGGAATTCAATGGGCATCTTGTATCCCAGGGACTGGTGGGGCCTGTATAGATTGTACTCTATCAGCCACTCGGTGAGCAAACGGTTGAAAACCTTTGGTTCCGGGTCAAAATTACCTAACTGGATAAACTCTTCTTCTAAGGTGCGATTGAATCTCTCATCGCAGGGATTGTCCTGGGGAGTCCTGGGCCGGCTGTACCAGCGGTCTATGCCTAATCCTTCCACTGCGTCCCAGAAGTCCTTTTCAAACTCCGAGCCATTGTCTGTGAGAAGGTTCTCTATCTTCCCATCAAGGAGGTAATACACTCTCTGAAGGAAGTCCGAGGCATTCGCGGATTGCTTGCTTTTGTACATCCTGGCAAAACCAATCTTGGAATAGACATCCAGAGCTGTGAGGATATATCTCTTAATCCCGTTCCAATGGATAGTAACACCGTCTATGGCTATCAAGAACCCTGTTCTTTGTTCTTTCTGGAGTTCGGTGATTCTCTTCTTGTGTTGGCTTAATCTCCTTTTCTTCCTGAGCTTGGCTGTTTTAACAGGATAGTAGTAGAGATTGTGCTTTTCAATCACTCTCTGGATCTTCCAGGAGGAGATTGTTTCATTGTATTCTCTCTGGTAAAGGATTCTGAGTTTCTCTTTGCCATAACGGATGTATTGTTTTCTTAGCTTGATTACCTTTAATTCCTGTTTTCTGGATACTTCCCATTTCCTGAGATTAAGGGGCCTTTTGCTCTTGTCTTCCAGGGTCTTTGGGTTTAAAGGGTCATATCTGTTCTTCCAATAGTAGAAGGTCTTTCTGGATATTCCAAAGTATCTGCAAGTTAGGGAAGCATTATTGTATTGATGATAATGGTCCATCCATTGGAGGCGTCTCCTGGCCTCTCTGGAAATATCTCCTCTTTCCAGGGTTTCCGACATCTCAGCTATGGGCAGGAGGTCGTTTACAGCATGAAAGCCATAAGGAATCCTGTATGTTTGGGTATTATTCATAATGAAATACATTAGTTTTTACCTCTTTCATCCTGCCTGATTCCCTGAATTCAGGCAAGTGTGGAGTGTTACCTATGTATCTCATCTTTTGCACTTTTAGCGATTGATTATTAAATAAAGAATGTGAATTGTTGTTCTATTTTACTATTAAAATACTTGGTATAATATTTTAATGCTTAAATCATATAAAATCAAAATAACTATTTTTCTGTTAGTGATCCTTTCGCTGGCCGGATTTTTGAGGTTATACGGACTCCACAGTGTTCCGCCGGGATTGTATCCCGATGAGGCGATGAACGCCAACGACGCCCTGACCAATCCGGGCAAGGTGTTTTACCCGGAAAACGGGGGCCGGGAAGGGCTTTTTGTGAACCTTGTTTCCTTGAGTTTTAAAATACTCGGATCCAGCCCGTTTTCATTGCGATTGGTCTCCGCCATTATCGGAATCATTACCGTACTCGGGCTCTTTCTTTTGGTCAAAGAACTCCTGAAGCACACCAGCGCCAGCGAAGCCAATGCCGACTGCCTTGCTTTGCTGGCAAGTTTTTTTATTGCCACTTCTTTTTGGCACATCAATTTCTCCAGAATCGGATTCCGGGGAATTCTCCTGCCCTTTATTCTTGTTTTCTGCTTTTACTTCTTATTCAAGGGACTGCGGAACAAAAATATTTTCTTGCTGATTTTAGCGGGCCTGACTTTCGGATTGGGCTTCTACACTTATTCTTCATTCCGTTTGGCCTTCCTGATATTGCCTTTTGTCCTAATCCCCTATTGGATTGCCTATTACAAAGAAAAACAACAGAAAAAATTCATCTTATCTGTTTTTATCTTCGGCATATCAGCTCTAATAATCGTTCTGCCCCTGATTTTCTATTTTCTGTCCCATCCGGCTGATTTCTTCGGCCGCTTGGGCGCGGTCTCGGTTTTCTCCCAGCCGAACTTTATCACCGCCTTTTTGGAAAGTTTGGGGAGGCATCTTATAATGTTCAATATCTCGGGCGATTTCAATTGGCGGCACAATTTTTCCGGCTCTCCGCAATTATTCTGGCCCATCGGAATCTTATTCCTTATCGGCTTTATCGTTTCCATTAAAAAACTAATCTTTTCTATTAAAAATAAGAACCTACGGCCGCAGTCGATTTACTGGCTTTTATTCTCCTGGTTTTTTGTAATGATTCTGCCTGGCGCCCTTACTTACGAAGGCCTGCCTCATTCTCTGCGAACCATCGGCCTAATCCCGGCAGTGATGATTTTCGCTGCCTTTGGCGCTCTTTGGGTTTTGGAAAAAATCAAAAAAATAAAGCGATTGCCGTCTTTCGCCCCTGACAGCCGATGGCAGAAATGGTTTCTCTATTTGATAATCGGTTTTGTTTTTCTAAGCTTGTTTGTCGCCTCAACCCAGAAATATTTTATTGATTGGGCGCAGAATTCGAAAATCAAAGGCGCTTTCACGGAAAATTTCGTGAAGATAGGCGAAGCAATCAATGCCCTGCCGCCCGAAACAAATAAATATGTAATCGTCAACGAATCAGGAACGCCGGTGCCTTACCCTGACGGCGTCTCCACTCCGGCCCAAACCATAATGTTTATGGAGAGAATGAAATACGGAACCTTAAAAGCGAAATACTTGAAGCTGGACCAATTGGGCCAGATATGGATAGCCGACCGAGCGACAGCCGTTATCCCTATGCATATTGATGATGATATTTTGAACAAACTAAGAACCACCTTCCCGGGCGGAACCCTTAAAACCAGCAATAATGTGGAAATTTATTGGATAACTCCCTTAAAATAATAATTAAAAAACAAAAGTATGAAACTGAATAACCGGACCACGAATATAATCGCTATGTTGCTTTTGGGCATTTGTTTTTTAATGGCCTTCTTAAGCTCCCGCAATATGTCGCTTACCATGGATGAAAAAGCCCATATCCCATCAGGATATTCGTATTTGGCTTTCAGGGACTATCGGCTTAACCCCGAACATCCGCCTTTGGCAAAGGACTTAGCCGCGCTTCCTTTGCTGTTCCTGGACCTGAATTTCCCCACCCAGGATAAGTCGTGGACCGAGGAGGTAAACGGACAGTGGGATGCTGGCTATCAATTCATCTTCAATTCCGGAAACGACCCTGACCAGATAATATTCTGGGCCCGTTTGCCAATGATGGTTCTCTTGATTTTTTTAGGTTGGTTTATTTTCTTCTGGGTGAAAAAATTAGGAGGTAATAAAGCCGGGTTGATGGCTTTAACGCTATTCTCTTTTTCGCCGACTTTTCTGGCTCACGGACGACTGGTAACCACTGATGTGGCCGCGGCTTTAGGATTTCTTATCGCCGCTTATTTCTGGATAAATTTTCTCAAAAAGCCAACTTTCAAAAACATCTTTATCGCCGGCATAATTTTAGGAATAGCCCTGTGCCTGAAATTCTCCCCTATCCTTTTAATCCCTTCCTTCGCCTTTATCACCGTTGTTTACGCTTTTCTGTCAAAGAATGGTCCCTTTAAAAACAAACTGAAATCAACATTGAGCTACGCCGGTAAAGCCGTAATAGCAGGGATAATCGCTGTGGTTGTGGTAATTTGGCCCATCTACCAATTTCATGTCTCAAATTATCCCGTAGAAAGGCAAGTGAGCGATACCAAGGCAGTTCTTGCCTCCTATTCAAGCGATTTGGTGAAAAATATCGCCGCCGAATTGGCCGGAAATCCTGTTTGGCGGCCCATCGGCCAATACGCTCTCGGCTTACTTATGGCGACCCAAAGGGTCGCCGGAGGCAACACCGTCTATTTTATGGGGCAAGTGTCTGGCAATGCCTGGAAGCAATACTTCCCGGTGATGTATCTCTTGAAAGTGCCTTTGGCTTTTCATATTCTGACGCTGATTATCATTATTCTTTGGATGATGGCGGTAAAAAAGAATCATTTCTTGAAAAAGACAACTAACCGTTTAGGCCGGTGGACAAAGGAACATATCGCGGAATTCTCGCTTTTGGTGATCTTTATTGTTTATTGGCTGACCTCTATCACCGGCAATCTTAATATCGGGATAAGGCATATCCTGCCTGTGTTCCCGATAATGTATATTTTTATCAGCGTCGGATTTTTCCGGCTCACGGATGAAATAAAAAAGAGAAAAATAAAAATCGCCTTAAGCGCTTTTATGGTAATTTTAATGGCCTGGTATGTAATCGCCTCTCTGCTGGCCTTCCCCCATTACCTGTCTTATTATAACGAGCTGGCGGGCGGTTCTGAAAACGGCTACAAATACGCGGTGGATTCCAATTACGACTGGGGCCAGGATTTAAAACAGCTCGCTGATTTTGTGGAAAAAAATAATATTCAGGAAATAAATGTTTCTTATTTCGGCGGAGACGATCCGGGCTACAGATTGGGAAATAAATTAAGCGGAACATCAATAAGCACCATTCCTGAGGAAAACAAGGGTTGGCTCGCAATCTCTGCCACTTTTCTCCAGGAGAACAGAGCAAAACCAGCGCCCGGATTTGATAAAAATACCGCTGGTCTTGAGTGGCTGAACAATTTTGAACCGGCGAGTAGAGCGGGCTACTCAATTTTTATCTATAATATCCCGTAATCCGTTATTTCAGGAAAATCTTATCAAAACGGAGGTCAATGTATTCCTGCGCTCCCCTGTTTTCAGAATCAGGGGAGTTTTGGTTTTCAAGCACCAATATTAAATCTTGAACCTGCAATTCAGGGTCTTTTTGGGAATTAAAATAGACCAATAATTCGCTTTCTGAAATTGCTGCCTCTATTTTTGAGGGGAATACCCTGAACTCTTTTATTAAGATATTGCCTTGTTTCAACTGCCCGAAAATATCATTAATAAAAACAAGGTCTTCTCTCGAAATTGCCCTCTCCCCCAATCCTGCGCTTTCTTCAGAAACAATAACCGCTTTGTTGGGGAAATAAATCTCTTTCTCGGCGGGCTGGAAGATTAGCCCTTCTTGGTCTAATAAAAAACAATTTTCAGAAGAACAAAAAACTGCCTTGGGCTCCCGCTCAAAAATGTTGACAATTAATTTGTTAAAAAATTGCCTTTTGATGCTGATTTTTTGGGCCGGCAAAAACCTCTTCAACATCAAGGTCTCTGTCTTGCCGGAGTTAAAAACAATAATGCTTCTGGTTGGAAAAAACAGGATATTCTTTTCGGCCTGCCTGCTGATTGCGCCCTCTGCCTCGGAAGCATTTATAAACGACGTGCCTTTTATTATCACCTCCTTTAACTGAAAAACCGGCGAAAAGACCAGGAGATAAAATATTCCGGCGCCGGCGACAATCAGCAAAACAAAATACCAGAAAAACCGATTTTTAAAAATTGATTTCTTTTTGCGCGCGTAACTGCGCTTTTTTGTCTGATAATATCGTTTTTTTCGCTGTTTTTTCATCAAAAACCCCTCCTCTTTTTTCTGACTTTTTCCACCACATAATTAAGCCAGTATTTGGAGGAAATTAGGTAATCTTGGGTCTTTACATATTCCTTTCTCTCTCCCCCGAAGCCCTGCTTAAACAAGGTAAGCCCTCTCCACGGGTGGTTCGGGTTATCGTTCGGAGCAATCCCCCAGAAACTATAATTTTTTAACCCTCTTACTTTTGCCTCTTTTATCGCTTCCCATTGCAGAAAATAACTAACCGGGATTTTGGCATACTTCCTTAAAGAAGCGCCCTGATGATAAAAAGCGCTGTCTTGCCAAAAAATTATCATTGCCCCGGCGATTGGCTCATTTTTATATTTCCCTAAAAATAATAAGGCCTGCTCATCTTTTATGAACGCCTGAAATTCCTCTTTAAGATAATCCAGCGAAAATGGCACAAAATGAGCGCGCTTTTCGGTCTGCTGGTATATCTTATTAAAAACTTCTATGTCTGAAACATTCTTGCTTTTTATAATCTCTATTTCACTATTCTGGATCGCCCGACGAATCAAATAACGAGTCGTCTTTCTCATATCCCTTAAAAGGTCTTCCTCCGACTTGTCAATGTCCAAAACCCAGCTTACTTCAGGCCGAACGTGTATGGGTGCGTTCCTAAAACCGAGTTCTTTAAAAGTTGTTTCGTTATCCGCCGTCCTTTCCCAAATCGGACACACCCTGACAAACCCCACCCCTTCTCTTTTTGCCAAATTTTTCAGATATTCTAAAATTTCTCCCAATACTTTTGGCTTTTGGCTTTTGGCTTTTGGCTTTACAATCGGTCCATGCTCAACCAATAAAAAAGACCCTCTTTTAGCGCGCACTAAGGATACTAAACAAACCGCTAAGAGAGAATCGTTTTCATAAACGCCAAAACGCCAAATTTTATCCCCCATTATCTTTAAGAATTCTCCCCAATTCCATGAATGAAGAAAGGTTTTTTCCTCGCAACCCTCTAAAAACTCTTCCCATTCTGTTTGGCTGTCTATCTTTTTAATCATTCCCATATCTTAACATATTCCGGCCGTTAAAAAAACAATTTCTCGCGCAAAAATTACGAGCCCGCCTGCAACCCGCCCCGGGCGGGTAGCATTGCGGGTAGGGCCGGGCCTCGTAATAATATAAGGCGAGACAATAAGATTTCAGGGCGGGACGAGCGAGGACGAGAGCCGAACAACGATTTTCTCGCTGGGGAAATCGCTGCGTCAGTCTGAAAATAATATCCGAACGTAACACTATCTCTAATTGACGCCCTATGGCTGTAAAATATCCTCTGTCCTGCCGTCTACGGAGATAATGACATTGTCTATTTCCGGGAAATGTTTCAGGGTTTCTGTAATCTGGGCTCTGATGGCCCCTACTCGGCACGACCCGCCTACCGCCTGCTCCAAGGTCTCGTCAAAATCAACAATTGCAACCCGGCCTTCAATAATCAAGTCCTGAACTTTTACTCCGGGGTTGATAGTGGTAAAAAATCCTGCTTCCATCTCCTCTTTGGTCGGGCCTTTTAATAACTCCTCAAGCGTAAGAATAATTTTATTATCCGTCGCGCCTTTGATTTTTCTTTCCAATGGATAAACCCTTTCGCAGAATAACCCTTCCGGGTCTTCAACTTTGTTCCCCCAAAAAAGAGTCACGGTGGTCGTTTCCCAATTCTCCGGATAAAACAAGTAAAACAAGGTTCCGGCGACAACGCCAATCAGAACAATGACCAAAATAGAGAGGATTTGTTTAATCATATTTTTACAGAGAAAACTCTGTGCTTAATGCTTTCTTTATTTTTTCCGCCCCCTCTCCTTCCCTTACAATCGTCTTTTTTATCAAATCAACAATAGTCGAGGGCTTTTTATATTTACACTTTCCTTCTACCACAAAGTCCACCTTTAAATCAATATCTTCGCTTTTCACAGCCGGCTTTTTGCCTGAAAAATTAGCAGAAGTGGTAATAATCGGAAATCCCGCTTTTGTTATAATCTCCAGCGTTTCTTTGCTGTCCGGCATTCTGATTCCTATTGTTTTCTTTCCACCAGTGACTAAATCAGAGATTTTCGGTTTTTTCGGCAGGATAAAAGCAATCGGCCCGGGTAAAAACTTTTCCATAAATCGGCGTTCTTTCTCTTTGACGAAGACAATTTCTTCCATCATCCTAAAGTCCGAAACCGCTACCAACAGCGCGTTATTGGGGACTCTGCCTTTAATGTCTAAAATTTTCTTTACTGCTTTGTCATCAAAAGCATTACAGCCGATTCCGTAGACCGTGTCAGTGGGATAAGCAATTATACCCCCTTTTTTTAAAATTTCCCCTGCTTTTTCAATTTGGCTTTTGACGCCCCGAATTTCAAAAACTTTATTTTTCACCTTCGCCCCTTTAATTATTTTTACATCTCCTAACTTGACATTAAAAAATTTGGCTAAAATATTGATAACCGCTTTATTGGCTTCTCCTTGTTTTGGTTTTGCTTTGACGCGAACTTCAAAAAAATCAGCTTCTTTCTGAACAACTGATTCTTTTTTGGAATTAGGAAAAACCTTTACCTTAATAATCATTAAATTATATTAATATCTTTTTATCTTAAAGGTTTTGGCAGCATTTTTGGTCGGGACAGTTATGTTGCTGTTCGCAACCCGGCGGAGGCCTTTTTTTTGCGCTTATATTAAAAACCTTTCAGGAGATTGATAATTTTTTCCGCTGTGTTAAGCGAGATATTTATATGGGTAGGCAGGTTTATAATCCCCCGAGCGATATCTTCTGCTGCCGGACAGGAACCCTTAATATAATTCATCCTGTCTATATTTGTGCCAATCGGAACAATCGCAGATTTTCTCCAGCCGTCATCCAAAAAAATATTTTGCTTTTGGAAATACTTTAAAATCTTATCTGATTCGTTGCTCTTGGAAAGAATCGGGAATCTCATATAAATATTTTTTCTTTCATTCTCCCCTGACCCCAATAAATGAAAATTTGATTCCTTTAATCCCTGTTGGTATAGTTCAGATATTCTTCGGCGATGCTCGTTAAACTCATCAATTTTATTTAATTGCTGCAAGGCAAGAACCGCCAAGCCGTTCGGCATTTTTTTGGGAAAATATCCCGGCATTATCCCCTGCTTCTCGCCTTTTGTCACTGCTTTGGAAATTATTCCTAATTTCTGCAATCCGATTAAGAAAAATTTTCCCAGCCCGAGAAAATTGTAAAAAGGCATTACCAAAATTTTAAT
Source organism: Patescibacteria group bacterium (assembly GCA_018817645.1). Classification (GTDB taxonomy): domain Bacteria; phylum Patescibacteriota; class Minisyncoccia; order Minisyncoccales; family PEYH01; genus PEYH01. The sequence continues at coordinate 11,735 of JAHITK010000024.1, read as the reverse complement.
CAATATCGGATGCAAAAGCTGTTGGAAAACCCAGCCACCAGACGGATATTTGTAATCTTTTTGGATTTTTTCAATTCTTTCAGCTAAGACAGGGTCGTTAGAAACCGCCATTCCGCCATAGACAGAGGAAATAATCTTGTCTCTGCCAAAACTGGAAAACGATGCCCTGCCAAATGTCCCAATTTTTCTGCCTTTATATTCCGCGCCCAAAGAATGGGCGCAGTCCTCTATTAAAACCAAATTATGCTTTTGGCAAATTTCCGAAATTTCATCAATCTTGGCCGGAAACCCGAAAGTATGCTGAACCAAGACCGCCCTGCTGTTGGCAGTGATTTTTCTTTCCAAGTCCGTTGGGTCCATATTCAGCGTCTCTTTTTCAATATCCACAAAAATCGGTTTTAACCCGGACCAAATAATGGGATTAACCGCGGCATTGCAGGTAAATGCCTGGAGTAAAACTTCGCTTCCTTTTTCCAATTCCAGTGATTTTAGAATAGCCATAAACGCGGAACGGCCGCTGTTGAAAGAGAAAGCATTATTTACAGCCAGATAATTTCTAAATTTTTCTTCCAACCCAGCAACCCCCCGCCCTCTTTTCCACTTCCAAGGAGAAAAAATCAATTTCAAAGCCAGCCAAAAATCATCTTTCTGGATATTAGGGGACAGGGATATAAAGATGGGCTTGGAAAAAGACATATTATAAATTTTCAATTTTCAATTTAACAATCAAATTCCAATTTTCCAATTTTCAAAAAACTAATTTATAAAAATTTTAGTCAGGCGCCAATAACCCTTCTATTGTTCCCTTGGGCGCTCTGCCTTCCAAAAGCACCACATCATCGGGTTGGCAAAATTCCGTAATTTTCTGAACAATTTCGCGCGGATTTTTGATAAGTAAAACGTTTTTGCCGCCGGCTCCCTCAACAATATCCTGAAAATTATCCTCGGTGGTGATTATCGCTAAATCGCAAATTTGACTTATTCTCCTGCCGATCTCCTGATGTACTTTTTTTGCTTCAGCCCCCAACTCAATCAAACTCGGCATCACGATTACCTTTTGGGAGGTCCAATTTTTTAAATAATCCAAATCCGCCATCACTCCGTCCGGATTGGCGGAATAACTTGAGTCAATAATATTTAATCCATTGATTCCTTTCTGGACTTTCATTCCCCCTTTTTGGAAAAGGCCGGCGCAGGCCTTGGAAAGCTCCGAAATTCCCACGCCCAGTTCCCGGGCAACGCAAACCGCTCCAAGAATATTCAAAACATTATGTCTGCCCAGCAAGCTGGTCTTGCAATCTATTGTTTCCCCTGTTTTAAAAATAATCTTGAAAAGAGTGAACTCATTTCCTATTTTAATCTCATCTGCCCAGACATCAGGAACCATCCCTTCCCTATCCCTGTTTAACCCGTAAATTCTTTTCGGCTTGTTTGTTTTCTTGTAAAGCTCTAAGCAATATTTATTGTCTCCATTAAAAATCGCAACCCCGTCGTCGGGCAGGGACTCAATCAGCTCATATTTCGCCTGAATGATTTTTTCCTGCGAGCCAAACAACGCCAGATGCTGGGCGTTAATACCGGTGATAATTCCTATTCTTGGCTTGGTTATCCGGCAAATCGCATTAATCTCTCCCTGCCGATAGGCAGCCATCTCGCAAATAAAATGGCGGTGGGAATTATTTATCTCGCTAAGCACGGTCCGGGCTACGCCCATTTCGGTATTGATGTGCTCGCTGGTTTTCAAAACTTTACGGCCTTCGGCAATCAAGCTGTATAAAATTTCCTTAACCGAGCTTTTCCCGTAAGAACCGGTGATCCCGATTGTCATCCGGTCGGGATTATCCGAAATTTTCTTTTTGGCCATAACAATAATCCTTTTTTTGAGAAAAAATTTCGGAATTTGGATTATTTCAAGGTTTAAGAAAATGAACAAAGGCAAAAGGGCTTCAAAGACCAGAATGAACAAAACCGAATCGCTGATAAAACGCCAAATCAACAACCCCTCCATCACCAGCACAAAAACGAACAATGTGGCCATTTTCTGAGTGAATTTCGGCAAGGCCCATTTTTGCTTTAAAAGCAGACGGAGAGAGTACAGGGCAAAGAGAAAATAGAGGGCCAGGATTATCCATTCTTTGAATGACTCTTGGATAGGAAGGAAAAGCCACATTGCAAGCGCAATCACCGCCAAAAAGAAAAACTTTGAAAATATGAGACCTCTCCTGCGCCTAATTTCTTCAAGAAACCTATCCAAGCGGTATTCTTTCAATTGCCAGAAATAAAGGAAAAAGGCCTTCCGGCGCAAAATATGAAAATACCACAATAAGAGAATAATTATTATTTTGACGGCCGGATGTTCAATGGAAATCATAAAATTAAATTACTCGTCTTGCTATATGATAGAGCTTATACCATCCTTTCTGAAAAACAATGTCTCTTGAGGGCGGATACGCAAACTCTGTTCCGCCAAAACCCTTTTTAAAATCCGTAATTCCTCTCCATCTTTTTTCGTCTATGCCCCAAAAATCAAATTTCTCGCAGCCAAGCTTTTTAACCATTTTAATTCTCTCCCACTGCAAAAGATTGACTGCCTTCAGAGCCCGATACTGCCAATCATTGGCTCCGTGCAGACCGATGGCGGTCTTGTTAAAAAGAATGAGAATATACGAAGCAATAATCTTGCCCCTGTAATCGGCTAAACAAAGTTTAACCTTAAAATCATCATTGGCAATTTCAAATAATTTTTTGTAATGCTCTTCCTTAAAAGGCGTAAAGCCGTCCCTCTTGGAGGTGCCTTTAATTAAATGGTAAAATTCTTCGCGATATTGCTTCTCAAATTTTATTTTAACTCCCTTTCTCTGCGCCAAGCCGACATTATATCTCGTTTTGGAAGAAAAATTTTTGAAAATTTCGTCTTCCTCTTGAAGCAAGTCCAAGATAAGGGTCTTTTGCGGTTGAATTCTTTTATTGGGGATAACGGCGCGCCGGCCGTCAGGGAGAATTAATTCTGCGTCCGGCTCTATTCTCAAAAAAATTGCTCCCTGTTCCTGGACGATATTCTGAATTCTTTCCAAAACAACTGCGATGATTTCCTTCTGCTCTTCTGGCAACAAATCTTTTTTAAGAACCGGGCCGAAGGGAATATACAAGCAGGACTTTCTCTTAAGGGGGAAAATTTCCTTAATGAGCAACATTTGTCCCAAAACGGCTTCTTTTTCTCTAACCTGAATTCTCCAAATTTGTTTGCCTAAAGATTGCTGAAACTCTCCCCATTCAAACGACTGTAAAAAACTCCCATTGTTTTCAAACAAAAATTGATTCCACTCCCGGCGCAGGGGCTCGTTATTAATAATCTTAATCTCCATTTTTATTTAAAAAATCCAAAATTTTCCTTGATAAATCTTCGGGTATTTCGAGATGAGGATTATGATTACAGGGCAAAATCACTAAATCTGAATGTTGAATTCTGGAATTCATAAAACGACCGTCTTTAAGAGGCGTAATTTTGTCCCTTGCTCCCCAGACAATTAGGGTTCTGACTTTTATTTTTTCCAAGCAGGATGTCAAATCCTCTGAAATAACCTTTAAAAATGTTTCCTTCATCACCCCCATCGCTTTGAGATAATCCGTGCTCCTGATAATAAATTGGTAGAAAAATCTCCGAAATAGCTGGAATCCCGGCCAGGACGAAAAAATACTGACAAACGAAGCGATGGAAGGCAAAACTTTCTTCCAAAACTTCTTTTTTGTGGGCTGCGGGCCGGCCGAATCAACCAGTATCAATTTTATAACCCTATCTGGAAATTGCGCCGATAATTTAATGGAAATTCTTCCGCCGAATGAATGACCTAAAAGATAATACTGTCTTATGTTATAACTTTCCAGAAAATCCAAAACGAATTCCATATAATCCTGAACATCCCACGGCCTTGGAGGCAACCCGCTTTTTCCGAATCCCGGCAAATCCAAAACAAATACCTGAAGATTCCTGGCCAGATTTTCCTGAACCTTGAGCCAAGAATCAGCGCTCCCTCCCCAGCCGTGCAAGATTAAAAAAGGAGTTCCTGCGCCTCCGATTCTTGTAAAAGTTTTTATTCCATTAATATCTATAAATTTTTCTTCCATAGTATAGTAAATTACGAGGCCGAGTCTCATTACGAGGCCCGGCCTCGTAATAATTCGCTGTGCGAGGATATCATTTTTAAAATGCATCCGAGGCCGAGCGGGCATGGCATCCCGTTTCAAGCGGGATGAGCGAGGCCGAAAGCCGAGCAGTAATTTTCTCGCTGGGAAAATTCTGCGTCAGTTTAAAAATGATATCCGAGCACCCTATCTCAATATATATTTCTTCCCTAAATATTTTCTAAGCGCCTTCGGAATCGCGACGCTTCCGTCTTTTTGTTGGTAGTTTTCCAAAATCGCCACAATCGTCCTGCCAATCGCAAAGGCCGTGGCATTTAAAGTATGGACAAATTCCGTCTTGTCCCCCTCCTTATACTTTATCCCCAGACGCCTCGCCTGGAAGTCGGTGCAATTTGAGCTGGACATTAATTCCCGGTATTTCTTCTGTGAAGGAATCCAAACCTCTATATCATAAGTGGAAGCAGACGGCCGGGCCATATCCGCGGTGCAAAGGTGGACCAATCGATAAGGCAGTCCGAGTTTTTGCATTAATTTTTCCTCAAGCGAGACAAGAAATTGGTGCTCTATTTGCGAGTCATCGGGTCTGGTAAAACTGAACATTTCTACCTTATCAAACTGATGGACTCTGAATATCCCTTTGGTGTCTTTCCCGTAAGAGCCCGCTTCCTCCCGGAAACAAGAAGAAAAACCCACATATCTCTTGGTCAATTCGCTTTTATCAAAAACCTCTCCCTGGTGCATAGAGCCAAGCATTTGCTCGGCCGTGCCAACAAGGTATAAGTTGTCTTTTTCCAGAAAATACCGTTCAGCCCTATCCTCTCCTGTGTCCACATAACCCATTGCCTGCATCATTTCCGGCTTGAGTAGGGTTGGCGGAATTACCGGGATAAACCCCTCTTTTAAGAGCGTCTCCAGCGCCAATCTGACTAAAGCGAACTCCAATAAAGCGGCTTCGTTTTTCAAAATCCCAAACCGGGCACCCGAGATTTTCGCCGCCCTCTCCATATCTATCAAGTCCAGGTCCTTGCCTATTTCTAAATGGTCTTTTGGTTCAAAATCAAACTTCGGAATCTTGCCCCACTCTCTGATTACTTGTCTGTCTGCCTCCTTCTCCCCGACCGGCACATCATCAAGGGGAAGATTGGGAATCAGGGCGTAAAGCGCCTCAAACCCGGACTCAATAACTTTAAGTTGCTCCTCTTTGCCCCTTAAATCCTCTTTAATCTTTTTTGCCTTCTCCATATCAATTGGCTTGCCTTTTTGGGAAGAAATCTCGTTTCTTTGAGAGCGCAAATCCTCCACTTCCCGCAGAATAACCCGCCTTTCTTTCTCCAACCCCAAAATCTTCTCAATATCAATATCCACCCCTCTTTTTTCCAGGGCCTGTTTGATTAAATTGGGATTCTCGCGCAGTAATTTTATGTCAATCATAGGTGCTTACCCGCCCGAGGCAAGGTAATAGTTAATTAAAATTAAATCCCAATGTCAAAATCCCAATGTCAAATCCCTTCGACAGGTTCAGGGCGGGCAAATCCAAATGACTCAATGTCAAAAGAATACATTTCTTCAATTTGGATTTTGGATTTTGAGATTGATTTGACATTTGAGCTTTGGATTTTGGATTTCAATCTATTGCTTTGCCTTTTGCGTTTTTCGCTTTACGTTTTACACTTTCTTGGGGTTTCATTGTCGGAAATAATATGACCTCCCGAAGCGAATGCGAATCAGTCAAAAGCGCCACCAAGCGGTCAACACCCAAGCCAAAACCGGCAGCCGGGGGCATTCCGTATTCCAAGGCCTCCAAGAAATTCTCGTCAATTCTCATCCCTTCCTTAAATCCTGCTTTATACATTTTCTCCTGCTCTTCAAACCTTGCTCTTTGAACTTCAGGATTGTTCAATTCGGAAAAAGCATTCACCATCTCCCATCCGGCTATAATCAGCTGGAGATTTGCCAATTGCTTCTCGTCTTTGGCTTTGGCCAACGGGAAATTGCCGTGCGGATGATGAATAACAAAAGTGGGGCTCCAAATTTTATCTCGGGAACATTGTTTGTAAATCTTATCCGCTATTTCCGCGAATCCTTCGCCTTTTTCAATTTTTATCTTCATTTCCTTGGCCTTTTTCGCCAGCGCTTCCGGATGAATCGTTTCCAAATCAATCTTGGTATCCTTCTTGATAAGTTGGTAAAAATCCACTCTCTTCCATGGGGTCTTAAAATCTATGGTTTTCCCCTGATATTCCAGTTGAAGAGTCCCGAAAATCTTTTTGATAACCGAGGTCAACATCTGCTCGGTGAATTTCATCAAGTCCTTGTAATCCACATAAGCCCAATAGAATTCCAAAAAAGTAAATTCCGGATTGTGATATCGGTCCATTCCCTCATTCCTGAAGTTCCGGCCTATTTCAAAGACCTTTTCAAAACCGCCGACCAAAAGCTGTTTTAAATAGAGCTCCGGCGCAATGCGCAAATATAAATCAATATCTAAGGCATTAAGGCGGGTGATAAACGGCTGGGCTTTGGCTCCGCCGTATATCGTCTGCAGAATCGGGGTCTCCACTTCTAAAAATCCCTGCTCGATAAGGAAACTCCTCAATTCGTTTATTATCTGGTGCCTTAAAACGAATTTTTTCCTTACATCCTTGTTGAAAATAAGGTCAAGGTATCTTTTTCTGAACCGGTCTTCCACATCCTTCAAGCCGTGCCATTTTTCAGGCAAAGGCAGAATGGATTTTGCCAGAATTTTGAAATCATTGACCAAAAGGGTTTTTTCTCTGGCTTTTGTTTTGAATAATATTCCTCTCGCTTCAATAAAATCGCCGACATCAAAATATTTCTGAAGCAGTTCGTATTTTTTGGGACCGAGATTGTCTTTTTTGAAAAATAATTGGATTTTATCCGTGCCGTCCTCAATATCTGAAAAAGTCGCCCCGCCGTGCCCCCGAGATGATTTAATCCTGCCGGTTAAAATAATTTCCTTTTTTGCCCGCTCCAATTTCGCAAAATCCTTCCGGGCATCGGAAATTGAATGAGTTCTCTTTGTAGCCAAAGGATAAACATCAACGCCGGCTCTCTGCATTGCTTTCAATTTCTCTATCCGCGCTTTTTTGACTTCGTCTATTTGAGGCATATTAATATTATCTGTTCAGATTATTTTATTTTACATTTTGCGCTTCCCTCATTCTCTAATTTTATGACATTTGTTCTTGAAAAGCAAATCCCTCGCCGAGCGCAGCTCGGCGAGGGGGAAACTGCCTCAGTCCTTCTGGTAGATTCTTGTAAGTTGCTGGGCAACGGTCAAGCCCTTTTCGTCAACGGCATCATAGGTAATTCTCCTGACTTTATAGATTCGGCCGTCTGATTGATACTGGTCGGCGCTGCGTTTCATCGCCCGAACCAGCGCCGGCAGAAAGTGGAGAACAAAATCGGCAGACGAATCACAAGCATTCAACTTAATCTGCAAACCGCCAACAACGTCTTTTTTTTGAGCCGCCGAGCGAACCATAGGCAAGCGCCATTTCAGGATATCTTCCCTGATTATGGCTTCAACTTTAGACCTGTCTTGCTCAATTTCCTGAAAGAAAAAATGGAAAACCAATAATGCCTGTTGGCCCCATTCCTTCTTTCTCAAAAGAGTAATGACTCCTTTTAAAGGGCGATGACCTCTTTGTTGAATGGCCACCAAAATCCGGCATCGGTTGGCTTCAATTTTTAATACCGCGCCCTGATTCATCTTTGCACCCACTGCCCAATGACCCGGGGCATCTAAGGCCCTGCTTAGGCGGAGGACAATTTATTCCTCGCTTCGCTGGCAGCGTTTTAGGGTCAAGACAAACCCCAAAACTCTGCCAACGAATAATCCAATTTGAAAAGAACTAATTTTGCTTTCTATACCTTACCTTTTCTATCCTTGTATTACAATATTTCCCCCAATGCTGTCAACCTCAAAACAACCCGCCCTCGGGCGGCTTGCGAGAATCTTCAATGCTGGTAAGGGTTCCGGCGTTTATAGGTAATCAACGAGGCCAGAACAGCGAGATATTGCTGCTATTTTGTCAACCCCTCCGTCCCCTCATTTCCGCTAAAATACCATTCCAAGACCTCTTTGACTGTTGGCGCAACGGCCACATGCATGCCCAATCCCTCCTCAACCATTAATGTTAAAACAATTTGCGGGTCATCGTAAGGCGCGAATACGGTTATCCAGCTGTGATAATAACCTTCGCGCGGGATTTCCGCGGTCCCGGTTTTCGCTCCTGTCTTCACCGGCAAACTGTTCAAAACAGTGGCCGAGCCATAAGTGATTGTGCCTCTCATTCCTTCTTTAACAATATCCAAATTATCTTTGTCAATAAAATCACTCTTCAATACGACCGGCGAAAACTCTTCAATAATATTTTTATCCTTATCCACTATTTCTTTGACTATCTGGGGCTTGAATAAAGTCCCGCCATTAGTAAGGGCGGCGTAAGACGCGGCAACTTCCAAGGGAGTTACGGACAAAAACCCCTGACCGATAGAGAGATTATAAGTGTCTCCGGGCATCCAAATGCTGTCGGGCGAAGAAAATTTCTCCTTTTTCCATTCCTTATCCGGCACAAATCCTGCCACTTCTCCGGGCAAATCTATCCCCAATTCCCCGCCCCACCCGAAATAGTCCAAATATTCTTTAATCTTATCCGCGCCTAAGCCCTTAAAATTCTTGTATCCCCCGCCTACAGTGTAAAAGAAAACGTTACAGGAGCGGGCGATGGCGTCTTTAATGCTTGTAATCCCATGGACCATCCAATCCTTGAAAACAAAGGGCTGGTCCGGATACCAAGGATTGTCAACCACAATCTCTCCCTGGCAGTTGACGGTTGTGTTCTCTGAAACAACCCCCTCCTGCAAGGCGGCGGCGGCTATCAAGGGCTTAATGGTAGAACCAACCACATACCGACCGGCGATTGCCCTGTTGAGAAACGGCATATCTTTATTGTCAGACAAGGCATCCCATTCGTCCTGACTGATTCCTTGACTGAAAAGATTATTGTCAAAACTCGGAAAACTCACCAAAGCCAAAATGCCTCCGGTTTTCGGGTCTATGGCAACGCCGGCAGCCCTTTTCACTCCGGCGCTCTTAATCTGAACAGACATCGTATTATAAAGTTTTTTCTGCAGACCGGCCTCCAGCCACAATACCAAACTGTCGCCCGACTCCGAGGATTTGACCATTTCTTCTGAGATAATTTCTCCGTAAACATCTCTTTCAGATTTCATTTCGCCAAGTTCCGGAGACAAGTAATCGTTGTAGAAATTCTCCAAGCCGGCGTTTTGCCCGCTCTCTCTGTAATATCCGATAATATGCGAAAATACCGAACCATCGGGGTATTCTCTTGTTCCTACATTTTTGACGCTGAATCCCTTAAGCTCATCGGCGTTGGACTCGAATAAAATAAGTTTTTGATAGTCAAGATTTTGGGATATCAAGACCGAACCGTTTTCAGCGCTGTCGATTTTTTTCTCAAGCGACTCGGGCTTTACTCCCAAAATCCAGGCAATCTTGCTGAAAATCGCCTGTTTTGAATTCTCTCTTCCTCCCAATTCCGCCTTGTCGAAAACTAAATTATACGAAGGCCGATTGTAGACCAGCTGCTCAAAATTTTCATCATAAATAATCCCTCTCTGCGCTTCCAGTTTGCTCACCACAAATTTATTCTTCTGCGCCAGCGCGGAAAATTTATCATATTGGACAATTTGGAACTGGAAACTTTTGGCGAAAACAAGGATTGCCAAAACAAAAAAAATCAGCCAGAGGATTTTGAGCGACCGTGATTTGAGAGGCACTTCCAATTTCTTCTTGAAAGGCGTTTGTTCTTTTCGCTGAACCAAAGCGTCCCAGAACACCTCTTCCGGCTCTATCTCCACCCCCGGCCTTTTTATCTTAATTTTATCTAAATTTTTTCCAACAGAGAACATTGAATAACCTTAAAATCCAATAAATTATTATGCCGGCCAAAAAATTGATGATAATACTGAAAACATTGAAAGATAATCCGCGGGTTATCAGGGCAACCGTTAAGACCATTTCGTAAAAAAACAGGCCGGAAAACAGGACAAGAGCGAAACTCACAAACCTCTTTGTCTCAAGCAATGGCTTTACGTATTTAATGGCAAAAGCAACCAATATTCCGATAAGAGTAAAAAATCCGAGAAAATATGACGAAAACAAATCCAAATAAAACCCTGCCAAGCCGCCTGCAACCAGTCCTGATTTATCTTCTTTTTTTTCAAAAAAATTCAGGAATATTATAGCGACCAAAAGCGGATTCCAGATTCCCCCCGCTATCTTAAAATGAATCAAATAACCGGCTTGAAAGACGGCCAAGAAATAAAAAACTATAAATGAAACAATGATTTTTATTGCCGGCATTAATCAATAATCACGAATAATAAATCTGCGTCCTGAATTTTGAAAAAATTATCTATTCTCGCTTTTTGGAATGGCTCTGCGTCAGCGTTGCTTGTCTCGCTGACCGTCCCGATTAAAAGCCCTGCCGGATAACCTCCTTCAGGCCCGCTGGTGGAGACAAACGCCCCGATTGGGACATCCGCGTCTTTTGGGATCAGGTCTAAAATCAAATTTTTATTGCCCTGGCCCTTGGCAAGCGCAGGGACATTCGTATCAGCTACCCTGACTCCGAATTTTGTTCCGAAATCGGTGATGAGACGCACTTGGCACGCATTGCGATAAACCTCCACAACCTTGCCAATTAAAACTTTTTCGTAAGTGATAACCGCCATTCCCTCGCTTATTCCGTCTTCCTTTCCTTTATCAATAACCGCATAATCCCTGGTCGTATCCTCTGTCAAAATGGCTGCCTCTTTGAGATTAAACTCTTCGGCCAGCCCTAATCCCAACGCATTGCGCAATCTCTGGTTTTCTTCTTGAAGCTCTTTAAAATCCAAAAGATTGCTTAACAGCGCCTGATTTTCCTGTTTCAGATTTTGATTCTGAATTTTAAGATGGGCGGCGTTAAAAAAGCCGGCCCAAAAACTGGAGTCGCTTTGCCCCTTTTCCCAGCACCACGATTCCAAAGAGCCGCTGATGGAATAAAAAACAGACCTAATGGGCTGTTGAAGAAAAACAAAAATCAGGATGATAAAAATCGCGACAACTGACCAAAAAATCTTTTGATTTTTCCCTGTCTTAAAAATCATATAGCTATATGCTGTTATTCTGCTATTCTAACAAGATTTAGACTTTTTTGGAAGCGTTGCCCGGGAATTAAAAAGCATGGTCACTGTAAGAGAGCTACCTACTTTGGCGCAAAGCACTATCATCGGCCTTGGAAGATTTCACTTCCGAGTTCGGGATGGGATCGGGTGGAGCACTTCCAGCATAGCTCCCTTACAGCAACCACGCTCTTTACTTTTCTTTTGTTAAGGACTCTTAAAAAGGAAATCAAGGTACAATATATTAATGACTAATTAGTACCTCTCGACTAAACTCTTTACAGAGCTTACATCTAAGGCCTATCAAGGTTGTGATCTCCAACCTGTCTAAGAGGATTAATCTTGGGAGGGGCTTCCCGCTTATATGCTTTCAGCGG
>JAHITK010000023.1 GCA_018817645.1 Patescibacteria group bacterium | reverse complement strand
CCGTTGGTGAGTCATAATGGCAACACTCTTTAAAAGTTTTCTAGAGTTAACCGGCGGGGGCCCATAAGGGTCTTCTTCCGTTGGTGAGTCATAATGGCAACACTCTTTAAAAGTTTTCTAGAGTTAACCGGCGGGGGCCCACTTGGGAAAATCCCAAATCCAAATGTCAAAATCCCAATGTCAAATCCCTTCAACAGGTTCAGGACAGGCAAATCCAAATGACTCAATGTCAAAAGAATACATTTCTTCAATTTGGATTTTGAGCTTGATTTGACATTTGAACTTTGGATTTTGGATTTTTAAGTTCGGGATTTTACATAGGGTTCATTAAGAAATTAAAAATTAACATTGAATGTGTATTAAAGAATTACTGCCGGGAGTGAGGGAAAACGTTCCTCTGGCAGAATATACAACTTTCAAAATCGGCGGAAACGCGAAATTTTTTTTCGTTGCCGACAATAAGCAAGAAATCATAAAAGCCATTAAAGCAGCCGAAAAATGCGGATTGCCTTTTTTTATTTTGGGCGCCGGGAGCAATATTTTGTTTCCTGATGAAGGATTTGACGGGCTGATAATAAAAGTTCAAAATTCACCTGCCCGCCTTGCTACCCGCCCGGGGCGGGTTGCAGGCGGGAAATCCAAAATCCAAAATAATATTATTTGGGCCGAGGCAGGGGTTATGTTGTCGGATTTGGTAAGATTGGCGGCGGAGGCAGGATTGTCCGGACTGGAATGGGCAGCCGGCATTTATGGCACTGTGGGAGGAGCAATCAGGGGCAATGCCGGCGCTTTCGGCGGGCAGATATTAGATGTGCTAAAAAGAGTTGAATATTTTGATACTGCCAAAGAGGAAATCAGGCAATGCGATGCCCAAGAATGTCATTTTGATTATCGCTCCAGCATTTTTAAAGAAAATAAAAATTTCATTATTCTCTCCGGCGAATTTCAGTTGAAGGAAGGAGATAAAGAAGATATTAAAAGAAAGATTAATGAGCATAAAAATTATCGGGCAGAACGCCATCCTTTAAATTATCCTTCCGCTGGATCAGTTTTTAAAAATCCCGAATTAACAGCGGAGACAAAAAATAATTATCCGGAAATTGCGAAAAACGGATTTATTCCGGCCGGATTCCTGATAGAAAAAGCCGGGCTTAAAGGCAAAATAATCGGCCGGGCGCAGATATCGGAGAAACATTGCAACTTTATTATTAATTTAGGGGGAGCGACGGCGAAAGATGTTTTAGAATTGATAGCGTTTATCAAGAAAGAAATCAAAAATAAATTTCAAATTGATTTAGAAGAAGAGATTTTTATTATTTAAAGTTTTCCACATTGACATATTTTTTTAAAAGAAAGAAAATGTATTAAAGGAGGCCGATGAAATTCTCATTTTAATAATTAAAAGTTTAAACTACTATGGTTAAAAGAAAGAAGGCCGCCAAAAAGAAGGTAGCAAAAAAGAAGAAAACGACGAAGAAAAAGAAGAAGAGATAAATCTTCTTAAGATTTAATTTATCATTTGAAGAGGGATAGAGAGAAAGAAATGAAAGTTAACATCAAAACCACAAATATTGATTTAGATGAAGCTCTGGTAATCTGGGTCAATGATAAAATTGGAGAATTGGAAAGAATTTTAGGAGCTTTCGGGCCGGACGAATTTTTTGCCGGAGAAAGGGAAAAAACAGAAGCATTTGTTGAAATTGGAAAAATTTCAAAACATCACCTTAAAGGTGATGTTTTTCGTGCTGAAGTGCAGTTATCACTGCCCAAGAAATCATTGAGGGCAGTGGCTCGGGATAATGATTTAAGGACCGCCATTAATACTGCCAAAGAAGAAATTCAAAGAGAGGTTAAGAAATATAAAGGGAGGCGCGTGGCGCGGGCCAGGAAATGGGCGCGAAAACTCAAAGAAAGATTTCGCACGACGGAGATCTTGCGGAGCGGAAAATTTAAGAGAGAAATTTAGAGAGGCATTTAATTAAATCAATACCAAAGAAATCACTTCTTTGTTCGCAATAGAGAAGTGATTTTTTTGTTTATTATTTTTAAAAATGATAAAATGATAAAATAAAAGAATACTCAAAGCGCGATTATGAATTTTGACGATGATTCAATCGCTATCGCAGAAGTTGCCGAATTTTACTCTCGCCGATTATTTAATGACTTTTATTCGCGTCTATGATAAAAAATATTTTCAAAAAGAATTTTTTTAAAATAAGAGTTGCCTTAGTTAATGTTTTAGTAATGTCCGTTGTCTTAATATCTCTTGTTAAAGTTTTATTATCCGTTGATATCGTCGCGAGAATAATCAATATATTGATTCTGACCGCTTATGCCTTAATAGGGGCTTTGCTTATCGCCTATTCTTTAGCCGAGGAACGCCAAAAAGAAGTTTTGGAAAAAATGATTGAGGAAAGGACAAGGGCCATTATTGAAAGCAAGAAGGCGCTGATAGAAAGAGCGGAGGAAATAGCCAGGAGTAAGATGGCGCTGCGAGAGAGGACGAAAGAATTGGAGGCCTGGCACAAACTCGTGGCTGGCCGGGAATTAAAAATGGCGGAGCTGAAAAAGATGCTTGAGTCCTTGCAGAAAAAAGAAAAATATTTAGAAGAGTTTATTAAATAAAAAAGAGGGGGTCTCGTTAGAGACCCCTGGTCCTGATTCATCGGGCGCCTTCTTAAAAGCAGAAGGCGAACCCGAATTCAAACTGCAGTGTTTCTCGGTCAATCACATATCGTCGGCTGCAAGATCGGACAATCTCGCGATTGTGCGGGGATTGCATCTCGAGCCAGATCTCGGCTTGACCCTTGTTGACGAACATGTCGATGCCGAGAAAAGTGGAGAAGGACTGAAGGTACGTGGATCCACAGTCATGCCGAAGGTAGGACTCTACATATTGGAATCCCACAGAAAATGGGTCGCACGCGAACAACAGAGCCAATGGTATCTTGAACTTAAAGCTGCCATACCATTCAGCTCGGTCAGGGCTGAGGAGGACCCTGCCCTTAATGATGTCAAGAGCCGCTATGCCTATCTTGGCATACCCCCCAATCAGGTCTTGCGTCTCTACGACCATATACGATCCTCCGAACCCAAGGCTGAAGTCCCCCTGAATCAGGAAGCCGAGATCTACCCCGACATAGGACGGCCAAGCCGTGCCTATTTGGATGTCGGTTTCAAATCCGTAAAAGCAGGGATTTCGAGGGCTCGGGGGTGGACAGATTGAATAGTCCTTGGCCATTGCTGCGCTTGCTATGCCCAAGAGCAGTATGGCCGCCACTACCAACATTAGCGCTTTTCTTTTCATTTTGCGCCCCCTATGAAATTGTAAAGATTATTTTAATCATACCTAATTAAAATTTTATGTCAAGCACCCGCCCTTAAGCGGGGAGGTTGACAAAGTTATAATTATTCACTAATATTTCAATAGTATATTGCGGCATATTCTTGTCGCGATAGATTCCAAATCCGGAGGAGGAAGCAGAATGAAAAAGAAAATCTTGGCGGCAACAGCATTGGCTCTTGCCTTGGTCATCGGCGGTTTGGCTGTTTCAGCAAGCCAGAGTCAGCAAGTATGGATTGGTGGACGGGTCTTCGCAGGCAATCCCTTAGTCATTGGTCTGAGCGTCAGCGATGACCATTTCTACGGGAGCGTAACCCTGCCCTGTTCGGGCTATCTCTATGTTTTCTATCAGGGAGATTCCAGGTCGGAGCAGTATATGCTTTTTCCGAACTCGCAGGACAGGGGCAACTATAAGAGCGCCGGGCTGAACGTTCTTCCGTTGTCTATGCTTTTCCCAATCGGAAAGAGCCAAAAGTTGACTGTGCTTTTCTCGCCGTTCAAATTGCTCTTGCCCGATTTCTGTAGGAGTCAAGGTCCCTATCTGTCAATACGCGATATCTGGCAATGGTGCATTGTGCGCGAGGATTGTATCTGGGTAGGGGAGAGGATGATGCCGTTTATCTCGGCTACAAGCCCTCCTCAATGTTCGACAAGGCCAGTGAGTCCTGCGCCGACCTGTCCTGTGCCGCCGACCTGCTACCAAACGCATCCCGTTCCAGCGCCTTGCTGTCCTTCTCCCTGTTGCGCTACTGCCTTTTGGTGGTGGTTGATGATAGGCATTATCATTGCCTACTGACTGTGACGGTTCTTTCTATTGTTCCCGGCTCGAGAATCTCGGGGGTTGGCCTCTGCCTGCCCCCCTTTATTTTTAATCAACATTATCTCTTGACAAAGATAGAAGTTGTGATATTATAAAAAATAGCAGATAACAGATAACAGATAACAGATAACAGTTCGTTAACATAAACATACATATACATTGGGTTTTTTGGGAAGTAAAAGGACAGGAAGATGAAGGCGCGAAAGCAAAAGCAAAAGCAAAAGCAAAAACAAAAAGACACTGGAGGTGTCCAATGAAGAAGAGAATTGTCGGATTGGGAATGTTGGCATTGCTGATGGCGACATTGGCGCTTGGCGGTTGTTTCTTGTTCAACCGCGAACCGGTGGCTTCGTTTTCATGGAGCCCAATCTTGCCTTTCGCAGCAACAAACGTGAGTTTCGACGGTTCCTCGAGTTATGACGAGGATGGGAGCATCGCGTCCTACTCATGGGACTTCGGCGACGGGAGAACATCGAGTGGCGTGACCGTCATTCATGCGTTCCCTGACGACGGAAACTATTCTGTCACCTTAACAGTGACAGACGATAGAGGAGCGGTAGGTTGCGAGACCAAAACCATTACCGTTTTTAACCCAGCCCCGAGCATCGGCGCCTTGACCGTGAAAGACATCGACACGCCATCGTGCTGCCACAACTATATCTGTGACAGAATCAGCGCAACCCTGAGTAATGTCGTTGACCCGGCCAGCGTCTCGGTTTCTCCCAAAAGCGTGGTTCTGACTACGATTGATTGGGGAGATGGCACGATTAGTTCCGGCACTTCGGCGATTCACCGATATTATTTGCCGGGGCTATACACCGTGACCGGCAAGGCGGTTGACGATGATGGAGCGGTTGCCACCAAGACCGCAACTATCAGGATAGAAGGGCTTGTTCCGCCGGTTGTTCGGCTTTCTCCAAGCCCGTCATCGGTCTCGTTAGGAGCTACGATTTTGTTCCGGTTGGAGGCCTATGACCCGGACGGCTGGTGCAACTGTTGTTCTTGCGCTCCTCCGCCTTGCAGTCCTCCGCCTTGCCATAGTTGCGACACGGTTCAAAGCGCGACTTTTGACGAAAAGGTGTTCCACCAACTTTCCGTCGGCGCATCTTCGGATAACTCCGCCGAGAACAGCCCTTCGGGGATTTCCATTGATCCGAACTGCAGCTATGGTCAGGGTAATGGCATCGTCAGGTACCTGGCCAGCGTGGAAAACCCGAACGGAGATGTTGTTGTGTATGAACAGCAACAGGAGTTCTCTGTTGAGTTCGACATCCCGGGAACCTGGATAATCAAGGGGATTGTCTGGGACGACGATTGCGACTGTCATCGCTCAGCGAGCTGCCGCCATCAAATCTATGTTCCTGATCCCTGCTGTCCAGATCCTTCATAGGAGAGGGTTTCAATGGGGCAAACTGCCAATGGCAGTTTGTCCCGCTTTTTTTTGACAACAGAAAGACCTTCTTTCTTTTTCCGAATCATCGTGTTAGATTATATCTATAATACGATAATACGATGCCGATTCTCAAAGCCATTTTTGGCGATGATAATGAAAAATATTTGAAAAGGCTTAGGCCGCTGGCAGAGAAAATTAATAACCTTGAATCGGAGTTCCAGCGATTTTCAGATGAAGAATTGAAAATTAAAACAAGCGAATTCAGAGAAAGAATCCAAAAGAATAATGCATTAGATGATTTATTGCCGGAAGCGTTTGCCTTAGTGCGGGAAACAGCCAAGAGGGTCTTAAAACAAAGACATTTTGACGTTCAATTGATGGGCGGCATTGTTTTGCATCAGGGAGGTATCGCTGAAATGAAAACCGGAGAAGGCAAGACCCTTGCTTCTACTTTGCCTGCTTATCTTAACGCCTTGGAAGGCAAGGGAGTTCATATTGTGACTGTTAACGACTATTTGGCGAAAAGAGACGCAGTTTGGATGGGGCAAATATATTATGCGCTTGGATTATCGGTGGCGTGCTTGGTTCATGACTCGGCCTTGATTTATGACCCGCAGTACCAGCAAGAAAATCCCAATGCCCAAATCCCAAATCCCAAACAAATCCAAAATCCCAAATCCAAAAATGAAAAAGAAAAAGACGAAGACGAAGACGAAGACGAAGATGCGGAGAGGGATGTGGTGGGAGGGTTTAAGGTGGTGGAGAGTTATTTAAGGCCGGTTTCCAGAAAAGAGGCCTATCAGGCGGATATAGTGTACGGGACTAATCATGAATTCGGATTTGATTACTTGAGGGACAATATGGCGCAGGCGCCGGAGCAGCGAGTCCAGAGAGGCCAGAACTTTGCCATCATTGACGAGGTTGATTCGGTCTTGATAGACGAAGCCAGAACTCCTTTAATAATCTCTGCGCCTGATGTGGAAAGTTCAAAGCTTTACGAGGGTTTTTCCAGAATTATCCCCCGGCTTAAGGAAAATGAGGATTATGAAATTCATGAAAAAGAAAAAGTGGCGACTCTTACAGACGCTGGCGTCGCAAAAATTGAAAAGATTCTTGGCGTGGGAAATATTTATGAAGAAAAGGGGACGAAATATCTGCATCACCTTGAACAGGCCTTGCGCGCGGAAGTGGTGTTTAAAAAAGACCGGGACTATGTGGTGAAAGACGGGGAAATAATCATTGTGGACGAGTTTACCGGACGACTGATGCCCGGTCGAAGATGGTCGGGTGGACTGCATCAGGCAGTAGAAGCGAAAGAAGGGCTTTCGGTCCAGCCCGAGTCCCTGACTTTGGCCACCATTTCCCTGCAAAACTATTTTAGGATGTATAAAAAGCTTTCCGGAATGACCGGCACTGCCCTTACTTCCGCGGAAGAGTTTGAAAAGGTTTATAAGCTGGAGGTCGTGGCTATTCCCACTAACAATCCTATGATAAGACAGGACTTGGCAGATGTGATTTACAAGACGGAAAAAGAGAAATTTTTGGCCATTGCCGAGAAAATAAAAGAGAATTATCAGAAAGGCCAGCCGGTTTTAATAGGCACGAGGTCGATTGAGAAGAACGAAATGTTGGGCAGGATTCTGGAAACCCAGGGAGTCCCTCATCAGGTTTTAAATGCCAAACATCATCAGAGAGAAGGAGAAATTATTGCCCAAGCCGGCAGGAAGGCCGCGGTGACCGTGGCTACCAATATGGCCGGCCGGGGCGTGGATATTATTCTCGGGGGCAATCCGCCTGATGTCCAAGGAGCAGAGGAAATCAAGAAACTGGGCGGACTTTTGGTCTTGGGGACCGAGAGGCATGAGGCCAGAAGGATTGATAATCAATTAAGAGGAAGGTCCGGCCGGCAGGGCGATCCGGGGGTGAGCCAATTTTTTCTGTCAGCCGAAGATGATTTATTGCGGATTTTCGGCGGAGACCGGATTAAAGGATTGATGGAGCGTCTGCGCGTGCCCGAGGGCCAGCCCATTCAGTCAAAATTAATCAGCCAGGCCGTGGAGAGCGCGCAGGCAAAGATTGAGGGAATGAATTTTGATGCCAGAAAACATCTTCTGGAATATGATGACGTGATGAATATCCACCGCACTTCTTTTTATAAAAAGAGAAACGAGATAGTGGATGCCTCGGAGGAAGAGCTGAAAGCAAAGGTCTTGGCGATTTTTGAAAAGCAAGGGCAGGCCAAAGACGATTTTTTGAAAAAGGAGGCGGAGTTGGGGAGCGAATTTTCAAGGGCCTTGCGGTTTGTCTGTTTACGGATGTTTGACGCTTTTTGGATTGAGCACCTTTCAGAAATGGATTATTTGAGGGACCGGGTGCGATTGCGGGCGTATGGCCAATTGGACCCGCTGGTGGAGTATAAAAATGAGGGATACAAAATGTTCAAGGAATTATTTAATCTTATTGAGAAAAATATAGTAAGAGGGGTAATGAATGTTTCTTTGACCCAGCAGGCGCAACAGGCGCAGCAGCAGGCGATGATGTCAGGCAATAATTCTATTCCGGCTGGCGCGGACGGAAAAGTGGGCGGAAAAGTGGGCAGAAAAGTGGGCCGAAACGACCCTTGCCCCTGCGGAGCGATTGATCCAACGACCGGTAAAATATACAAGTATAAGAAGTGCGGAATGATTAACGCTCCGCATCATAAAAGATAAAGCGGAGTCCGCCGCAGCCCCGAGCCAAAGGCGAAGGGCAAAGGAGGGCGGGAGCGGGAAGAAGTATAAAAAGTGTTGGGGGGGCGTAGGAATATGAAAAAACAATCAGAAATAAAAGGAATAATATTTGATTTAGGCGGAGTTTTGATAAAAGATTCCGGAGTTGCGTTTATTAAATATGCGAGCGGGAAGCTGAAGATAGAACCCAAAAAATTGGGAAAGGTTATTCGGCAAGAGGCAGATGCCCTGGGGAGAGGAGAAGAAACGACTTTAGAATTCTGGCATAGAGTTTGTTGTAAATTAGGGATAAAATGTCCTTCCGACAAGATTTTACAGACCTTATGGGTTAAGCCATATAAACAGCATGCTAAAATTAAAAAGGGGATGTTTGGTCTCATTAAAGGGCTCGGGAAAAGATATAAAACAGCAATATTGTCGAATACGATAAAAGAGCATAGTCAGATTAATCGGGAAAGAGGATTATTTGATTTTTTTGATGAGGTTCTCTTGTCGGACGAGGTTGGACTAAGAAAACCAGAAAAGAAATTTTTTGGCGAGGCGTCAAAACGACTTGGTATCCCCCTCAAAAATATGATTTTTATTGACGATGATATAAGATGGGTAAAGGCTGCGAGAAAGTACGGATTAGATGCGATATTATTTAAAAATAAAAAACAGTTAGTGGTTGCCCTGAAGAGAAGGGGAGTTTTGCGGACGCAGAAATAAAATCAAAAAATTAATGCGAGAAAAATTACGAGGAGAAAAATTACGAGGCCCGGCCTCGTAATTTTCGTAAAACGCAGAAACCGCGCCGAATCAACAAATTTTCACTACGAGGCCCGGCCTCGTAATTTTTTTGGAAACCAGGTTTCCAAAAAAAGTTTCCAAAAGTTTACCTGCTATACCTGTTAGGGTGCGACCCTAACATCGTTGTTATGACGCCATTGTTAGGGTGCGACCCTAACAAATGTTAGGGTCGCACCCTAACAGGCTCTAACAGGTCCGACTAACAGGTCCGATTATTTGACTTTTGGGGGAGAAGTGCTTAAAATATCCGAATGGCCAAAAAATATTTTAAATTAATCAGTATTGCCGTTATTTTTTTGGGCATAATCGCGGCTATCTTTGTTGAGCCGAGATTTTTTAATCAAGGGATTGATTTTGTGAATAATAATCTGCATTTAGGCCTTCCTCATTTTTGGGACAGGCCTTTTCAGCTGGGGCTTGACCTCGAGGGAGGCGTAGAACTTTTATACGAAGCGGATTTATCACAGATAGACTCGGATGGGCGAGATCAGGCAATGCAGGGCTTAAGGGATGTCATCGACAGGAGAATAAATGTTTTGGGAGTAAGAGAGCCGGAAATTGAGGTTACCCAGTCCGGTTCAACTTATCGTCTGAAAGTAAGAATTCCGGGGATCACCGACCCGGAGCAGGCGATTAAGGAAATCGGCCGGACTCCTTATCTTGAATTTCAAGAACCAAGACCCGATTTTAATGAGATACAAACCGCCAACCAAAATGTGGTGGAAGCGGGCGAGGGGACATTGCAGAATCCTTTCCAGCCGAGCAATTTAACCGGCCGATATCTTGAAAAAGCAATTGTTGTATTTGACCCGAACACGATGGAGCCGACTGTTTCTTTGCAATTTAACGAAGAGGGCGCGAAAATTTTTGAAGAGTTGACGGAAAAATTTACCGGCCTGCCGCTGGCCATTTCCATTGATAGCCAGATTATCTCCGCTCCGATGATTAGGGAAAAGATTTCCGGTGGCAAGGCCCAGATTAGCGGAGATTTCACTCCCGACGAAGCCAGATCATTGGCCCGCAATCTCAATGCCGGCGCTTTGCCCGTGCCGATTGGCGAACCGATTTCGCAAGTAACCATCGGTCCGACCCTGGGAATGATTTCTCTTCAGAAAAGCATTAAAGCGGGATTCATAGGGTTTTTGGCGATTATTGTCTTTATGGTATTGGTCTACCGGTTCCCCGGATTTCTGTCCGCTATTGCCCTGTTGATATATTGCGTATTGATTTTAGGACTATTCAAGCTATTCCCGATTACCGTCACTTTAGCCGGCATCGGCGGTCTTATTTTATCAGTGGGTATGGCGGTTGACGCTAATGTTTTGATATTCGCGCGCCTTAAAGAAGAATTGAAGGAAGGCAAGGAATTGGAATACGCGATAGAAGAAGGATTCAAGCGGGCCTGGCCGTCAATCAGAGACAGCAATTTTACCACTCTTATTATCGGCCTGATATTGTTTACGGTTGGCACGAGTTTTGTGCAGGGTTTTGCCACCACCTTATGTCTGGGGATTCTTTTAAGCATGTTCTCTGCCATATTTATTACCAGAAGTTTCCTGATGAGTTTTTCGCGCGGGAGATTGAGTAAAATTAAGCGGGCCTGGGGATAACATATGCATTTTCCATTTTTAAAATACAGCAAAATATATTTTCTTTTTTCCGGGATTTTAATAATTGCCAGTATTTTTGCCATTGTTGCTTATGGCCTTAATTGGGGAGTGGATTTTGCCGGGGGGAGCGTATTAAGGGCGACCTATACCGACCCGAGACCCGATGTTCAAGAATTGTCGGACAAAATCTCCGGGCTTGGCTTGAGCGGTTTCTCCATTCGCTTCAGCGGTGAAAATGAGATTATCGTTAGAATGCCCGCCGTTTCTCAAGACATAAAAGATGAGGTCTCCGGCGTTTTTTATAATATGGAAAATATCGAAAAGGGTTCAATCAGCTTTGAATCAGTGAGCCCCGTAGTCGGCGGCGAGAGCAAGGCGAGGGCGAGCAAAGCCATTATTTTCTCCATTGTGGCCATCGTTCTTTATGTCGCCTTCGCCTTCCGGAGAATTTCCCGGCCGGTTAAATCATGGCAATACGGCATTGCTACCGTGGTGGCGCTGGTCCACGATGTCCTGATTCCGGTCGGAGTGTTTGCGGTGCTCGGAAAATTTTTGGGCGTTGAATTCTCTATTCCCATTTTAACCGCTCTTCTTACCATTTTGGGATATTCTGTCAATGATACGGTGGTTGTTTTTGACAGAATCAGAGAGAATCTTATCAAGGGGGCGGGAGAAACATTTGACGAGATAGTGGACAAGAGCTTGAACCAGACATTGGGGCGCTCCCTGAATACCGTCTTCACCACCCTCCTTGCTTTGTTCACGATATTTTTCTTTGGAGGCCAGAGCTTGACTTATTTTTCCCTGGCGCTGATTGTCGGAATAACCTTTGGCGCTTATTCTTCAATATTTTTGGCCAGCACCCTGATTGCCCAGATATACTATTTTAATCAGCGAAAATTTCGTCAATAAAAACAAGCGGCAACCTAATCACAGAGAGGAGCATCCTGTTTGGAGGATTTCCACACTCCAAAACTTGACTTTGTAACTTCAAAATGTTTTAATAAACAAAGTCGCCATTTTAGACATAGATATTATAAATATATTATTAACCTTTTAAAGCATGATTATAAACTACGAGAAAGTTATTGATGAAATTTTTCGCGATTTAGCCCCCCGCAAACGAGAGGTCTTGGAGAGGCGTTTTGGTTTGGTCGGACAGGAACCTCTGACGCTTCAAGCAATCGGGGATCAGCTTAAAATTACTCGCGAAAGAGTAAGACAGCTTGAAAATAACGCTTTTGAGCTGGTTAGGGAGCAGCAGGGAGCCGAGCTTCAAAAGCCCTTTCAATATTTTTCCGATTATTTTGATGAGCATGGCGGAATCAGAGGAGAATTAAGACTGCTTGATGATTTGGGACAGGACAGATTTAAGAATCATGTTTTGCTTTTACTCAACTTGGGCGAGGGTTTTCATAAATTCAAAGAAACAGAAGATCTTTATCCTTTTTGGACCACTGATCCCAGGAAAGTCCAACAGGTCAAAGTTATTCTTAACTTGCTGATTAAAGAATTCAAAAATACGGCCGCCCCTCTGCCGATAGAAGAAGTGGGGAAAAAGATTTCGCTTGAAATAAAAATGCCGGTTCTGGTTTCCTATATTGATATTTCCAAATTTGTTTTTGAATCGCCGTTTGGTTTGTACGGATTGGTTGACTGGCCGGAAATCAGGCCGAGAGGACTAAAGGATCAGGCCTATCTTGTATTGAAAAGAGAGAGTCAGCCCTTGCATTTTATGGAAATCGCCGATTTAATCGGCAAATTACCTTCTGTCGGCCGAAAAGTCCTGCCGGAAAGCGTGCACAATGAGTTAATCAGGAACGAAAGGTTTGTGTTGATAGGCCGGGGGACATACGCCTTAAGAGAGTGGGGCTATGAGCCGGGAACGGTAAAGGATATTTTGATTAAGATTCTGAAGCAGAATAAAAAAGGACTTACCAAAGAAGAGCTTCTTCAAAAAATTCTTGAGCAAAGGAAAGTCCAGGCAAGCACAATCTTCCTTAACTTACAGGACAAATCCTTATTCAAAAAGGATAAACAAGGCCGGCATTCCTTAGTTAAATAATTAGCTTATCTCAATGGAGGTTTTTTGGGTCATTATTTCCCCTGTCTGGGCAATTCTTAAGGCCTGGTGGTGGGTTCTGCTGCCGATAATTTTGTGGCCGCGGTTTTTGTTTATGTGGATTAAATGGCGGCAGGATTTATACGCTGAAACCGTTCCTAATATGCTGTTGGAATTGAAGATGCCGGCCGAAGTGGACAGGCCCTTCCGGGCAATGGAACAGGTTTTCGCCGGATTTTGGATGCTTTATGATCCGCCTGATTGGTGGGAGCGCTGGTGGGAAGGGAAATATCAGATTGCTCTGGCGATTGAGATTGCGAGCATTGGCGGAGACATCCATTTCTATATCCGGACTCCCAAGGCCCTCCGCAATTTGATAGAATCAAGCATCTATGCGCAGTATCCGGAAGTGGAAATTACCGAAGCAGAGGACTATACTTTAAAAGTTCCGCAGGACATTCCTAACAAGACCTGGGATATGTGGGGCAGTGACTATGAATTCATCAAGCCCGATATTTATCCCCTGAAAACATATTCAAAATTCTTTGAGGAGAGCCCGGCGGCCAAAGAAGAAAAGAGAATAGACCCCTTGGCGGCTCTTTTAGAGGGAATGGCCAAGGTTGAGCCGGGAGAGCAAATTTGGGTCCAGATAAGAATAAAGCCGGTTACCAATGATGAGAACAATTACAAAGACCGGGCCAGGACAGAAGTTGATAAATTGGTCTTCCGGAATGATGCTTCAAAAAAAACAAAGCGTTATCCCCTAATCAAACAGGCGTTGGATGTTGTTATCACCGGTCAGCCCCCGGCTGATTTCCCGGAGGAAAAAGAAGAAAGACCGATTCTCCCTCCGGAGATGAAGCTCACGCCGGGAGAAAGAGAGATTGTCTCCCAAATTGAGCAGAAAATTTCCAAGGTTATGTTTGAGGGGTTCATCAGGTTTATTATCTTGGGCGAGAAAGACAAGTGGCATAAGGCCAACCTTAAAAATGTTCTGGGCTTTTTTGCTAATTTTAATACCGAGAATCTGAATAGTTTGAAACCCTGGTCGCCGAGCATCACCAAGATTCACAAGCATGGAAGATTGTTTTTAAATATATTTTTATACGAGCGCAAGCTTTATATGCGCAAGAGACGGCTGTTCAGAAAATACCAGGTGCGCTTGTGGTATAATTATCCAAGGCCGGACAAAACTTTCATTTTAAACTTAGAAGAACTGGCTACCATGTTCCATTTTGTCGGCCGGGCCGCGGTGCCGGCTCCGATGGTTCAGAGAATAGAAGCCAAAAAAGCCGAACCGCCGATAAATTTACCAGGAACCTAATTTATGGAAGATGAATACATAAATTTTTTAGGGATAACAAACTTTCGCAATACCGACAAGCGATTCGGCATTAAACTCGATGACCGCCGAAAGCACATTTATATCATCGGCAAAACCGGGATGGGCAAGACCACCTTGTTGGCCAATATGGCCGCCCAGGATATCCGACAGGGCTATGGTTTGGCTTTTATTGACCCCCATGGAGAACAGGCGGAAGAACTTTTGGATTATGTCCCGAAGGAAAGAATAAAGGATGTGGTTTATTTGAACCCTGCTGATATTGATTGGCCGATCGGTTTTAACATTATGGAGGTCAAGGACCCGAATATCCGGCACTTGATTGCCTCCGGCCTGATGGGGGTCTTTAAGAAAATTTGGCCCGATGTTTGGTCGGCGAGAATGGAATATATTTTGAGCAACGCCATTCTGGCTTTACTTGAATATCCGGGCGCTACCCTTCTTTGCATCAACCGGATGCTGTCTGATGTGGATTACCGGAAGAAAGTGGTTGAAAAAGTTAATGACCCGGTGGTAAAGGCCTTTTGGACGCAAGAGTTTGCCCGTTATACCCAGCGGTATGAAGTGGAGGCGACCGCGGCCATTCAGAATAAGGTCGGGCAATTTTCTTCAAATCCATTGGTCAGGAATATTATCGGACAAATCCGTTCTTCGATAGATATGAGGGGAATTATGGACGAGAAGAAAATTTTGGTGGTCAACCTGTCCAAAGGCAGAATCGGAGAAGCGAACTCCACTCTTTTGGGCGCCCTTGTTATAACCAAACTTTATCTTGCGGCAATGTCGCGCGTGGAAATAGCCGAGCAGGAACGCAACGACTTTTTCCTATATGTAGACGAATTCCAGAACTTTGCCACGGAATCATTCACGAATATTTTGTCAGAAGCCAGGAAATATCGCTTGTCGCTGATTTTGGCGCATCAGTATATTGCCCAGATGGAAGAAACAGTAGGGGACGCGGTTTTTGGCAATGCCGGAACGATCATCACCTTCAGAATCGGAGCCGAAGACGCGGAATATTTGGAAAAGGAATTCACGCCGGTTTTTGAAGCCGGCGATTTCGTAAATCTGCCAAAATATGATATATATATAAAACTGATGATTGACGGGATTGCCGGCCGGCCGTTTTCGGCAATGACCCTTCCGCCAATCGGAAAAATCGAGAATTCTTTCAGAAACGAGATAATTGATTTTTCCCGAAAAAAATACGCTCTTTCCAGGAAAACGGTAGAGGATTGCATCAGCGAGTGGTCCAAGGGGAGCGAAGGGGGGGAGGCGCTGAAAAACAAAGGAAAGAAGAACAAGAGAAGGAACAGCGGAAGCAATTTTAATAACCGCCCCGCTCTTAGAGAAAGCCCCAAAACAACAGAGGAAACCACGCCGGCTGTTTCTATCAGTTTGAAAGAGGCGTTAGGAAAAGAGCCGATTCCTTTTTCGCCTCCGCGCAACAAGAACAATAATGAGAAGGAAAGAATAAAAAAAGAAATTGATGTCAGCGCGTTAAAAGGCGCATTGGAAGAGGCCCTGCGCGATACCAAGCCAGTTGAAATCAAAAAAGAAGAGTTGTTGCCGGAAAGTGAAAGAAAAAGCGGATTTTTAAAGCCCGGCGAAAAAGTGAATTTTGACTAACCAGGATTAATTATTAATAATTTATGAATACTCTTAAAAATTTTGCCTTTAAAGATAAAAGAGTTCTCTTAAGAGCTAATTTTGATGTCCCGCTTGATGAAAAAGGAGAAATCACCGATGATTTCAGAATCAGGCGGTCTTTGCCCACCATAAAATTTCTTATTGAAAACGAGGCGAAAATTATTTTGATCGGCCATCTGGGCCGGCCCGATGAAATCCAAAATATCAGAACAAGGATTCAAAAGTTAACCCTTTATCCGGTGGCTAAAAAATTATCGTCCTTATTGGATAAAGAAGTAAAGTTCGCTAAAACCTGTATCGGCAGAGAAGCGGAAAAGGCGGTGAAAAACCTTAAACCGGGAGAACTTCTGCTATTGGAAAATTTGAGATTTTTTCCCGGAGAGACCTCTAATGATGATGCCTTTGCCAAGCAATTGTCGTCTTTAGGAGAGATTTTTGTTAATGACGCTTTTAGCAGCGCTCACCGCAAACATGCTTCTGTGGTAGGGATACCAAAATATCTGCCTTCGGTGGCCGGGTTGTTATTTGAAGAGGAGGTCAAGGTTTTGGGTTCTGTTTTAGAAAAACCTAAGAGGCCGTTGGTGGCAATTTTAGGCGGGGCTAAGTTAAAAACAAAAACTCCCTGCTTGATTAATTTTTTAAAAATCGCTGACCATATTTTGGTGGGCGGTAAAATCGCTCCGGCCATATTGTATGTCAAAGGGATTTCATTATCCCCCTTTATATTAGAAGATGGAATGGAAGAAAAATTAGTAGACCTGGAGCTTACCAATTCCAAATTACATTTGCCCATAGACGCCTTGGTCGGGCTTAGAAATCATCAGCCAGATTATCTGCGTCAGTCGGCAATTGGGAAAATCAGGAGCGAGGAGCAGATGTTCGATATCGGTCCCGAGAGCGTCAGAATGTTTTCCGACATCATTCAAGAAGCCAAGACCGTCATCTGGAACGGGCCGCTTGGCTACATTGAAGACGAAAGGTTTTCCAACGGGACTTTAGCCATTGCCAGCGCTATTTTGAGGAGCCGCTCTTTTTCAGTGGTCGGAGGAGGAGATACCAATGCTTTCTTGGCAGAAAATAATTTGCGGGGAAAGTTTGATTATGTTTCCACCGGCGGGGGAGCGATGCTTGAATTTTTCAGCGGGAACGAACTCCCGGGAATTAAGGCCTTAGAAAGATAGTTTTATGAAAAATAGCGAATATCCAAAAGGGACGCAAGAGGTTGCCCAAAGAGTTTTGAGAGCAGCCGAAAAAGGCGAGAAAGTAATTATTTTTGGCGATGCTGATTTAGACGGCATCGCTTCAGTCGTTGTATTACAGGAACTTTTTGAACTCCTGAATCCCTTGTATTCCCAGAATAAAAATATCAAGGTTTATTTCCCGAACAGGGAAGAAGAAGGGCACGGAATCAGCGCTCAAGTCCTGCACTTATTTGCCAAGGAGGCGCCGGTCTTGTTTTTTGCGGTTGACTGCGGGATAGCGAATGTTAAAGAGATTAAAAAGGCGAAGAAGATGGGCTTTGAAACCGTAATTATTGACCACCATCCTCCTTTGGAAAAAGTGGCTAAGCCGGATTTTTTAATTGACCCGAAGCAGCAAGGCGAGACCTATCCGTTTACTGATTTTGCCGCAGTCGGGCTTGTCTATAAAGTGGCGGAGTGGGCTTTGTCAAAAACCAACCATCCGGAATACGCCAAGGAAAAATTACTGGAATTGACGGCTTTGGCTACTCTCTCTGATTTGATGCCCCTTAAAGATGATAATCGCGAGTTGGTGGATAGAGGAATAAACGCCTTGTTGACCACTCAGCGACCGGGTCTTCTGGCCTTGATTGAACTGGGGGAAGTTGATTTGCAGACAGATGTTGATATTTTCCAGAAAATTATCGCTCCGCTTAACAGCGCGAAATTAAAAGACAATATTGCCGAAAGTTATCTGCTATTGAGAGAAACATCTCTTAAGGAAGCGAAAGCATTAGCCCAGCGACTGATTAAGCAGAACCGGGAAAAGAAAGCCATAATCCAGCAAACTCTTGAAGAACTTATTCAGAAAATAGAAAAAGAAAAAAAAGAATCGTTGATGATTTTTGAAATCAGCGATTATTGGCCAGTGCCGGCGCTTGGAGTGATCGCTTCAAAACTCGTTCAACTTTACAAAAAGCCGATTTTTCTTTTCAAGAAAGGAGAGCAGGAGAGCGTTTGTTCGGCCAGATTGCCCTATGATTTGGACGGAGTCGACGCTCTTATAAAATGCAAGAAATTTCTTGAGACCTACGGAGGCCATGCTCCGGCCTGCGGATGCCGGGTGAAGAATATAAACCTCCCTAAATTGGAGAAGTGCTTAGAAAAATATTTTAGCAAACGTTTGGGGTCTTAAGTGTCCCAGAATCAGACCCCTCGCTTTAACAGGTATGACCAAAATCATTGTTTTTACAGACGGCGCTTCGCGGGGCAATCCGGGACCGGCCTCTCTCGGGGTTATAATAGCTGATTCGCGGGGCGCGGCGCAAAAGGAATATTCAGAAACAATCGGCAAAGCCACCAATAATGAAGCCGAATATCAAGCCGTGATTTTTGCCTTGAAAAAAATTAAGGCGTTAGTGGGCAAGGCGAAAATAAAGAATGCGGAGGTTTTGATAAAATCGGATTCCGAATTGATGGTTTCGCAATTGTCCGGAAAGTACAAAATAAAAGAGCCGAATATTCAAAAACTATTTATTCAGGTTTGGAATTTAAAGATTGATTACAAAAAAGTGGATTTTCAGTTGATTCCCAGAGAGCAAAACGCTCTGGCTGACAAATTAGCAAATCAGGCCTTGGACGCCGAAACCCAAAAATTATTTTGATTATCTTGTCATATTTTACTAAGACAAAAGAAATTACGAGGCCGGGCCTCGTAATTTTCGCTAAACGCCGGAACCTCGCCAAATCAACGGATTCTCGCAACGAGGCCGGGCCTCGTAATTTTTTGGGGAAAGTTATCCACCCCTTCCGATACCTTTAATTTTGGAAATTCCGTCAGAAAATTTGACTTTTTAGAAGATTTTGATATAATAAAGATGCCAAGTAGGCAAGGCAATCGCTTTTCATCGGCGCTTTGCGCTAATGAGGAGAGGAAAGTCCGAACACCCAGTGGCTGTTTGCCAGCGACACAGGCAGCGGGTAATACCCGTCGTCCGTGAGGATAGAGGTGCGAACAGTGACGTCCTGAGCCGAAAGGCGAGGGGTGCCCCTTTGGGGTAAGCCCTTGAGGAAACTCAAGGGGTGAAACGGCTAAATCCTTGCCCGGGTGCAAGAGCAAATTGTAGCTCGCATGATCCTGAGAGTAATCGAAGGACAAGATAGATGATTGCCCAAAACAGAATTCGGCTTATTGCCTACTTGGCATAATACAGACAGCTCCCCGAAGGAGCTGTCTGTATTTGTTTTATATGTTTTGTTTTTTTAAAAATCCCTTCCGAAAGAGACATTTCCCACCCAAAAATCATTATAAAATAAATTATTTTTTGGGCCACTTTTTCTTGAAGCTCAACTTCATTGTAATTACTTTGTCTGAAGAAAAGATTTTGGCAGCAATGGTAATGAGAATAGCAAAGACAAATAATTGGTAAACGATTCCTAATATAATCAGAGGGAAATTATGCGTTATGAGATTCTGGGGCATCAGAAATGGATGAGAAAATGTGGCTGGACAGGAGGACGGACATCCCTTTTTTTGCCAGGTCCTTTATTATTCTTCGGATTTCAAAAGCGTTCACCACATCAAGCCCGCTGGTGGGTTCGTCAAGAATTGTCAGTTTCGGCTTGCTCATAACAGTGCGGGCGAGTAGGAGTTTTCTAGTCATACCCTTGCTGAAGGTCTTTGCTTTGTCTTTGAGCCGATTGCCAAGTCCAGCTATCTGGATTGCGTAATCAAGAAATTCTTTTTGTTGATTTTTATTGTTTGTGAAAATAGAGGCCATAAATTTAAGATAACTCATCCCGGAAAGATTTTTATACGCTCCGGCTTCTTCCGGCAGATAACTAATGATTTCCCTTGCCTTATTCGCCTCTTTTTTTATGTCATAACCGCAGATTTTGACTTCGCCCTCGGAAGGAGTGAGGATGGTGGCGATGATTTTCAGAGCAGTTGATTTGCCCGCGCCATTAGGCCCCACCAAAGCGAAAATTTCGCCCGCTCCAACCTCAAAATTAATCCCTTTAAGGGCCTTCACTTCCCTGTAATTCTTATGCAGGTTTTTTACTTCAAGCGCGTGTTTCATAAAATGCTTATTTTAAACGAGTCGTTAATTATAGCAAAAGATTATTAAAAGGAAAATAAGAAAATTTTTGCGGGAGTATTTAAAAAAAAAGGAACCGCGAAGCGAATGAGATATCTTCTCATTCGCTTCGCGGACCGGGGATCGGCGAGGAGGATTTATGCGCAATTTGCCGGATGAGATGGGATCCCTTCAAGCAGGGATAGTTGTCTGTTTGGCAGATGCGCTTCAATCTGCTCTTGAAGTTCTTCGGTGGCCCAGGGTCTTTCTCCGTTCAGTTTCAGAACAGGAGTTTGTTGCTGGTTGATAAGGCACAGGCCTGACGGAAGAACCGGCGAATCCAGCCAATCGTCATGGAGTTTTTCAAGCGCGCGCAGGTACGCCAAAGTAATATCTGTTTCTTCTGGCCTCCCGCGCTCTTCGAGCATTCGCTCATAGCAGGTCTCTGCCGGTGTATGTACATACACGACAAGGTCAGGACGGGCGCACCAGTGCCGGGAGTTGATGAAGTCCCAGATTAAGCAGTAGGCCTGCCATTCCCTTCTTTCCATCAGCCCGCTCTGGAAACAGTTCAGAGCAAAGACATTGCGGTCGCAGAAGACGGAGCGTTCAAGCGCCACCATCTGGTGATTGTCCCATGCCAGGATTTCATCCCAGGTCTTTGCGCGAGTGGCAAAGGCGACCATCTGGAAAAAGAATGACCAGCGATGCATATCTTTGTAGAAGATGCCGAGCAGATTCTCAACTTCTCCGTTATCAAGCCGGAAGTTCTGCCAGACACTGACTGGCTCTTCAATGAACCCGAACTTCCCGCCTTCTGCCAATTTCTTGCCGAGAGTGCTCTTGCCTGCACTGATGTTGCCTTCAAACAGAATCATTTTTCTGCCCTCCATTTTTTCCTCCTTGTCTTCTTGGTCGCATCTCTAAAACCCTGATTGTTGAAAGTGCTGTTAGGACAAATTGTCCTGCCGATATTTATTCTACGGTCATCCTACTCAAAACAGATTTTATAGTCAAGTAAAAATTACGAACAGTTTGTTAGGGTCGCACCCTAACAAATTTGTTAGGGTGCGACCCTAACAAAAACTAACAAAAACTTCACTACGAGGCCGGGCCTCGTAAGGGCCTCGTAAGGGCCTCGTAATAATATTCCCGCCCTTGACTTTTCTCGGAAGATATTCTAATATCATAAAGTCATTGAACCTTAATAAGGATAAATAAAGATACTTGCCTTTGCTTACAGCTCCTGGCATTTAGAAATATTAAGAAATATTGAATACCGGGAGCTGTAAGCAAGAAAGACCAATCTACTAAGCAAGAAGGAGGTGAGTAGAATGCCTGGGACGATAGAAACTTCGGTGAT
Source organism: Patescibacteria group bacterium (assembly GCA_018817645.1). GTDB lineage: Bacteria > Patescibacteriota > Minisyncoccia > Minisyncoccales > PEYH01 > PEYH01. Next base: position 19,347 of record JAHITK010000023.1, on the reverse strand, counting down.
GGCCGCTACTCGCAAGCTGATCTGGGTTCGTGGTGTTCCTATTGATCTTGATCAGTCAGCGCTGGTGGCGATGAAGGAATTGTATAACAACGACCTCGTTGCTCAAATTCCCCCGGAGAGGTGGAGCGGGGACGAATCAGAGCAGGCAGAGCTCGCCGAGCGCGGAATCATAAACAAGGCGAAAGTCGATATTCCCATCTGGTATCCTCGTAAAAGATTTTCGACAATCAAGGGGCGGCAGTTTCTTCTCGATGGGAACCTCGGCTACGGACTTCCTTTTTTTCTTACTCCTCTTAAGGACAAGAAAATCGGGGAGGCGCTCCAAGAGATAGGCATCTGGGCGGTTGCCGCTCTCGGCCAGAGCGATGACAAGCTTTGGCTGGTCAGGGACAGACCTCGTGCCGCCTATCTCTGTTTGGGCGAGCATAGCGTCGGCTTCGGTCTCGGTTATGCCACTGACCACTGGCGCGACAGTGACGCGGTGGTAGGTTTCCCGCAAGTATCTAATCGGTGATTCTGGCTCCTGTGTCGTAAGTAGCTAAAAGTAGCGAAAACCGACACAGGAGTTTCTTCTTTGTTTTTTGGGGAAAGGTTATTTGTAAAAAACCCGGAAAAATACTAAAATGTTTAGATTAGATAGGTATTGTCGAGATATTAATAAGAGATTAATGATAAAAAGAATCCTCAATTTAAAATCCAGCAATATCACCGTCGCTGCTATTATTTTATCCGCCGCCAGTTTAACAAGCGCTTTGCTCGGATTTTTCCGGGACCGCCTTTTAGCTGGCCGATTTGGAGCCGGCGATGAGCTTGATATTTATTACACTGCCTTCAGAATTCCTGATTTTGTCAATATGGTTTTGATAATGGGCGCCATATCCGCGGCCATTGTGCCGATTTTTACTTATTACTGGGCGAAAGACAAAGAGGAAGCCAAGAAATTTCTGGCTAATTTAGTGAATATAATGTTTGCGGCTTTCGCCGTGGTTTCATTGGTTTTGTTTATTTTTGCCCCCCAGTTGGTCTCGGTGATAGCGCCCGGATTCTCGGGAGCGAAAAAAGAGATGACCGTGATTCTAACCCGGATAATGTTTTTGAGCCCGATAATTCTCGGCACCAGCAATATCTTGAGCGGTATTCTTCAGGTATTTTCAAGATTTTTAGTTACGGCTTTGGCGCCGATAATGTATAATCTTGGCATTATTTTCGGCATTTTATTCTTTGTGCCGAAAATCGGATTAGTCGGTCTGGCCTGGGGAGTGGCTCTGGGCGCTTTTCTCCACTTGATGATTCAACTGCCGATATTCCTGCACCTGGGGTTCAGGCCCCGGAAAATTTTCGCTCCAATGAATACGGGAATCAGAAAAGTTTTTTATCTGATGCTTCCGCGCTCCATCGGCATCGGGGTCTCCCAGATTAATTTTATGGTGATGACCGCCATTGGCTCCACTCTGGCCGCCGGCTCAATTGCGGTTTTCAACTTGGCGAATAATTTGAGCCGAAGCTTTATTATCCTTTTGGCCGTTCCTTTTTCCACCGCCGCTTTCCCGGCTCTGGCAACGGTTTTTTCCCAAGGGAAAAGAGACGAATTTCTGAAAAAATTTTCTACCAGTTTTCGCCTTCTCTTGTTTTTACTTATCCCGGCCAGCGCCTTCCTGTTTATTTTAAGAGCGCAGGTGGTAAGAATTATTTTCGGGACCGGCCGTTTCAGCTGGTCTGATACCCGGCTAACCAGCGCTTGCCTTGCTTTATTTTCCCTAAGCTTATTTGCTTACGGTTTGGGGCTTTTGCTTTCCCGGGCATTCTATGCGACCCATGACACCAAAACCCCGACCTTGATAACCCTGGCAACGGTCTTGGTAAATATTATTTTGTGCTTTTCTTTTGTCTATGCCCTGAAAAATCAGGGCTGTTTTCAGAGTTTTATGTCCGAGGCCTTGAAGCTGAAGGGGTTAGGGGATATAAGCATTGTGGGTTTGCCTTTGGCATATTCCATCTCCGGAATCATTCAGTTTGTTTTGCTGTTCACTTTTTTGCATAAAAAAATCGGGAGTGCCAAGAAAAGGGGAATCATCCAAACCGCTAAAAAGACAATTATGGCCACCCTGCCGGCTGTCATAGTAGCGTATTTTTCTCTTCGGCTTTTCGCCCTGTTTCTCAACACCGCCACTTTTGTCGGTATTTTGTTCCAAACCGTTGGAGCAGGGATAATAGGATTTTTAACTTATCTTTTAATTTCGGTTTTGATAAAATCGGAAGAAATGAAATTATTGAAAAGTTTCTTGAAACGTTATTTGTTGAAATACAAATTTCAGGAAATCAGCGAAGAAAATTAGCCATTATCCAACCTAAAAAACGACGCTGGAAAGAGCGTTTTTTCCATAGGCAAAAGCGGGGTTTTTTGATAGAATAAAATATCGCTATGAATCAAAATATTCGCAATTTCGGGATTGTCGCCCATATAGACCACGGCAAATCAACCTTGGCTGACCGGTTTTTGGAATTGACCCATACTATTGACCCGAAAAAAATGCAGCCCCAATTCTTGGATATGATGGAACTGGAAAGGGAGAAAGGCATTACTATCAAGCTCCAGCCGGTGCGGATGGAATACCAGGGCTATGTCTTGAATATGATTGATACGCCAGGCCATGTCGATTTCACCTATGAGGTTTCGCGCAGTTTGGCGGCCATAGAGGGGGTGATACTTTTAGTTGATGTCTTAAAAGGCATCCAAGCCCAAACCCTGATGAACTTGGAATTAGCGAGAAAGGAGGGTTTGGTTATTATTCCGGTAATAAACAAGCTTGATTTAATCGGGGATGACGAACAGCGTTTGGCAACAGTGGTGAATGAGGTGGCGGAACTTTTGAAAGTAGACAAAGAAGAAATTATAAAAATTTCCGCCAAAAACGGGACTAACGTGGAGAAGGTCTTGAAAACAATCATTGAAAAAGTGCCTGCGCCGGAGCGGAATATCACCGCAGCGTTAAGGGCTTTGATTTTTGACTTTCAATATGATTCTTTCAAGGGAGTGATCGCCTATTTTCGGGTCAGAGAAGGGATAATAAAAAAGGGAGACGAAATTTTTATGATTAATTCGGCGAGCCGGGCCCAGGCCAAAGAAGTCGGATGGTTCAGGCCGGATCGCTCTCCCCAGGAACAGATTGAGAGCGGGGAAATCGGATATGTTGCTTTGGGAATCAAGGAGCCGGACAAAGTAAAAATCGGAGACACCATTACGCTTTACGAGAGTTGCCAAGAGGTTGAGCATCTGCCGGGCTATAAAGAGCCGAAAGCCGTGGTCTTTGTGGGAATTTTCCCTGAAAACGCCGATGATTGGACCCTATTGAGGGACGCCTTGATGAAATTAAGATTAAATGACCCATCTTTAAGCTTTAAGCCGGAATCGAAATCCGCTCTCGGCCGGGGATTTTTATGCGGATTTTTAGGGCTTTTGCACGCTGAAATTGTGATTGAGCGCCTGAAGCGGGAGTTTAACCTTGAATTAATGACCTCCGCCCCTTCGGTCTGTTATTTGCTGGAGTTTGAAGGAGGCAAGGAGGAAATGGTCTGTTCGGTGATGGATTGGCCGGATGAATCAAGGATAAAGAAAACCAAAGAGCAGTTTTGCGCTTTAAAAATTATTCTGCCTGTAAGATTTTTAGGAAACACTTTAGAATTGCTTGAGCGCCGTCAGCCGAACATTAATCATTTAAGCGCGGATAAAATCCTTTTAACCTGTGAAATGCCCTTCAGGGAATTGATGGCGAATTTTTATGACAAACTCAAAAGCGCTACCCAGGGATACGGGTCTATGGATTATCATTTTTTGGATTGGCGGGAATCGGACCTGGTAAAACTCGAGGTCTTGGTTTTGGGGAATTTGGAAGAGGCGCTTTCAACAGTTGTTCCCAAAGAAAAAGCGTTCCAGGAGGGCCGGGCGATAGTGGAAAAGCTGAAAACCCTTTTCCCTTCCCAGTTGTTCCCGGTTCCGCTGCAGGCAAAAGTCGGGGGCAATATCATTGCCCGCGAAACCGTAAAAGCAAAGCGAAAAGATGTTACCGCCCCGCTTTATGGCGGCGATGTGACTCGCAAGAAAAAACTTCTGGAGAAACAAAAGAAAGGAAAGAAAAAGCTCCGGGGAAGAGCCAGCTTGAGACTGCCGCAGGCCGTGCTTTGGAAAATGTTCCGAACCGAATAAACGAGTTGAAAAAAATAAATTTTAAGGGTATTATCTAAATAGAGATGATAATGATAAGCTCAATATCATACTCAAAGAGACCAGCACTGCTAATATTATCCAGATCCAGCGCACCAATTGTTTGCCTTTAACTTTCATATAGTTTTCATAATATTTTTTGGCGTATTTTTATGATAGCAAAAAAAAGGAAATATACAAAGCACCCCGGACAGGAAAAGGTTTTAATCGGACTGCTGATGATATTGGATGTTATGATTGTGGGTTTTTTGGTGTTTGGGAATCTCAAGCTTTATTCCGAGAACAGAGAAGTGAGAAGCCAGTATCTTAATTTGAATAAAGAGCTTCAATATTTGGAGAGCAAGAATCAGGAATTAAAAGAGTTGTTCTCTTATACCAACGAAGCAGATTATACCGAAGCGGTGTTAAGGGAAAAGGGATTGTATAAAAAAGAGGGAGAGGAAGTGGTTGTCATCACCAGAGACAGCGCGTTGCCGGCGGAGCAGGCGCCAGCCAATGCCCAGCAGGCGGCCGAAAGCGCTTCGGTTTGGCAGAAAATTCTTGATTTCTTCGGCAGTATTTTCGGGCGGGATTAGTTGAGCGGTTCAACGCGAGAGTAGTTCAGTGGCAGAATGGTTCCTTCCCAAGGAACAGATGGGGGTTCGATTCCCCTCTCTCGCTCGAGAATGGTTCCCTGCCCTCCGCAGCCCGAGCGGAGCGAGGGCGAAGGAGGGGACTCCCGTATCCCGCTTCACACCGACTGCCAGTGTAGCTCAGCGGAAGAACAATTTTTTTCAATCTGCAGCCACTGCTAATTTTGACGGTGGTCGATGATTCCCGCATACTTAATGTATGCCAACGCCTAAAAAGCCCAGGAAAAAATGTTTTAGTTGTGGTAAAGAAACACCACGGCCAGGTTATAAGTATTGCAGTAATAAATGTCAGCAGGAATTTCAGTATCAATCTTATATTAAAAAGTGGAAGAACGGTAAAATTAAAGGATTAAATAGTTTAGGTTTAGTCTCGTCATACATTAAAAAATATTTGCACAGGAAATTTGAAAATAAGTGCTGCTTGTGTGGCTGGTCAAAGATTAACCCTAAGACTGGAGAAGTCCCATTAATCGCTGACCATATCGATGGCAATTGGCGGAATAATGCTGAAAGTAATCTTCGCTTAATTTGTCCAAATTGTGACTCATTAACTCCTACATATGCTGGGTTGAATAGGGGAAATGGCAGGAAAGATCGAGCTTTGAGCAAAAGAGCTAAAGAAGTTCGTTTGTGGGCTATGAATAAGCCGAAATAGTTCAGTGGTAGAACACTACTTTCGTAAAGTAGGAACGTGGGTTCGATTCCCACCTTCGGCTCAGTAATTTAGGCGAGCAGGCCGTCGGTTCAAATCTCGCCTCCGGCTTAGCTGAAATCTATGAAAGAAGAAGTTTCCATCAAAATAGAAGACATACAAGATAAACTCCATCATTTGATGGACTGTCTTTGAATTTGAGAATAAGAAAAAAGAGTTAAAAGAGGTTGAAAAAGAGTTGTCCAGCGTTTCTGATTGGAAGGGTCGGGAAAAATTAGTGGAAGCCAGCAAAAGATTGTCTTATTTAAAAGAAGAGGTAGGACGGCTTGAGCAATTTCAGAAAGAAGCAGATGATTTGGCTGAATTGATGGATTTATCCTCCCAAGACCCGAAAATAGCGGAAGAGACCGGAAAAATGGCGGAAAAACTTTTCAAAGAGCTTGAAATTAAAGAAAACGAGGTTTTTCTTTCCGGGCCATACGACCGAAATAATGCTATTTTAACAATTAATGCCGGCGCCGGCGGAAACGATGCCGAGGATTGGGCAACCATTCTTTTGAGAATGTACGAGCGGTTTGCTGACCGGAAAGGATTTAAATATTCGGTTCTTTCCCGCAGTTTCGGAGAGCCGGGACCGGAAGCCAGGATCGGGACTAAAGAGGTCGCGCTGGAAGTCAGGGGCAAAAACGCCTTTGGATTATTGAGAGGGGAAAGCGGGGTGCATCGTTTGGTGAGAATATCTCCGTTTTCCGCCAAGCAGTTGAGGCACACTTCGTTCGCTTCCGTGGAAATAATGCCGGTGTTGGGAGAGGAGGCGACCAAAGAGATAGAGATTAAAGAAGACGACTTAAAGGTTGATACTTACCGGGCCTCGGGTCCGGGCGGCCAATATGTCAACAAACGGGAATCAGCCATAAGAATTACGCATCTGCCGACAAAAATCGTGGTAAGCTGCCAGGTTGAGCGGACCCAGGGGATGAACCGGCAAAAAGCGCTGGAAATTTTGAAGAGCAAGCTTTTGCAGAAAAAAGAACAGGAAGAAAAAGCGAAGATGGAAAGAATTAAAGGTGCTTCCAAAAGTCCGGAGTGGGGGAATCAGATTCGCTCTTATGTCTTTTATCCGTATAAAATGGTTAAAGACCTTCGGACAAAAGTTGAGACCAGCCAATTGGAAACGGTATTGGACGGCCATCTGGACCAATTTATTGAAGCGGAACTTCGTTTAACCTAACCAAAAAATGATTTTTTTTGAAAACATAAGCAAGATGTATAAACCGGATACCGTGGCATTAAAAAATGTCAGTTTTCAAATTGGAGCTAATGGAAACGAATTCGTTTCCATTGTGGGAAAATCCGGCGCCGGCAAGACAACCCTTATTAGATTGCTTTTGCGCGAAGAAGAGCCGACCAGCGGAAAGATAATTTACGGAGGGAAAAATATCGCCGAGATAAAAAATAAGGACTTATCAATATTCCGCCAAAAAATCGGATGCGTGTTTCAGGATTACCGGCTTTTGCCCAACAAGACGGTTTTTGAAAATGTGGCTTATGCCATGGAAGTAATGGGAGCCACTGATTATGAGATTTTAAGGGATGTCCCCCGGCTTCTGGAAATTGTCGGGCTGGAAGACAGGGCGAAACATTTTCCTCTTGGACTCTCCGGCGGGGAAAAACAGCGCACCGCCATTGCCCGGGCTTTGGCCGTAAGGCCGGAAGTGATTATCGCTGACGAGCCGACCGGCAACCTTGATCCGTATCATACGAGAGATATAATCAATTTGCTTGAAAAGATATATGATTTGGGGGCAACCGTGATTCTTGCTACCCATGACAAAGCGATAATAAACAGCTTGAGCCGGCGGGTGATTACTTTGGACAACGGCGAAATCATTCGCGATGAAGAAAAAGGCAGATTTATTTTGTAAAAATATGTTCACTTTTTTAAGAAGAGTAATCCGTTTCGGGTGGCATAATTTCTGGAGAGCCGGGGGCTTGAATGTAGCCACTGTCTTTGTATTGATTGTCACCATCTCCTTAATCACCACTCTTTTTATATCCGAAGGCGCGGTAAAGCACATTATCGCCCAAATAAAAGAGAAGATAGATATCAGCGTTTATGTGGCGCCGGAAACAAGCAATGAAGAAATGGAAATAATAAAAGATAGATTAGTTGAAATGCCGGAAGTCCAAGCAGTAAGCATTGTTTCCAAAGAAGATGCTTTGGAGCAATTCAGGGAGAGGCATAAAAATGATCCGGTACTGCTGGAGTCCTTGGATATTGTCGGCACCAATCCTTTTTACGCTTCGTTGAATATAAGGGCAAATGATCCGGAACAATACGCCGCCATATTGGAGGTTTTGAACAGCTCTTCCCTTGATGACATTATTTATAAAGTGGATTATGTGGAGAAAAAGACAGTCATTGAAAAACTTTCTGGCTTTATAACCAATGTTAATACCGGTGGACTTTTAATGGCGTTGGCTCTTGGAGTAGTGGCGGTTCTAGTGGCTTTTAACACTATCAGGGTGGCGATTTACGACGCCAGCAAGGAAATCTCCATTATGCGCTTGGTCGGCGCCCCCAATCGTTTTATCCGCGGGCCCTTTATTGTGCAGGGGATGATTGCCGGAGCCATTGCCGCCTTGGCGTCATTCTTTATTCTCCTTTTGGTGAGCTATTTTCTCGCTCCCAAAATTGATGCAATGACCAACGGCTTCAATGTATTTTCCTGGTTCAAGGCGCGGGCTTTTGGTTTATTCTTCGTTCAATTGGCGAGCGGGATTGCCCTCGGAGTAATCTCCAGCTTAATCGCCATTAGAAAATATTTGACAGCCTAACCCACCGCCAGTAGGATATCATAGGTATAATAGGATACAAGAGACACAAATAATGCGGGGTCATCCAATGGTCGGATTCAGCGCTCTGGACGCTGCTATCTAGGTCCGAATCCTAGCCCCGCAGCCATTTAGTAAAGTTTGAGTTTCCCGCCTCGCTCGGGGCTTTGCCCCTCGCTTCGGCGGACGAATTTTCAAGCAATTTCCAGGGGTTTTTGTATTCTACAAAAACCAGCCGCTCCCGCAGGAGCGGGTTCGAGCCAATCCTTTTCAGGAAATTTTTCTTTTCAGAAAAATTTCCACGTAAAGCGGCAATTTGCGCTTGATTAGCCGTTAAAATGAAGTTTTTACAAAGTTCGAGCCAGCGATTGCCCTTTCGCTCAAAATCTTTCAATTTTTCGGAAATCTCAATTTTTTGGTTGAGAATTTTTTGTTTTTTGGCGGCGTATTCTTCGGTGGAAATTATGCCGTCCAATTGGTTATCCAAAAGTTTATCCAATCTTTCGTTAAGTTCCGCAATTTGAGATTTTAGATTTTGAGCGAAAGTCATTTCGGCTTGGACATTTTCCTCTTTTTCTTTGTCCAGTTTGGCAATCATCTTTTTGGTCCAAGCCGAAGGCAAAGAAACTTTTTGAATAATTTTTGAAATCTGCTCGGCCAAAAGTTCCTCGCGAATATATTTTTGCGAGCAGTCGTCCTTCTTTTTGGTGCATCGGTAATAATTGTGTCCTTTGTGAGTTTCCGAAGTTATGGAACAGCCGCACTCGCCGCATTTCAAAAGCGAGCGGAAAAGATATTCTTTTTGGCCTCGTTTCATTTTGTGGGCTTTGGTTTTCATCACTTCTTGGCACTTGTCAAAAAGTTTCTTTGCAATCGCTGGCTTATGGTTTCCTTGATGAAGTTCGCCGTTGAAAACAAAAGCTCCGTAGTAAAATGGATTTTTCAAAAACATTTGGATATTGGAAATCGTAAAAACTTTACCGCTTCGGCTAATCAAGCCCAAAGAAGTCATTTTATTTCTTAAATCTTTCAGAGAATATTCGCCAGTGGCGTAAAGCTCAAACATTTTTCTGATGAGAGGAAATCTTTCCGGGTCGGGAATGATTTTGTGATTTACTTTGTCGTTGAGACAGCCGGTTATTGCCACCCCGCTTTGTTCGCCCCGTCTGACTTTTTGGCGCAAACCTCTTTTTACATTCTCTGAAAGATTGTCAATGTAGTATTTAGACTGCCCAAAAGCGATATTCAACATAAATTTTCCCTGCGGTGTTGTGTCAAACCAAAATGTCGGGAATTTTAGCGCGGTGATTTTCCCTGTGTCTATGAGATAAATAATTTGTCCGCCATCTATGGAATTTCTTGCAAGGCGGTCGGGGTGCCACGCTAAAATTCCTTCGGCCTCGCCGGACTCAATTCTTTTTATCATTTCGTTAAAAATTGGACGGCCCGGAATTTTCGCTGTTTGGGATTCAATAAGATTTTCAACGATATTCAGATTTTCCCGCTCGGCAAATTCTTTCAGCTCCGTAATTTGGGCTTCAATGGAAAGAATTTGCCTGTCCGGCTCGTCCGTTGATTTTCTGGCGTAGAGAAAATATTTTGTCATATTTTTATTTGATTAAATTTGTAATCGCTTTTGGGCAGAAAAATTGCCGCTTTGTGTTCGCCCTTCCACCTTCGCTAAAACTACGGCGGACAAGTCGGGCGAAAAAGAATTGGCTCGTATGGAAATTGCTTGAAAATTCGTTTGCCAAAGCGAGGGGCGAAGCCCCGAGCGAGGCGGGAAACTCAAACTTTACTAAATGGCTGTCTGTCTTGAACAAAATCCGAACTTTTTTCCGCGAAAATCCGAACGCTGATTTCTGAAAGATTACGCTCGGGCGGGCAAAAAGGAAGGGGGTTGGGGGAAATGAATTCCCGCCCCGCCCTCGCTTCCGCTTCCGCCCGCTTCGCGGGCGTGCCGCCGATTTTTAGAAAAGAAAAGAGGTAAATGCCCTTGCTCTAACCCTCCCGTGCGCGGGCATTTGGAATTAAACTCCCTAAAATTCTCTTTACATTATCAAAATAACTTTGTATCATAATTATAGATTGTGATTACTCTATACATACATACTATTATTTTAATACTACAATGTCAAGAGAGATTTCGCCAATAGGCAAAAATATAAAAAAGTTAAGGAAACAAAAGGACTTGTCGCAAGACCGGCTTTCTAAATTGGCTGATATTTCCTATAACACGGTCATAAAGCTGGAGTCGGGCGGTATCACCAACCCTTCAATTGACACGCTCCAGAAATTAGCCAAAGCCCTTAATGTTTCTGTTGATGATTTATTGAAACTCTAATTATGGAAACTAAAATTAAAAAGACAATTAAAGAATTGCCAAAAATTGAAAGACCAAGAGAGAAGTTAATGCAATATGGGCCAGAAAAACTTTCTAATTCTGAACTTTTGGCTATTTTATTGAGAATAGGCAGGCCAGGACAAAATGTCGTAGAGATTGCCAAACAGATACTTCGGCAATGTGGGGCCCAAAATTTACCGAATTTGACTTTGAAAGAATTAACTAATTTGTCAGGAATCGGCCCGGTTAAAGCTTGCGAAATCATTGCGAGTTTTGAGCTTGGCAAAAGACTTCTTCAAGGCAAAAAAGCTGAAATTTATTTAACTCCAAGAGATGTCTGGGATGAATTAAGAGATTTAAGAAACCATAAAAAAGAACATTTTGTTATTTTTTATCTTGATAGTAGAAACCAAGAAATTAAGAGAGAGATAATTTCGGTTGGCTCTCTTAACGCTAATTTGGTCCACCCAAGAGAAGTTTTTGAACCAGCAGTCAAAAACTTAGCTGCCCAAATAATTTTGGCACATAATCACCCATCGGGCGACCCCGAGCCGTCAGAAGACGATTTAGAAATAACAAAAAGGTTAGTAGAAGCAGGTAAAATTTTAGGAATTGAAATAGTTGACCATATAATCATTACCAAAACAGGATTTATAAGTTTTAAGGAGAAAAATTTAATTTAAAAACTATGCCAATTTTTAAAACAGAAAACAATAAAACTAGGCAGCTTAAATCTTCTAATTTTAAAAATGAAAAGGAACTGCAGAATTTATTTGAACAAAATTTAGAGGATATTTTTGGAGTTAAATTTATCGCTTCTGAAGTTTCAACGGGCGAAAAACATGGCGGAAGAATTGATACATTAGGAATAGATGAAAATAATTCTCCTATAATTATTGAGTATAAATGGGGAGAAAAAGATAATGTTATAAATCAGGGATTATTTTATCTTGATTGGTTAGTTGATCATAAGGGCGATTTCCAAATTCTTACAGAGAAAAAACTAGGGAAAAAAATAAAAATAGATTGGGGGCAGCCAAGATTGATTTTAGTTGCCTCTTCTTTTAATAAGTATGATAAATACGCAATTAACCAAATGGCGGAAAATGTTGAATTATGGAATTATACTTTTTATGAGGATGGCATTTTAGATATAGAAATGGAAGCGAGTTCTCGTATCGGAGAAAAAAGAGGTCGTCAAATAACCAATATTGATTATTCTCAATATGATATAAACTTTCATTTGAATAAAACAAGCAAGGAATTACAACAAAAATTTCAAGAATTAAGAGAAAAAATTTTAGAGTTGCCAAATACATTAGAAAGAGCAGAACAAAAAAGTAGTATATCTTATCGCACAACTAAATGCTTTGCCAATTTTACATTTAGAAGAAATTCCATTGATCTTCTTTTACGGCAACCAAAATATAACGATCCTAAAAATTTAGTAAGAGATGTAACTTCTTTTGAATGGGGCTATAGAGGATTAGTTAAAATTGATACGAAAAGCGATTCAAATTATATAATAAATTTAATAAAACAATCTTACGAGGAAACACTATGAGCAATACAAATTACAAACCCATAAAAGAGAAAGTTAAGGTTGAACCCGAAGAAAAGAAAGGATATGTCCGTGATTTTATTACTGGGCGGTGGTTAAAAAATAAGCCCGAAGAAGGACCAAGACAAATTTTAGAAAAAAGATTAGTTGAAGAATATGGCTATTCTAAGGGCCAAATTGAAATTGAGTTTCCGGTTCAAAAAGGAAGTAAAAGAATTGGCCCAACGGACATCGCGGTTTTTAGAAATGAGAAAAAGGTTATTGATAATCTTTACATTATCGTAGAAACAAAACGCAAAGAAAGAAAAGACGGCATTGATCAGTTAAAATCCTACCTTTCGCCGACCAATGCAGAATTTGGCGTCTGGTTTAACGGAAAAGATATTGTTTATTTACAACATCTTAAAAAAGCCCCGTTTTTTAGAGAAATACCAGACATTCCTAAAAAAGGAGAGACGCTTGAAGATGTGGGACTCTATCAGAAGAAAGATTTAAAACCAGCAATTGAACTTAAAACAGTTTTTGAAATAATACACAATCATATTTACGCAAATGAAGGATTGCTGAAAGAAAAGGTATTTAATGAAATGCTGAAATTGATTTTTATCAAAATGGCGGATGAAAAAGCATTGGCTCAAAAATGTGAATTTAGAATTACGGATAAGGAATTAGAAGAACTGGAAGAAGGTAAAGAAAACGGATTTATGGAGAGAATCTTAAATCTTTTTGAAAGAGTGAAAAGCCAATATCCAGATGTTTTTGACCCCAACGAAAGGTTGAATTTAAAACCGCTCACTATTGCTTTTGTTGTTAGCCAATTGCAGAAATATAGTCTTATTAATACCGCCGCAGATGTTAAAGGAACGGCTTTTCAAACTTTTGTTTATGCTCATCAAAGAGGAGAGCGAGGAGAATTTTTTACTCCGCATCCAATCGTGGATTTATGCGTAAATATGCTGGACCCGAAAGACAATGAGAAATTTATTGACCCTGCTTGCGGTTCTGGCGGATTTCTTGTCGCAGGAATGAATTACATTAAAGAAAAATTTGTAAAAGAAAGACCGGAATTAAAAACTAAATCTACTGATTTTCTAAAAGAATACGCTCATGCTTATCTTTCGGGCATTGATATAAACCCTGACTTAGCCAAAGTTGCCAAAATGCATATGGTTTTGCACGACGATGGCCATACCGGCATTTTTTGTGCAAATTCACTTCTACCTGTCAATGAATTAGTTCGTCTTGCGGAAAAAGCAACCGTTCCAAGAACATTACATCCCCACGAAGGACAATTTAAAATTTTAATGACAAATCCGCCATTTGGTTCAAAGGGTAAGGTTACCGACAAAAGAATTCTTGCGGAATTTCAGCTCGGCCATAAATGGAAAAAAGAGGATGACGGACGATGGGTAAAAACTAACAAAGTTTTAGACGGTCAAATACCAGAAATTCTATTCATAGAGAGAAGTCTCCAACTTTTGGGCGAAGATGGCAAAATGGCGATTGTTCTGCCAAACGGGACTTTAAATAATTCCTCTCTTGAATATGTCAGGGAATTTATCAAACAATATTCGCGTATTTTAGCCGTAGTTTCTTTGCCAGTAGGAACTTTTATGTCTGCTGGCGCAAACCCGCAGCCAAGCGTTTTATTTCTCCAAAAGTTAAGCAATAAAGATGCTGAAAAACTAAACAAAAAAGATTATTCAATCTTTATGGCGATAGTTGAGAAGATTGGTTATGACTTGACGACAAAAACAGCCCCGCCGATTTATAAACGAGATGAGAAAGGAGAATATCTTACAGACGAAGCTGGAAATAGAATTTTAGATACAGACATTCCCGAAATAATCGAAGCATTTGAAAAATTTAAACAAAAACACGATTTAGGTTTTTAATTATGCGTTTAGCTGAGACAAAATTTAAATCTTTGATAGATAGAATAGACGCCAACTTTTATGTTAGCCGTCTTGGCGCTATTAGAAAATTGCATCAACAATATAAAAATCTCGGCGATCTTTGTAAATTCCCCCGAGCAAAAACGCCTCCCAGAGAATTGTATTTTAATACTGGAGTGCCAGTTATCAAACTAAAAAATGTCAGCAACTATTTTTTGCAGCTTAAAGATACAGATTTTATCCCACAGAGCAATTATCAAGAATTTGTCCAGCCGAAAACTGGGGACATTTTAATAACTGCTACCGGCGAAGGGACAATAGGACGAGTAGGAATTTTTGAAAATAGTATTAAGTGTGTTGTTACAGCGGAAGTAATGCTTGTTAGGTCAGAAAATATAAATCCATACTTTTTGCTTGCTTATTTACGATCTCCGCATGGTCGTTATCAATTAGAAAGATTTGCTCGCGGTTCAACCGGTCAAACGCATTTGTATTCTAAAGATGTAGCTTTAATTCCTGTATCGCAGGTCTCGAAAAAAACACAAAAAGAAATTGAAAATTTAGTAAGGCAAGCGCACCAAAAGAAAAAATTAGCAGACGAAAAATATGAGGAAGCAGAGGGAAATCTATATGAGTTATTAGGATATAAAGAGCTTAATTTGAAATTTGAAAAATCGTTTGAAGCGGAAGCCGCAGAGGTTTTTTCTACAATGCGTTTTGATTCTGAATATTACCAACCAAAACACAAAAAAATTATTGAAATTTTAAATAAGTCAAGTTTTAAAGCGGAAAAGCTGGAAAAGGTAATTAAAATTTCTGCGAAAAAGATAAATCCAAGAGCAAATCCGACAAAGAAAATAAAATATGTTGAACTTGCAAACATCGATCCCTCAACTGGAGAAATTGATAGTTTTAATGAATTATATGGCTACGAAGCGCCAAGTAGGGCCCGAATGGCAATAAAAGTTGGCGATGTAGTAGTGGCTTCGCTTGCTGGTTCATTAAATAATATTGGTATAGTTCCAAAAGAACTAGACGGAGAGGTGGCAAGCACAGGATTTTTTGTAGTTAATTCCGAAAATTATTTAAACGAATTTTTGTTTTTGCTTTTTAGATCGGAAATTATGAAGAAACAATTAGAGCAGAAAACTGCCGGCGCAATTATGGCGGCAGTACCTAAAAGCGTTTTTGGTGATTTATTAGTCCCAATTATTCCAAAACAAAAACAAGAAAGAATAGCCAAGTTAGTAAAACAATCTTTTGCCCTAAGAAAAGAGGCAAAGCAACTTTTAGATGAAGCAACAAAAAGGGTTGAAAACTTAATTAAATAAAAAAATGCCAAAAATAATTCACAAGATTAAAATTGAAGATTTCAGATCTTTTGATAATGAAACCGTTGATTTCAATGATGTCGCTTGTATTATTGGACCAAACGAAGGGGGAAAAACTAATTTGCTTGATGCTGTAAATATGTTAATGAGCGGAGACGAGAGCGATGAAAACGATAAAAGAATAATAAGAACGTCTGATATTAGAAAAAATTCTCTAAAGTTTAGAGAGGGCAAATTACCAAAGCTTGAGTTCGAATTAAGTGAACAGGTAATTCAAGACCAAAGATTAAGGAAAATTTTTCAGATTCAGAAAAATTCAACCATTACATTGCTTAGAGACGGGAATAATTTTTATCCACAATTAGAGCCAAAATTACCAAATGACAACATTTTGTTGGGTAATTTGACAGAAGAAGATATCGAAATAAAAAAT
Source organism: Patescibacteria group bacterium (assembly GCA_018817645.1). Taxonomy (GTDB): domain Bacteria; phylum Patescibacteriota; class Minisyncoccia; order Minisyncoccales; family PEYH01; genus PEYH01. The sequence goes on along the minus strand of JAHITK010000023.1, from coordinate 3,442 downwards.
GAAGAAGAAACAATAAAAATTGAGGGTTCAGATTGGACATTGATCAACAAAAAAGATTATGAACTATTAAAGACCCAAATTGATCAATTAGTTTCCTCGGGTAAGGTTGAATTAAACGATGAAAGCAATATTATAGAAGCAATTAAAGAATATTTACAAATAGAAATTGACTATAATCTCAATGTTTTCTTTTGGGGATATGATAAACAAAAATATGGTTTGCCAGATATAGTGAACATTCAAGAATTTTTAAAGAAACCCACTGATCGAATTGCCGTTCTCTCGATTTTTAGACTAGCTAGATATGACCAAGAACAGATACCAGGTATTTTTGAGAATAAAACCGAAACAGATTACGAAAATATTTTCAACGAGATTTCAAATAAGGTAACAGAGGAAATACGAAAAGCTTGGCCGCCAAATCCAGATATAGAAATAAATATTACCTATAAAACAGATCATTTACTTATAAATATTAAAGAACCAGGTTATTCAATTGAACCTAAATATAGAAGCGAGGGCTTACAATGGTTTTTAGCGTTTTTAATAGGGATTTTGGCTCAGGCGAAAGAAATAAAAGATTACATTGTTTTAATAGACGAACCTGCTCTGCATTTACATCCGGGCGGACAGAAGGCTGTTTTATCATTGATAAACGAACTGGCCACAAATAATCAGATTATTTATTCTACACATTCACCATTTATGGTAGATAAAAGATTTCCTGAGAGAGTAAGATTTTTAATTAAAGACACAAAAACAGGATATTCGCTTACTAAAGCAGAAAAGCCAACTAAAGAAAATATATTAAGAGATCCATTACTTAGACAAGCTTTAGGATATACGGTAACGGACTTATCATATCTTAGCGAACAAAATATTCTAGTCGAGGGGCATCTTGAGAAAAAAGCACTTGAGACCGTTGTTAATAAATTTATAAAAGAGGAAAAAATTGATGAAACTATAGATTTAAATAACACGGGGTTAATTGACTGTTCTGGTGCTGGTGAAATAGCTAAACATGCAAAATTATATAAAAACTCCGGCTTATTTTGTATAAGTGTTTATGATTTTGATCAACCGGGCAAGTCTGCAAAAATTGCTAATATTCAAAATAAAGTTCAATTAGAAGAGGAAATTATTTCCGTTGACCAGATAAACAAAAGTTTCAAAACAATGGAAGATCTACTGCCAAAAGAGGTTTATATAAAATCTATTAAGGAATATTTTAAATTAAAATCGGAGGATAAGATAAATGATACAGAGAAAATTCCGCGAATAGAAAAACTTGATAATTTAATTGAGCAAAGGATAAAAAGTAAACAGATTCAGGTTGAAGAACAAAAAGAAGAAAAAAGAAAAATAAAAAGAGAGTTTGAAGATTGTTTAATAAAAAATCTAGATGATTTTTTGGGTAAAAATAATGTGGACGAGGTAAAAGATTTAATAGAATTACATAATTTGATAAAAAAGAAAATTTCAGAATTTTTAGAAAAAAATAAAAATAAAAAATAGCGGCGACTCGCCCGCAAATCGGGCGGAAGTGGAAGCGAGGGCGGGCAAAAATTCCTTTCCCCCAACCCCCTTCCTTTTTGCCCGCCCGAGCGTAATTTTTCAGAAATCAGCGTTCGGATTTTCGCGGAAAAAAGTTCGGATTTTGTTCAAGACAGACAGCAGGCATGTGCTCGGTTCGAGGCGACCGAGAGGGGATAAAATAGACAAAGAGTTAATTTTTTGATAAAATTTAATAATAATTAACTATAAAAATATGAAGGTCAAAAAAGAAATTTCTGCATGGTATGTGGCAGCTACTTTTTACCTAACAGCTGGTTTTGCAATGCCACTTGTTTTTGGACTTATATTATAGTTTCGTTGTTTCTCCTCTTGTGGGCGAAGGAACATTAGACGACATTCTCGCCACAGTATTCGCGGCGCTTGGTTTTTGGGTGGGTATTATCTATTCCGCACGATATATCAGGAGGGCATATATAATAAGAGACAAAAAGAAAATAGTAAATATAGCCACATTATATTTAACAGCCCTGCTATTTTTATGGTGGGTTTTTTGGTGCATAATCTTTCTCCCGATACCATTTCTACTGATAGGATATACTATTAGAGTGGTTATATTCTATTTATTAAGCAGGATTTATGTTAAAGAGAGCGTGGAGAGTGCACCAACGATCCAGGCAGAAACTCAATCCTAAAAATAATTTCATAAATAATGGGAGAGGAGATCAAGCGTTTATTCGAGGAATATAAGAAATTCAGGGCCAATATGAAGCCAACCGTTTTTGATTTTGGTCCCTTCCATTATAAGGATTTATCTATTAGAGATCGTAGAAGATTGGCCTTGTTTCAAAGGAAAACAGAAACATATTTAGATAGCATTAGCAATGAGCAATTGGCAGAATTGCTTTTAGACATTAAAGATATAGAGCTGACAGGAAAAATTCAGGCGATTATCAGCGAGAGGGAATCATATTCAAATATTAAAAAAGGATGGCTTTATAAATTAGGGCTAATTCCCACCTTTACAGAGGTGGTCTTATTTCTAACAGGTCTGACTTTTTTACTTCTTCTTTTTTTAAACACTTTATTTTTAGAAGAATTTTTTGATTTTTTCCTGCGGGACTTTGATTTGGAAATGATTGGAATAATGATATTTTTTATAATTGGATTAGTGATGTCATTTTATTATGTCTTCTCTAACAAAATAATTCCCAGGAAGAGCAAGGGCTATATACTATTATTTGCAGTCATAATAAATTTTTTAGTTGGCTTTTTCGCAGGATTCTACGCGTTAACAAGAGCTAAAGGATTTGTCATAATTTTTCCATCTGTAAATATTATTAGTGCCTTTTTACTTCTTTTTTTTGTGAGGATAAATCTAATCACGACTAAGTCGATTTTGGATAAACAGGCTAAATTATCAGAAATACTAATTGGATCTATAATAGTTATAGTAGTTTTTACTATAAGCCAGTACGTCTTCCACAATTATTGGGCTATTACTTTTTCCTTGTGCCTAGTATACGCGACCAATATAAATCATTTTATTAGTAAATGGCTTAGATAACGCGTTATGTTTATATTAAAACACATCCGACCGAGAGGGGTTGAATATTTCCTGAAAAATTATCCCAGAAACCCTTACGGGACTTGATTCGTCAAGGTTCTAGACCGATTAGGGCAACAGGCATGTGCGACCGAGAATCCTTGTATTTTCAACGTTTTTCGAGGCCAATTTCATTAAAAATTAGAGCACCCCGCTAGAATTAGAATATAGGGCCAAATTGACGGGATGGCGCTAGGGCGATCGAGGGGGATAAGAAAATTTTTATTTTGAGATTGGAGAGCTTGACAAGGATTTTATATGGGCTAAACTTAAGTTAATCTAAAGTTAATCTTAAAAGTATAAACTATGGAAAACATTGTTAAT
>JAHITK010000022.1 GCA_018817645.1 Patescibacteria group bacterium | reverse complement strand
TGTCAAAATCCAAATGTCAAATCCCTTCAACAGGTTCAGGACAGGCAAGTCCAAATGACAAATGTCAAAAGAATACATTTCTTCAATTTGGATTTTGGATTTTGAGCTTGATTTGACATTTGAGCTTTGGATTTTGGATTTAAATTGATGCTTGTGCCGAGGGAGGGAGTTGAACCCTCAAGCCCTTGCGGGCACTGACTCCTGAAGCCAGCGCGTCTGCCAGTTTCGCCACCTCGGCTTGACAAATTTTTGAAAAGTGGTAGGGTTGAGAATATCGGATTAGTGATTAAAAAAGGAAGAGGAAAAGGAGGAAAGAATGCAGCTTTTGGCATTTGTGTTCTTTATGGTAGGACTTTTTGGCACGATTCTTAGTGCTGAATGTCCACTGGAAGAGTGGATGAACGGGATGAGCGTCGCTACCGCCCATACGCTCGTAGGAGCCATTGGTGGAGTGGTGATGATAATAGGCCTCGTTCTGCTTATTACGTCGCCTCCAAGAAGAAAAGCGCGGTCTGGCAATTTGGTTGAAGGAGAAACATACCTTGTTGTTCAAGCAGGGCCTAAGGGTGGCGAGACCCAATTCTTCTATCTCGCGCCCGTGAATATGGGAGCGAGGAATGCGGTTCGCCGCGAATTCAGGAGTGAAGAAGTCCCGCTGGAGATTGGAACGAACTGCATTGTGCAGATAAGGAAAAAAGGCCTGTCCCTGGTCGCAAAAGTGGATTTCGCTCCTGTTCAGGAGAAAACCAGATGATTCTCAAGTTGCAGTCATCTCGGCACTCATCTCGTTCATTCGCAGCGCATTTAGGCGCAGTGTTGCGCTCGCGACTACCTCCGCCCGAGAACTTCGGTTCTCGCGGCGGTTTCTTTTATAAAAAAGAGAATTCTTTTGAAAGAGATGATTGGGGATTTTCAAATCTCAAAACAGGGACATTCTGGTAGTTTTCGTTTTTAATCCAACCCTGAGTGGTGTAGAAATAGCAAGCGCCATTTCTTTGCTGGATTCCTTCATAACTGCTTTCCATATTTCTGTCAACCCAATTGGCCGTTTTTAATATCTTGGTTGTAGAATTGATTGTAATATGGCTATACAAAGGAGGAACAACACAAACTTCTCCTTGTTTTGCCTTGACCGCATAAACATCTTCTATTATATCATCTTTTTCTTTTTGGAGGAGAAAGATTGCTTCGCTTTCCAATACAATATATATTTCCCTGCATTCGTTTTTATGAGTATGTCCTTTGGTTTTATTGAATTCTTTGCCCAGCATTATGGGAAAGATTAGCGTAATATCATATCTTAAATTATTTTTTTCCTTCAGCCCTCGGTACATATAATATAATTCTGTGTTTGGATTGGCGGTTTTTTGCCATTCTTTGTCGCATAAAACAGAGCCCATATCTTTGATGGTGCGGATGTCCGGATTCAGTTTTGTCAGATCAAATTCGTTTTTCATTTTTAGTTTCAAGAATTAACGAAAGCGCCTCTTTAAGGTTCTCTTTTGTCTCTTTAAGAGTTTTGCCTTGGGTATTGGCTCCCGGCACTTCTTGGACCCAGCCGACATACAATTTCTTTAACTTTTTGAATTTATATGTGTCTCTCATTTCAAAACTCTTTTGGTCTTGATATACCAATCGGCAATTCCGGCGAATCTTTGGGAGGGGTCAGAGATTATATGGGTCTCAATTCCCTTAATCTCGCTGGAGGCAAGATAGATGAAGTCGGGATTAAACAGGAAAATCGCCGGCGTGTCTGCTCTTAGTAAATTTTCCGCTTCTCCCATTTTCTCGATAAGAACATTTTTGTCAGAGCTTGTTCTGGTTTGTTCCAATAATTTGTCAACCTTGGTATTTTTATAATCCGCAAGATTCAGGCCCGGATAAATCCTTTGGCCGGAATGCCAGAAGGGGTACGGGTCGGGGATGATGCCGAGCACCTGGCCAAACAGCAGGGTTTCATATTCGCGCTCTTTTATCACGGTTTGCTTGATTTCGGTGATTGAGAGCGCGTTTATTTCTGTTTCTATTCCGATTTTTGCCCATTGTTCCTTTAACAGCTCAGCTGTTTTTTGGAGCATCGGGTCAACGGGCGTGGTAATTCTTATTTTAAACGGAGTATTCTCGGCCAGGCTGATAACGCATACCTCGTTTAGTTTCTCTCGGGTGCTGGGCCCCACTACTCCGTTGCCCGAAGAAAGCCCCGATGGCTTCAAAATCTCATCAGCGTATTTTTCCTGGAATTTTATCACCGCTTCTTTGGTCTTGGCGCCGAAAAAACCGGAGATTTCGCCGTCAGGATAAATATCGCTGAACTTAGCAAGACATTGCTGGAGGTATTCCACGGTTTTTCCCTTTGAGCCAGATGACAAATTGCTCACGAAATTCATTGTTTCCGCGCTTTTGATTTTCATTAGTTTTCCGTCCTGCTCCACAAACCCGGCCTTGTTTAACAATTCTTTCGCTTCGTCAAGATTGAATTCGCCCGGGGAAGAGGTGCTTTTAGGGCTGTATATGTTTAAGAGGAAAGGGGATTCTATGACAGCGCCTTTATTAGACAATATTTTTTCCTTGATTTCCTGTTTGTTGACAGCGAGATTCAAGGCGCGCCTGATTGTGTCTTGGGTCAAAAATTCGCTTTTAGTGGGATTAAAGAAAAGGGCAAAATATCGGGGGATGACAAAAGAGTATTCATTAAGATTGTAGACCGATTTATAATCCCCGGAAGGCAGAGAAAGAGCGTCAATAATGTTATTCTCCGCCGCCCGCAGGAGTTCTTTTTCTTCCTCAAAAAACAGGAAATTAATCTGGTTGATATGCGGCAGTTGGCCGTAATAATCTGGGAATTTGGTTAAGTTAATTGAGGTAATTCTTCCTCCTTTGTCCTGGGTTATGTTTTGCAATTGGAACGGACCCGAGCCGATTGGCTTGAAATTATACGAAGAAAGAGGGAAATTTTCCGCGGAAACTTCTGACCAGATATGGCTCGGCATTATTCTCAAACAAAGGGTCTCCAGAAAGGCGGGGTAAGCGTTTTTAAGAGTGATGGTTATTTGGTATTGGGAAACCTTTTCCGCTTTTACATCAAGCCATTTGGCTTGGATGGGGCTTTTAAAATCGGGACTCTGAATCGTTTTGATGGTAAAAATTACATCATCGGCCGTAAGCGGTTCTCCGTCGTGGAAAACAATGTTTTCTTTCAGAGTAAGGTTGTAAAGCTTGCCGTCATTTTCAATGGAATATTCCCTTACCAGGTCGGGGACGATTTCTCCGGCGCTGTCATATTTGAAAAGTCCGGAATAAATTAAGTTCACCAGGTCCCGGTCCACATCATTGGAAGCGGCGTAAATCGGGTTTATAAATCTCGGCTGACCCAAAATTCCCTCCCGAAGAATTCCGCCGTTGGCCGGCGCGACCATCGTGCCGCCTAAATAAGAGGAAACCATAAGATAGATGCCGGAGGCGAGAAAGGCGGTAAAAAATACCAGGAAAAATATTTTTTCTTTCTTGTTAAGCACTCTTGGCAGGACTCTGAACAGATTAAAAACCCGGCTGAGGCCCGGCTTCAGTTTGTTCTTGATTGGCTGGATATTCAGCTTCGGCTTGATAGCGCTCAATCCCTTTTTAATTTTAGGGTTGATATGAATCGTTTTAAAACTAAAAGATTAGGTTTAGAATGGCTAAGATGACAAACAGGGCGCCCAAGGTGACTGTCGCCCAAAATATTTTTTTCTCCATTCCTCTTCGGGAGCCGTAAAATGCGCCCCCTTCCTGTCCGAAAGCGGACCCGATGGCCGAGCCCCTTTGCTGGAGCAGAACCCCGGTTACCAAAAAGACCGAAACGACAATTTGGAGAATAGCGAGTATGTTAATCGTCATATCTTTGTTTTCGCCAGCTGCGCTTCGCAAGCAGATAAAAGAAAAAGCTTGAAGCCCAGATGATTAAAGTAGCGGTTGCTAACGGAACGATGCCTGATATCTGGAAATTGTTCGGAAACAGAACAAACGAAACAAACCAGACAATCGCAATATTTATTACTAACCCAATCAAACCAAAAGTCAATAGTCGGACCGGGAAAAGGAAGAAATTCAGAATCGGTTTGATAAAGTAGTTGATTACGCCGAAGATTAACCCGATTAAAAGAAAAATTTTGCGGGTGCCGGCAAATTGGACCCCGGCGATAAATTCGGACGCCAGATAAACGCCGAGCATTCCGGCTATGATTTGGAATAAAAAACCCTTCATTGGTATATTATATCATTGTTAAATATTCAGGCAAGAATACCGGCAAAAGATTAAGCAGGCGGGTAATATCTCATGTATGCCTAAATTAGCGTTACCAATATACCCAATAGTATATTTATTTGACACCAGTTAGTATTTATGATATAATTTAGACATCCAAATAATAGGAGGTGTTGGTCATGCCTGAAAACATGATCGACGGCGTGTCGGCAGAGAAGTTGTTCGGCATGCTGGGCAACTACTTCAACGGAGTGGGTGCCCGGATCAGGAAAGGAGAGATGGGGGAGGTGTTGCGGGAGATGGAACTTTTCAGTAACCGCCTCAATCCCTTCCCCTCCGCAGATTCTTACCTTGGAGAATGGGCAATGTTCCTGAACAAGGTCTTTGGCAGAACTTTTGACCTATCAGGAGCGGCAGTGCCCGGAGACAAAAGGAGCTTTGAGCGGATGCTTGTCAGGCCACAAGGACCGACAATGAACGAGATGCTCCAGGCCTGCCGGAGGGGTTGGCAAGGCAGACCGGGATTCCCGGTTCGCTCCGCGTACGGAGACGACCT
>JAHITK010000021.1 GCA_018817645.1 Patescibacteria group bacterium | reverse complement strand
TGTCAAAATCCAAATGTCAAATCCCTTCAACAGGTTCAGGACAGGCAAGTCCAAATGACAAATGTCAAAAGAATACATTTCTTCAATTTGGATTTTGGATTTTGAGCTTGATTTGACATTTGAGCTTTGGATTTTGGATTTTTAATTAGGCGACATGGGCGATTAAACTCTTGCATTGCAGATTTTGGGCCTCAATTTCTCCTTCCACGATTGTTCCGCTCAATATCACCACTTCTTTGAATTTTGAATTTTTGAGGTCAAGATTTTGGCCAATGCTTGTCTTTTCAAAATTTCCGAGCCCTTCTGAGATAATCTCTCCCGCTATTACCGAACCGCCGACTTTAGCATCGCGGAGGTAAACATCTCCTCTAATCGTGCCCGTTTTTGTGACTATGTCCTTTATAACGGATTTGCTTATATCCAAGTTGCCTTCAATTTGTACCTTGTTTAATCCTAAAAAACCTTTAACGGATGATTCTTTCATATATATATTTTTCTTGAAAGTTGAGGCAACCATATTCAACACCCCGCGAATTCTTATTTGATTGGCAAAGAATTCTCCCTGAATCTCGGTTTTTGAAAGGTATAAAGTGGCGTAAATTAACGCCTGCTCCAAATTAACGTCTCCTTTAATGATGCACTCGTCCAAATGCAGGGCGCCTTGGATGGTTGACCCCTTAAAATTTATGCCGGTGCTTATTTCTCTTCCGGAAAAAGAAAACTCCGGCAGAAGTTTGTTGGAAAAATCTGCGGTCCGGTTTTCTCGTTCAGCGTTTCTTAACTCTTGAAATATCTCTTGTGCGGCGAATCGTTGCAGAAGTTGCTCCATGGGTCAGAACATAACGATAACATATTAGTATATTGTATAAGATTTTTTGAATACAAGCAAAAAGGGGAAACTTTATGCTATGATAAAATAATGTTTTCTCGCGAATTCCCACGAGGACTCCCACGAGGCCCGTCCTCGTAATGAGGACGGGCCTCTTAATTAAAAATAATGAAATTCAATTTAAAACTGGAAAACAAGCTAAAAAGCAGGGGATTTGATTTTATCATCGGGATAGATGAAGCAGGAAGGGGCTCGCTCGCCGGACCCGTAATCGCCGTTGCGATAACCGTCTGGCAAAATCCAAATGTCAAAATCCCCGCCTCCGCCAAGGCTGCGGCGGGCAGGCAAATGTCAAATCAATGTCCAAATCCAAAATCCAAATCCAAATCCAAATACGAATATGTAGATAATCGGAAATATCTTCTAAGAGAGGTTGATGATTCTAAGAAATTGAGTCCGAAAAAACGGGAAGAAATCCGCAAAGTTCTAAAAGCGTTTCCCGGAATCCAATGGGGCAGGGGATTGGTCTCGGCAAAAGTGATTGACCGGATAAATATTTTGCAGGCGACCAAGTTGGCTAGCCGAAGGGCAATCGCTAATTTAGAGAAGAAGCTCGGCAAGCGATTCCCGACCCATAAAACCATTGTGATTATGGACGGCAATCAGGGGATTGACTCGGTATTCAGAGAAATGCCGATTATCAAAGCAGACGGGAAGATTTTTTCCTGCGCCTGCGCTTCCATTATAGCCAAAGTGGAGAGAGACGGGCTGATGAGAAAATACCATAAGCTTTATCCGGAATATAATTTTGCGAAGCACAAAGGATATCCGACAACATTTCACCGGAAAGCCCTTAAAAAACACCGGCCCTGCAAACTGCATAGGAGGACCTTTTATCCGGTAAGTTCTTTTTAAAGTTTTCCACAACCGTATTGTCAGTAATCGTATTGCGTCGTGATTTATTTTTGTGGTATCATTAATTAATTAAGCAAATTAATATAATCCTATGAAAAAAGAGAACCAAATCTCCCCAAAGATTGTGTCTTTGAGTTTCGCTATTTTAGTGCTTTTATTGGTAAGCGCTTTTTATATCTTTGCTTGGACCGAGCCCACCACCGCCCCTCCGGGAGGCAATGTGGCAGTGCCACTCAATACTGGAAGCGACAGCCAGTACAAGGTTGGGAAATTGGGCGCTTTTACCAGCGGCATTGACCCGAGCTATGGTTTAACAATCGGCAGTTCCGGCATAAAGGCCACTGGTAATTCATATTTTGAAGGCGCTTTAACGGCAACCACAGACATCACTGCTAATGACGATATTGTCTTCAATGGCGAGTTAATGCCAGATGGCGCTACTTGTTCCAATAATCAGATACTGCAGAAAATCGGCGCTGATAATTGGGATTGCGTCAATATGCCGAGCGGAGGCACTCTTTCCGGTTCAGGAACAGCCAATTATATTTCCAAGTGGACCGCGGGCACTACTCTCGGCAACTCGCAGATTTTTGACAATGGCACAGGGGTCGGCATCGGGACGAGCAATCCGGGCTCCAATAAACTTTATGTTAATGGAAATGCTTTTGTTAACGGAATACTGGATATGGGCAATCATAAAATAGCCAATGTCACCGAGATTGACCCGGTCTTCGGGATTGACGGCAAAAAATATGTTACCTATATGCCTGATTCCATCGGTCAGAAAATAGAAGTAGTGGGCGAGGCGCAATTAACCGGAGGCAAATTAGAGATTGACTTGGCGGGTCAGCCGGAAGGTTCTGATTTGTGGCTATTTTGGCAGACCGCTTATCAAGAAAGCATTATTCCATTTGTGTCTCCTCAAGACAATGCCTCTCTTTACGCTTATATTGATGGCTCAAGGTTTATCGTTAAATTGGCGCAGGGTCAAGAAAATACAAGGTTTTCTTATCGCTTAATTGCTACCCGCCTGGACCACGCAAACGACCAGGGTAATTTATACAGCGACCAGGGCGTTCAGTATTTTATAGACATTGACCAGTTGAGGAAATAAAACGATAAAATGGACAAAACATTTTCGTCTATCATAATCATTTTGCTTTTGGTGATTGTTTTGGGTTTTTGGTGGTGGGGAGACATTGAAGGATGGTGGATGATGTGCGGAAGGCAAGCTAATTCTGTGATTGATGAGAGCAGTCCCTATATCCCATCAGACAGGTCTGATACTTTCAGCATTTCAGGTAACGAAGCCGGGGATTTTACGGAAATAACTTTTGACCCTTTTGAATTAAGAGAGGGAGAAGAACAGATAATAATTCTTGTTTTGAAAAATCCGGACGAGATTGATTCTGTTGTGGCCTCGGTCCGAGACGGAAATGGATTTAAAATTTTAAATTTTGTTCGTTTTTTTGAGGATAAAGAAAGAAATCTTGCGCATTATAAGATAAGTTGGAGTCCTCAAAATTTAGAACCGGGAATATCTTACCCTGTTACTTTTGAATATTTATTAAAATCAGGCCAGAAAAACCAAATGGCACTTTTTTGGCACTCGGCTCCATAATTTTTAAAATAAAAGATATGCCAAAAATAAATATAAAAATTTTTCTGCCGCTGACCTTATTAATAATAGTCATTGCTTTTGCTTTTTTCTTCGTCTTTCAGTTCAAATCCGAAAAAGAAAAAGAAATTAAGCCGACCGAAAAGGTTCTTACTCAAGAGGATATAATGAAGTTTTATCAAGAATTATCCGAAACGGTTCCGGGAACAAAGAAGTATTTGAATTCCTTTACTTTAGTGGAAAATCTCGGAGAAGGGGAATTGAGGGCGGAAATTTCAAGCATATCGCAGACAACGCCGGATGGAGCAGAAATTGAGGCCGTTTGGTTCAAAAAAGGAGACGGCTTATTCGAGGCCGGACATAATTTTTTCGCTGTTTCTGTTGATGGCGCGCGCACCACAGTAAGTACCCCTTACGACATCTCCGAGACAATCAAAAAAGAGGATTCCGCTATTTGGAATCCGCAGGTCTTCCTTAACGGCGAAGAGGTCAGGCCTTATTCAGATACCCCGACCTTGCTTGGAAAAGACCCGCAGAATGAAAATTACAGCAATAACATTCTGGAATGGGATTATGGAATATGCAAGAGAAGATTAAGATTGATAGAAGGAGGTGTTCTTGAGCTTTATGTTTTTGAATCAGCCCCAGAGGGAGATGTAGAAATAAAATCAAACATATCCGGCAATCTAAGGGCCAGCGCCCCATATGCAGTTGATGCTGCGATGAATCCTTTAGAGAACTTCAGGGTGGAAGAAGACAGGAAAATATTAAAATCCCCTGATTTTAATTTGGCAGAATTTCCTGTTATCGTAGATGATTCATTCAGCGCTTCCGCTTCTGACGGCTATATAGGTGTATATGCAAATTCGTACAGCACTGCCCGCAATTCTACGGACGGTTCAAGCGGGTTTTATCGCGAAAAGAATACCGCTAACTCTTCTACTATTTTGGGGCAGGAAGCATACAGGGATGTCTATACCGGGGTTGAGTATCAGATTTTTAGGAATTATTTTTATTTTAATACTTCAGCCATTCCTTCAGGTGCCAATATAACCAGCGCTATTCTTTCTTTGCGCATGTGGGGGACAAGGGAAACGAGCAGTGATTTTGAGGTAGTGGTCCAAAATGGTCAGCCTGTTTATCCTCATGATCCTCTTGGATGGGCAGATTATAATAAGAACAATTATTCCGGAAATGGTGGTAGCGTCAATCCTTCCAGTGCTGGTATGTATTATAATGTTCAATTAAATTCAACTGGGATAAGCTGGATTAATAAGGGCGGCATTACAAAATTTGCCGTGAGAAGCTCTAGGGATATAAATGGAAACGCGCCTAGAACTCCATCTGTTTATCAACACATGGAGGAATGGACATATATTGACACCAGCGAGGCGGGTGTTAGTCGTGCGCCGAAATTAACTGTGGTTATTGCTCCGCTCAATCCAGTAATTTCTGTTACGCCCACAAGTGCTCAAGATTTTGGGAGCGTAAGCTTATACGGAACAAGGGATATATCTTTTACTGTTCGGAATACCGGTGGCGGAGCATTATCCGGCTCTGTAAGCGGATTAGTGGCGCCGTTTTCGTGCGTAAGCGGTTGTTCATACAGTTTAGGCGCCGGAGCGAGCCAGCCCGCTACGATTAGATTCAGCCCGACAAGCATTGGAAGTTTCAGCGATACCGCTGAATTCTCCGGTGCAGCCGGAGCGAGCAGAGATGTTTCCGGAAGCGGGATAACGCCAAGATGTATTCCAACTGGGACCACAAATGTAAATTATACTGTAAGCCAATCATCGTTGGGAGGCAGTTCATTATGTGAGATTAGCGGGGACGATGGAGTGGAAGGAGGGAACTTTACTATCGGGTCAGGCGTTACGGTTCAAATTAACGCTAATTCCAGATTAGTTTTCAATGACGGCAAACACATTACCGTAGGGGGCATTATTGCCAAATCGGCCACCAATGCAAAAGTTATTAAAGGGCATTTAGCGCTACCTCCCACCACCTACACTCTCACAGTCAATTCTTCAGGCACAACAGGAATCTCTATCACCGGCAATCCATCTACCTACAGCGGCACCACAAACTATACAAAATCATCCATTGTTTCCGGAACCTCGCTGACCCTAACTGCTCCGGCAAGCTCTGGAAGCTAT
>JAHITK010000020.1 GCA_018817645.1 Patescibacteria group bacterium | reverse complement strand
TGTCAAATCAAATCCCAATGACCAATCAAACCCCAAAACCCAAAACAAAAAGCCAAAACTACAGTACAAAAATTAAAAGTTTTTGGTTTTAATTTGGATTTTGGATTTTGAGCTTGATTTGACATTTGAGCTTTGGATTTTGGATTTTGGATTTTGGATTTTCCATTTTATTCCATTATTACTCTTAGCACCTCTTCTGCGGTAGTGATGCCCTGGGCGGCCTTAACCAAACCATCCTCCACCATAGTTCTCATTCCTTCTTTAACGGCTTGGTTCTTTATCTTTTCAGAAAAAACGCCCTCATCAATCAATTTCTTAATTGACTCGGTAACAGGCAAGACCTCGAAAATGCCGCTCCTGCCTTTATATCCTTCCGGACAGGATTTGCTCTTTTTGTGATGATAAAAATTAACATCTGTAATTTTCTCACTTGGTTTTATTATTTTGTCTTCTTTCAGGGCTTTCAATAATCTTGAACAATCGCATTGTTTGGACAAGCTTTTTATAACTACCTGACTCGGGGTGTATTCTTCTTTAGAATCGCATAATCTCCTGACCAAACGCTGAGCCAGAACAACATTAAGAGTAGAAGCGATCAGAAACGGCTCTATTTTCATATCTATCAATCTTGGGATGGCGCCGGCCGCGTCATTCGTGTGGAGGGTCGATAAAACCAAATGTCCGGTGAGCGCGGCATTGATGGCTAAAGAGGCGGTTTCCGTGTCGCGAATTTCGCCGACCATTATGATATCCGGGTCTTGTCTCAATAAAGATCTTAACCCGCTGGAGAAAGTCAGTCCTATTTTCGGCAGAACCTGAGTCTGATTAACTCTCGGTATGCGGTACTCAATCGGGTCTTCCACGGTGCAGATATTGATTTCCGGAGTATTCAACATCTCCAAGATTGAGTATAGAGTAGTGGTCTTTCCGGAGCCGGTCGGCCCGGTTACTAAAATCATGCCGGTCGGCCTCTTGATGGCGGAGTGAATATATTCCAAGGCCTCGCCTTTAAGGCCTAATTCTTCCAGGGAATACCCTTTCGCTCCTTCCGCCAAAAGGCGCATTACCACTTTTTCTCCGGTCAAAACAGGAAGCACCGAAACTCTTACTGAATATTTGTCTTCGTTGCTTTTGAATTTAAAACGCCCGTCTTGGGGCAGCCGATGCTCATCTAATTTAAGATTGGAAAGCACCTTGATTCTCGCCACAATGCCCGGAGAAACTTGTTTGGGCAGAGTCATTGCGTCATGTAAAATACCGTCAATCCGGTAGCGAACCAAAACTTCTTTTTCCGTTGGCTCAATATGGATATCTGAAGCTCTGTCTAAAACCGCATGCCTTAAAAGAGTATCAACGATTCTTATCACCGGCAGTTCTTCGGCTACTTTTTTAAGATTTTGTCCTTCTTTGTCCCCGAATTGCTTTTTTATGGGAATCATTTTTACGCCGCTCGCGTCTTTTCTGATAAGATCCTGAAATTCCGCCTTTAGGGTTTTTCGATACTGGGCCAAAACGTTCTTGATTCCCTCCGGCGAAGTCAAGCGAGGAAGTATTTTCAGGTCGGACTTCTTTTTGATGAATTCAATGGTCTGCAAATCATCCGGGTCAATCATTGCCACCTCTAAATTCTTCTTGTTTTTTCTGAAAGCAACTATGTTATTGGAATAGGCGATTGGTTCGGGAATAATTTCTAAAACATCGCTTGGAACTATCATTTGTTCCAAGCTGATAAATGGTATCCCAAGAATATAGGCCTTAAGCCGAGCCAAATCGTCCGGGGAAATGAAGTTATGAGAAACCAGAACATCTTCCATCGGCTGATTATTGGCTTTGGCGATCTGCTCTACCTTCTTAAATTGCGCTTCGGTGACCAAATCAGCATCCAAGATAAATGTTTTTAATCTTTTAACATCAATTTTCATAGAAAAAACGGGGTAAAAAATTAATTATGCCTTGTTGGCCTATGCCTTTTTTGCCAGGGCTTGCTCAACTTTTTCGATAACCTCGTTCAAACTGTAATTCGCTTTCACCAGATAAGTGGTGGCTCCGAACTCAATCGCTTTTTCCACCTCTCCGACATTCTCCAGATTGGTCAGAATTATCACCGGAATATTTGAGGTGGCTTCGTCTTTCCGCAATTCCTCCAAAACCTCTAATCCGTGTTTCTTGGGCAAAATCAGGTCCAAAAGAATCAAGTCCGGTTTTCCGCTTTTTGCCAAGCGGAGGCCTGCTTCGCCATCCAGCGCTGACTGCACCTCAAATTTTTTCGCCCTTAACGATTCGCCTAAGGTCTTTTGCAGAGCCGCCTCATCTTCTATAAGTAAAATTTTGCTCATAGTGGTAATGGTTAATTATTATTGATTGATTAACCCGCCCCGGGCGGGCAAGTGATTAATGATTATCCCTACCTTGTCGACAAAGTAAAGTAAAAGGTTGTTCCCTTGTCCTGTTGGGATTTAAACCAAATCCTCCCTTTCATCTCGTCAAGAATCAGTTTCACGATAAAAAGCCCCAATCCTGTTCCATAAACCGCTGCTTGAACGGCATTCTTAGCGCGAAAAAACTTTTCAAAAATATATTTTTGGTCGTCAGCGGGAATTCCAATGCCTTCATCTATTATCTTAAATTGAACCTTCTTGGGCAATGCCTTAATTTCAATCGTTATTTTGCCCCCGCCCTTGCTGTAATTGATAGCATTGCCTAAAAGATTTTCAATCACTATCTTTATTAAGGGATAACTGGAAAAAACCAAGGGCGTATTTTCCTCCTCTTTCAATGCTATCGAGAGGTTGGAGGCCGATATCAGCGCCCGGTATTCTTCCATAACCCCTTTAGCGAGACCGGCTAAAGAAAATTTTGTTTTCTTGCTGTCAACTTTGTCTTCTTTCAAACGGGTGATGGTGAGTAAGTCATCAATCAACTGCTCCATTCGGGAGGAATTTTCTCTTATAATATCAAAATACTCTGATTCTTTTCCCGTTGCCAGCGTCTTGGCCACTGCCGAGAACTCTTCTGACAACAGGAATTGAGTCGCCCACCTTAAATTGGTCAAAGGCGCTCTTAATTGATGGGAAACGATATTAACAAATTCCGCTTTCATCCTGTTGGCTTCCGCCAAATCCTCAAAACTGCGGGTAATGGTGAAAGCGATGACAAGCAGAACTATAGAGACCAGCATCACGACCAAGGCCACTATTCTGGGGTCTGACACGTATCTTTCGCCTATCGCATAAAAGGAAACACTTGCGATAATAATGATTATGCCCATAACCACGAAAAGAAACTGGGGGCATTGCCATAGCGGGACCTGATATTTTTTGCACTGGGCGAAGATGTTAAGTTGAAAAAATTTATTATCCATCGGGCGCGTTTATATATTGGTATATTTTAACATATTTAAAAAAATCAAGGAACATCGCTCTTCACAATCCATCAAAATGGATAAAAATGATGAAGCGGGAGACGCATTATGCGTCTCCCGCGAGATCTTCGGGCTTTCCGGGCCGATTACTCGTCCCTGACTCGGAATGACTTAAGGCACAACTTTGCCGAGAAGAAGGCCAGCCCGATAGTCAAAAAGGTGCCTGGCCAAAGATAGATGGCTCGACCAGTAATTCTGGGGACATCTACCCAGGTCGGCGGGAATGTTCTCATAAAAACGAACCCCCACGCTCTGGAAGCAACATACAGATTTGCCAGCATGCCCGCAAGCAACACTAGGGCGAGGAAGAAACTACCCTGTCCTTGATCTTTCATCTGCCCTACACCTCCTTTTAAAGCCAATGCATAAGCATTGGGGACTATGTTTATAATAAAATCAATATATCGCCGTGTCAACCGTTTTCTGTGGTTTATACTCTATACAAAACACAAATTTTCTACTACAATAGCGTTGTAGTGCAACGGCAGCACGAATCCTTCTTGCCCGCCAAAATTTTCGGGGTGTCGTATACCGGTAGTACTCGTGCTTTGGGAGTACGCAGACTGGGTTCAATTCCCAGCACCCCGACCAGACAAGACTTGACGGATTTTGCGGGCAGTTTGTTTGCTCGCTCGCCCCGCCTGCGGCGGGGCTTCGCTCGCATTTTTCCGTATATTTCGGGATTAAATCAAAGGGCTTTTGAAAATCAAAAATCAGTTTTCTGTC
>JAHITK010000019.1 GCA_018817645.1 Patescibacteria group bacterium | reverse complement strand
TGTCAAATCAAATCCCAATGACCAATCAAACCCCAAAACCCAAAACAAAAAGCCAAAACTACAGTACAAAAATTAAAAGTTTTTGGTTTTAATTTGGATTTTGGATTTTGAGCTTGATTTGACATTTGAGCTTTGGATTTTTACTTCTCTGTGGTTTCTCCCTCCTCTGGCCTATCCTTGTCATCCTTCCCTGTCTCTGGCTGTTTTTCCCCTGCTTGCCCTGGCTGATTTTTATACAAGTCCGCTCCAATTTTCTGGATAGCGCTTGAGAGCTCATCGCTCTTTTGTTTTATCTCCTCTATATTATCACTATCTTTTGCTTTCTTCAATTCCGAAATCTTGCCCTCTATTTCTTTAACAGCATCGGAAGGAATTTTATCCTTAGCATCTTTCAAGGTTCGCTCACAGCTGTAAATCAGCGCCTCCGCCTGATTCTTTGATTCTATCAGATCCTTTTTTTTCTTATCTTCTTCCGCGTGCGCTTCCGCTTCTTTCTTCATTCTTTCAACCTCCTCATTAGAGGCCCCGCAGGAGCCCTCAATCCTGATGGATTGCTTTTTGTTAGTTGCCTTGTCAGTGGCGGAAACTTGGAGAATGCCGTTGGCGTCAATCTCAAAAGAGACCTCTATCTGCGGAACTCCCCGGGGAGCCGGCGGGATTCCGTCCAATATGAATCTCCCCAGTGATTTATTGTCATTCGCCATTGGCCTTTCCCCCTGAAGAACTTTTATTTCCACTGACGGCTGATTGTCGGCCGCGGTGGAAAATACCTGCGTTTTTGATGTTGGAATAGTGGTATTCTTAGAAATAAGAATGGTATTGACGCCTCCCAGGGTCTCTATGCCCAAGGACAAAGGAGTAACGTCCAAAAGCAAAACATCTTTCATCTCGCCTTGTAAGATGCCTCCTTGCACTGCGGCGCCAACCGCTACCACTTCGTCGGGATTAATGTCTTTTCTCGGTTCTTTGCCGAACATTTTCTTTATTTCCTCCTGAATCCGGGGCGTTCTGGTCTGCCCGCCGACCAAAACAATTTCTTCAATGTCTTTGGTTTCAAGCTTGGCGTCTTTCAGGGTTTTCTTTACAAGCTCTATTGAAGTATCAATATAATCCTTGACCATATCTTCAAGCTGGGCGCGGGACAGCTTGTAATTAAGATGTTTCGGACCGGAAGCGTCGGAGGTGATGAACGGAAGATTTATATCGCTCTCCAAAGCGGTGGAAAGCTCAATTTTTGCTTTCTCCCCTGCTTCCTTCAATCGCTGAAGAGCCAACTTGTCTTTAGACAAATCTATGCCCTGGTCTTTTTTAAATTGATTAACCAGCCAGTCAATGATTTTCTGGTCAAAATCGTCTCCGCCCAAATGAGTGTCGCCGTTAGTGGCCTTAACCTCTACCGTATCTCCGCCGATGTCTAAAATGGAAATATCAAAAGTTCCGCCGCCGAAATCATAAACCACGATTTGCTGTTCGGTTTTTTTGGTCAGACCATAAGCTAAAGCAGCGGCCGTGGGCTCATTGATAACTCTCCTAACCTTAAACCCGGCAATCTCGCCCGCCACTTTTGTCGCCTTTCTCTGCGAATCGTCAAAATAGGCAGGACAGGTGATAATGGCTTCCTCTATCCTTTCCCCGAGGCGGTCTTCCGCGTCATTTTTCAATTTCTGCAAAATCATCGCCGAAATCTCAAAAGGGCGATACCACTTGTCTCCCATCTTAATTTCTACTCCCGAATCCTGGCTTTCCTTCATTTCATAAGGCAGAAGTTTCATATCCTTCTGTACCGCCGGGTCACTGAATTTTCTTCCCATCAATCTTTTAACAGAATAAATCGTGTTTTCCGGATTGGTAATTTGCTGGCGCTTGGCCAGAATCCCAACCATTCTCTCGTTGTTTTTAGTAATGGTAACAATGGAGGGCGTGGTTCTTGCCCCTTCTTTGTTTTCCACAATCTCCGGCTCGCCATTGATGACAACGGCCATGGCTGAATTAGTTGTTCCAAGATCAATTCCTAAAATTTTAGACATAGGACTTTAAAAGATTAATTATTATTCGAATTTTTGTTTATTATTTTTGTAACTTTAACTTTCGCCGGCCGAATAACCTTTCCCCTGATTTGATAGCCCTTGCGGACCACTTCTGCGATTATCCCCTCTTCCTCGCCTTCAACCGTTTCCACCACTTCCTCAAAATGCGGATTAAACTTCCGGCCTGGCTCGCTGATTATCTCCTCTACTCCGTGTTTTGTCAAAAAATCCGCAAAATATTTCTTAATCTGCCGGAATCCCTCAAGCACAGAAGATGACCCCTCTTTTTGCCTAATTCCTTTCTCCGCCTGGTCAAACAGATTGAGGATATCCAATAATTCCAAAATCCATTGTTCCTTTCTGTAATCAAATACCTTATGGAATCTCTCTCCTTCTTCCTTCTTGTAATTCAAAAAATCCGCCTGGCTTCTTTGCCAACCCGCCAAATACTTGTCTCTTTCCTCTTGCAGTTGTTTTAAATTTTTATCCAAAGACAGCTCTTTTTGAGCTTTTCTTTTCTTTTCTTTTTCCATTGCTGCGATTTTAATTCCGAAATCAATGTTTTTATTTTACACCAAGAATTTCCTTTGTCAACCATTGACTTTTTTTTGAATTTATGATACTTTAAAAGAAGTCCAAAAGGACCGAAGTAAATTTGCTGGCGAGCTTACGCAAAAGGAGGAACACCCGAGATGAACGAATCTCGAACACCCCTATCCTTAAGGACACAAAGGACTCTGATCGGCAACATGGCGCAAGGAGTCCCTGATGATCTTTCTGAGGAAGAGGCGCGCTACTGGAACCACGGGCATCTTAAGGAACTTCATAAGAGGATTGGGCAAGCTCTTCATCCGCCTGTCTCCGCCACTCTCTCTCCCTCCACCCCTCCTCCCTCCATCAAATCCCTCCCTCTTACCGTCAAGTACGGCAAGACAGGAAAGCAGATCAAGGCAGGGAGGTACGATTGGGTAAACGACAGCATCAGTCCCACGAACTTCCCGACCGACCAGAC
>JAHITK010000002.1 GCA_018817645.1 Patescibacteria group bacterium | reverse complement strand
TTTGGGTATTGCCCGTGGTCATGGCTCCGACAATGTCTTGAACCTGTTCGCTGGATAACTGGGTATCAACATCAGTGTAATCACAAACAATGCCTGTGCCAGTGACAAAGGTGCAGAGCTTGCCATTAGTCAGGGTGCCTTCGGCTATGGAAAAGGTATCTCCGGTCAGAGTCATTAAGGTTCCGGAAGTGGTGGCATTGGTGTCGTCAGAAATATCAATGTTCCCGTTCCAATCCCCCCAGCCATAGGCCGTGTCCCATTGAGTGGTGGAAGCAGTGAGCGGAATCTCATAGTTTGTAGTTAAAGAAAAGACGCCTGTAGTGTTGCTATAAGTAAGCCCAGTGGCAGTAGATGATAAATTGGTTAGAAGGATATAATCCTGGTCGCAGACAATTCCTGTCCCTGAAACATATTTACAACCCTTGGTGGTTGTCAGGGTCCCTTCCTTGATAGAAAGGGTATCTCCGACCAATTGAAGAAGAGTTCCCGCGGCAGCGAGATTAGTATCTCCAGAAATATCTATTGTCGTAGTTCCCCAAGTCCCGCTCGTTAACCGCAAAAGTCCAGTCCAAGCAGAGGTGTCCTGCCCCGTCCCGCCGTTGGCGTTCGTCAATGGGTTAGTCAAAGTCAATCCCGCAAAAGTGGGAGAAGAAGTGGTGGCAATGTTTTGAGGAAGAGACAACACAATTGTATTATTAGCCCCATTATCCGTAAGAATAATCTGGTCTGCTGTTCCTGTCAGCACCCTCTCGTCAGTGAGGGCTGAATTTGCAGTTAGAACAACATATTCCGCGTCATTGACCCCTGTCTGTCCCCACGAAAGATTGCCTCCCCCGTCTGTTATTAAAGCATAAGTGCTTGTTCCGTCAGTGGAGGGCCAGATATAAGAGACGCCGTTAAAGGTTGATGTTCCAGAAACAGAAAGCGTGCTGAAACTCGTCGCAGTTGCCGTAAGGGAATCAACGACTGCGGTCTGCAGAGTCGCTGTTCCAATTACATAAAGTTCTGTGGAGGGAGTGGTAGTGCCTATCCCGAGATAACCAGAATTGTCTATCACCACTTTGTCATTTCCTCCCTGCTGGAAAGAAGCTATTCTGCCTGTTCCTGTTTGATTAACAGTTAAAGCGGAGCTTGTGCCGGTGGAGGAAGCAGTAATAGAAGTGGCTCCGGAATATGTTTGCGAACCAGCCACGGTGATATTGCCGGTAAGAACTAAATCTTGGGCCGTGATATCCACCGTGGAAAGGTTTCCAGAAGCGATGATATCTCCGGCAGAAGTTATTGTGCCGGCAGTGGAAATATTCCCCGATGAATCGATAATAAGCTCATTGTCAGAGCCGACATAAAAATAATTATTAACAGTTACTGGGGATTCAAAATTTGAAGTGGCATAAACCAATAAATCATCGCTTGCCAATGTCCCTATTTGCATATTCTCCCCGACTGAAAAGTTGGTGGCAGAGCCAGAACCCGAAATTCCGAGAGACGCAAAGGTCGCGTTCCCTCCGACCTGCAATCCCTGGCTGGCAATATATACGGGTGCGGAAGAATGAGAGACTTGGCCCGCGGGATATGACTGAATTTTCTCGCCTATCTCTGATTCCCATTCCTGAATAAGGGCTAATTGAGTTTTTAACTCTTTCAGCTCTTGAGTGGTAGCAAAATCAATAGTGGTCTGGGTTTCAATAATTTGTTTAGGAAGAACCTGGGTAATCTGCTGAATTTCTTTAATAACCTCCTTTGTAATTACTCCGTGTTCTTTCAGGTAATCAATATCTTCTCTTAAGGAGGCAATGGAATCTCCGGTATAGTTGCCTTGTTCTAAAAATTGACTTATGGAATCAATTTTTGCTTCAATGATTGATATCCTGTTATTATCCTCCCCCCAGGAAACGGTTTTGGGCCGAGCCACGAAAATCCCCCCTAACTTGTCGCCAAGCCACTCAAAATACGAACTAAAAACATGAGCGGTTTCCTGCCAGACAGTGGTTCTATAGGTTGCTCCCGCTAAAGCGCTCCCACCTCCGGTCTCATCGGAAACTAAAGGGAGTGAAAAATCCAGCACTAAACCAATCCCAGCCACTCCGCCATTCTTTAAGTCATCTGCGATTGAATCAAGAACTAATTTTGATTTTTGCCCCAAGTCCGTAAATGCGGTCTTAACATCGTTAACAACTCCTTGAATGCCTCCTTGGCCAAAAGCGAGGGAGGACGCTAAGACAAAAAATGCTAAAGCAACTACAATGCCCAATCTTAAGGCCGGCTGTTTTGGTCTGCCAAAAACAATGGCCGGCGAATCAGAACGCAAAATCTTTGAAGCGCTTTTTTTCTTGTTTTCCCGGGTCTGTTTTTTTGTTGGCTGAATCAGTTCCGTTTCCTTCAGCGCCACTGCAACGGGACCCTCTATATGCCTGACAATGTTGTTCTCAATCTTTCTATTAAGCTCTTGCCTATAGTCCTGCGCCGTAACCAAATACTCCTCTAACCACTCTCTTTTAGTAGCCCAATTACGACCAAGTTTCACGGCCTTCAATTTCCCTTGTCTTGCTCTCAAACTTAAATACTCCTGGGAATAGGGGCTTTCCCGGGCTACTTGCGCCAAAGAAATGTATTCGCCTTGATCCTTTTGGAGAATATATTCTTCTACCCATTCCCTCTTGGTAGCCCAATTCTTGCCTAATTTAACGGCTTTTAATTTGCCCTGCCTGGCTCTCAAACTTAAATACTCCTGGGAATACGGAGTTCCTTCTGCTGCTTTTGCCAAAGAGATGTATTCTTTTTTATCTTCTAATTGTCCCCCCATTATGGTCTTTATTGGTATCCGATATAGTATTGTATCGTATTTTCTGCTATATCGTATACATATATATTGTTATATTGTCTAATTTAAAAACCCTATGGTCAAGGGTTTTATTGTGGATAACTCAAACTCAATTAAACATATAAGCAATTAAGCATATAAACAATTAAAATATTAGTTGTTTGGCTGTTGCTAACTGCTCTTTATGGACTGAAGGACGGTCCAAAGCATTGCTCCAATCTCTTCAGCCAACGCAATTGCTTTATCATATTCCTCTTGGCTAAGATATCCCTCAATTAACGAAAAGTTTAGGAGATATTTTGATTCTTTCAAAGAACCGTATGAAATTTGCCAAAAATTCCGCCTAACCGCCATTCTCTGCCGGGCAAAACCTTCAATATAATTGAGAATAATTGATAAGGTTGCTCTTCTTGTTTGGGAACTTACTCCATACATTTCCTCTTTAGGAAAATGCTTGGTAATCTTATAAACCAAATGAACATACTCATCCGCTTTTTGCTTCAAGTCGCTAAAGAAATTCTCTTTACCCATATTTAATTGCTTAATCGCTTACTTGCTTATTTGCTTAATTGTTAAGTCGTTGAGTCGATTTTTATATTCTGGAGAATGCCTATTGCGATAAACATCGCGATCAGAAAAGAACCTCCATAGCTTATAAAAGGCAAAGGCACCCCGATTACCGGCAAATAACCGATATTGCTCCCAATATTTATAAAAAATTGGGCGATTACAACAAACCCGACCCCTAAAGCAAAAAGGCGAGAAAAATTATTGTCTGCGCGCAAAGCAATGCTCGTTACGCGCCAAAAGAAAACAAGGAATAAAAGAATAATGCCTATTATGGCTAAAAACCCAAATTCTTCGGCGATCGCCGAAAAGATAAAATCGGTCTGGGGCTCTGGCAAAAACCCTTGCTGCGTTTGAGAACCATTACCCACGCCCCTCCCGATAATTCCTCCGTTCCCGATGGCTATTTTGGTCTGTCTTTGATTCCATCCCGCCTGCAATGGCTCATAATCGGGCAAAACAAAGCTTATAACTCTTTCTTTTTGATAATCTCTTAACAGAAAACCCCAAGCAAATACGAATAATATAAGGCCGCAAAGGGACAAAATTAAAAAATGGCGCAAATGAATTCCGGAAACCGCTAAGATGCCAATCCATAGAAAAATCAGCACCAAAACAGAGCCGACATCGGGCTGGAGAAACACTAAAAACACGGGGAGGGCGATGTATAGGCCTGATAGAATAATATGACGAAACTTATACATCTCCACATGGCGGGCGGAAAAATACTTTGCCAAAAGAGCTATTATAACTATTTTCAGGAATTCTACGGGCGCAATCGCCGCCTGCCCTATCTTATACCAACTCCTTACTCCTCTTATGGGATTATTAAAAACTAACAAGCCAATCAGAGCTATAATGCCTAATGCGTAAAAGACAAGAATAAGATAAGAATTGTCTTTTAGACCCCGATAATCAACAAAAGAAAGTATTATCATTAGCGTTAATCCGACGCCCAAAAATATGAGCTGTTTATTGAAGTTTAAAAAACTGCCCACTATGCCTAATGATGAGCTGTACAACGACAAAAGACCGATACCGGTCAGGATAATTGCTGTTAAGACAAGGGGCCAATCAAACTTCTTGAAATAACTGATAATCGTCATTTTATCATTTTAAGGAATTCTTCTTCTGATATAATTTTGACGCCCAGTTCTCTTGCTTTGCTTAATTTGCTGCCCGGATTCTTTCCAGACACTAAAAAATTAGTGTTTTTACTCACTGAATCGGAGGCGCTTCCCCCTAATTCCCATATGCGGGCCCGGGCCTTATCCCGCGACATATTCTCAAGTACGCCGGTTATTACAAAGCTCTTTCCTGATAACAGCTTATTTCCCCTTTCTGGCAATGGAGAGATAGTAATTCCAGCGCGCAAAATTTTATCTAAAAACACGCGGTTATTTTTACTATTAAACCAATGGTATATGCTTTCTGCCACCTTCTCTCCAATATCAGGGACAAACTCAAGCTCTGTGATAGAGGCCTTGGCTAATTTCTCCAGCGTCTTAAAATGAACCGCCAAATCAAGAGCTGTTTCTTCGCCTGTATGGCGTATTCCTAAAGAATAAATAAAGCGGTTTAGCGGTATGTTTTTTCGATGTTGAATCTCGGTAATTAAATTATCAGCCGATTTTTCGGCAAACCTTTCTAATGGCATCAAATCACCCTGTTTTAACTCAAAGAAATCCAAGGGCTGGCTCACTAATCCGTTTATATTCAATTGCTCAATAATTTTAGGCCCCAATCCTTCAATATTAAAGGCCTTTTTTGACACGAAATGCTCTAAAAATTCTCTTTTCCGGGCCGGGCAATTATGATTCTCGCACCTCCAAATAACCTCATCTTTGGGTCTGACTAATTCCCGGCCGCAAACCGGACATTTACGAGGAAAATTAAAGGCCTTTTCTTTGCCGTCTCTTAAATCCTTCAAAACCGTTGAAACGGCTGGGATAACATCCCCAGCTCTTTCTATAATAACCGTATCGCCGATCTTCACTCCTAATCTCTTTAATTCATCTTCGTTATGCAGGGTGGCTCTGGTAATAGTAGCTCCTTCAATTTTGACCGGCTCTAATATCGCTACAGGCGTAATGGCGCCAGTTCTGCCGACTTGCACCTTTATGTCTCTGACTTTGGTCGTCGCCTGCTTGGCCAAGAACTTAAAGGCCCTTATCCCTCGCGGACTTTTGCCAATAACACCCAATTTATCAAGAATTTGATTATTATTAACCAAAACCACTACGCCATCTACCTGAAAAGGCAAAATATCCCTGTTTTTTTGGGTTTTCTCCCAAAAATTGACTACCTGCTCTATATTTTTACAGATTTTACCTTTTTCGATCCTAAATCCAAGGCAGGAAAGCACCTCGTGTTCCGCAGAATGAGTGGTAATTCCCATATCGGTAGAGGTATCGGATGACATATCGGATACTAAATCGTAAGCCAAAAACCTTAATCCCCGCGAAGCGGCTAATTTAGGGTCGAGTTGGCGGATTGAGCCGGCTGCCAAATTTCTGGGATTAGCGTAGACAGATTCTTTGTTTTTAATCCTCTGTTTGTTAATTTTATCAAATGACGCCTTATCCATATATACTTCCCCTCTTATCTCCATCCGCCCATTTTTTATCCTTTCTTTTAAATTATCTTCAATGTTTTTATCTTCAATGGGTCGGTGAATCTCCAGTTCTAACGGAATGCTGTTTATGGTCTTTATGTTCTGCGTTACATTCTCTCCGATTCTCCCGTCTCCCCTAGTAGCTCCGGTCACTAAAATACCCCTATCATAAATCAATGTTATCGCAAATCCGTCAATTTTCGGCTCGCAAAAATACTCAAACTTTTCCAATGGCTGTAATTTTTTTAAGTATTTTTCCCAGGACTCAAGCGTTTCTCTGTCAAAAATATCGTCAATTGAAAGCATTGGAACCCGATGTTGTATTTTTTCGAACTTATCCAACGGTTTTCCTCCGACTCGCTGGCTCGGAGAATCAGGGGTAATCAATTCCGGATATTGCTCCTCCAGCCCGACAAGTTCATTTTTTAACGAGTCCAAGGCAGAATCAGAAATTTCCTGCTTATCTAAGACGTGATATAAATAACGGTGATAATTAATCACCTTTTTGAGTTTTTCTATCCTCTTTTTTGCGGACTCCTTATCCATCATAATAATAAAATATTCGTTAACCATCTGCCTCTACGGCCCTCTTAACTGAATTATAGGCGCCTATGGATTTAATGCAATAATATTGTCCTTTTCCAGTGCAATTAAAAGGGCTGTCTATTGGAATCCCTGGCAATATCCCGCCAGCGGGCTGGGTAACCCATACTTCATAAGTGTATGTCCCGCTGCCTAAAGATACCGGCCCGTAATGATTGATGTAATTAGCGTTATAAAGATCATATAATGCTGTTTCTACGCCGGTGTCAGCGGCATAGAAAGCCACTATTGAATCCCCCATTCCTTTGATAGCCCTTATTTGTATTAATACTATAGAACTAATGCTAAAAACCGCTGCCAACAAAATAGACATTATGATGATAGCAAAATATAGGGTGGCTCCTTTTTGGGAAGACATAATGATTAAATTAAAAACTAAAAACTAAAAATGTAAAATAACAGATAAAAATTAAAAAATAAATTTTAGGTTTTACATTGTGGTTTTTCATTTTTCATTTTAAGTTTTTCATTATCGGATGTCCGGGTTCCTCTGTGAAATGCTGGTTTGAAGCCGAAGGACAGCGCTGTTGGGCGTATCCGCTTCTATTTGGATAGTGACAAACGGCTGAAGATTATCTGATTCTGTTTCATTGATAATCTCAAATTTTAACGCTGACACATTGATATTGGAAGAGGTTAGCTCAAGCTCTTCTGCCCCGGTCGCATACTTTATTTTTCCGTTATCTGCGAAAAATTCCTGGCAAGCGCCTGATTGAAGGATGTTAATAAATTTTATACCACTCCTTGCCGTTAATTGATAATTAGAGCCACTCGGAATACAAAAACCCGTATTGTCTTTGTCAGCCATCCTAAGAGCGCGAGTCATATATTCCATCGCATAGCTTAATTCTCCTAAAACCTTTTTAGACGCAAGCACATTCCTTTCGGCCCTAAGGGCGGCAATAAAGATTCCGGAAATGGCTATCATTAAAACGCTGAATATCCCGGTCACAACAACAATTTCAACCAGCGTAAATCCCTTTTTTGTGCTATGACTCTTTTTTTGTCTTTTATTTTGCATTTTATGCTTTTGGGTTTTGGATTTTGGATTTTGGATTTTGGATTTTGGGCTTTGGGCTTTGGATTTTGGGTTTGACTGACCCGCTCAAGGCGGGGAGAGAACCTACCACCAGTTGTATAAATGCTGGAGTAAAAAAATACTGTAATATCCTCCCCCTCTCTTCTTCCAATAAACAGTAATGGTTGCGTCTAACTGATCAACATTAGGGGGATTAGGGGACTCTATCTGAATCAATCTTTTAAACCTGGTCTCTTCTCCGTCGTCGTAATTATAAAAACCAGGAGTAGATTTTTTAAGCGACCGAAGATCATCAGGTCCGCAAGCGGGACTGCATATTGGTTGATTCAGAACCGGATCTGTTGTTTTTGGGTCAGTATATTGAACCTCAAAATCTCCGATACCAAGCCCCTCGCTCCAAATGGTGCCGGCAGAAACATAATTATACTCTAAAAGATTAGTGTCCCTTATATTCTTAATAATCTCCACTCCTTCCTGCGCTAAAAGGGCGGCGGTAAAACGAGAATTAGAATAATCAACGGCAATAATCCCCTGTTGGACCGCGATAAAAGCGCCCACAATGCCGACACTCACTACTGTAATAGTGATGAGCATTTCTATTAATGTAAATCCGCCCTGGTTGGATAATGTATTATTAATCATCGGCTGTTATTAATCGGCAGAGATTAACCCTGCCTTATTTACAGAGATTGTCTTTGTTTTGGAAGGGTCTGCTTGTATAGTTATTACTATGTTAACCTGCTCTGCGGTTGTCCCTCCTTGCAGATAAACATCCGGGGACGGCGGGACAAATGTAATATTTACAGGATTAGACGGAGAAAGGGCGCTTAATGTCAGTCCGCTTTCTATCTTTAGGCCTTTTACGTCTTCAGAGCCGTCCGATTTTCTGCCTTTACTCGCATCTAAATCTGCAAAAAGAATGTAGCTAAAGGGATTTGCTGTGTCAAAATAAACGCCGTAACCCCCGGCCGGGATATCGCCGCTGGAGTGTTTTTGGGCAGACATTGCCATTTCTCTGGCGCTCTCTATGTCAGCCGCGATTTTAAAGGCGGATCTTTGCAATGCGAGCTCCTGCCCTCTTGGCCGATAACCCAAAAAACTGACTGCTAACAGAATCCCTATTATCGCCATGGTTATCAAGACCTCGACCAGGGTCATGCCTTTTATTTTATTGTCTATTTTTAGGTAAAGATTAAGCATTGATTAAAAAATCAAAGAAAAATACCAGTTAATCAGGCCTTGCCCCCAAAAAAAGGCAATCAATGTGCCTGCTATCAGAAATGGGGCAAACGGAATTTCGCTTTTAAGCTTTTTGCCCGAGAAAACTATCAGGCCTATTCCTATTATAGCACCGATGAAAAAACTTAAAAACAAAGACAGGGCTATCTTGGGCCAGCCCAGGATCAAGCCCAAAAGCATTGCCAACTTAATATCGGCGAATCCAATCCACTTCCCTCTGGAAATTAAATATATTAAAAGAAAAAGGCCGGCCGCTCCAAAGGCGGCGCAAAGATAATTGATGATCCCGCCTGCAACGCTTTGCCCGCCTACAACGCTTTGCGTAGCAATGCGGGCAGGTGATAATTGATAATTGATAATTGATTCAAGGGGGCGATAGAAAATTGATAATATGATGGCTGGAATCAAAACCTTGTCCAGAATAATAAAATGCTTGAGGTCGTAGACAAAAATAACAATTAAAAAACAGGCAATCAACAGATAATAAAGAATAGTTAAAAAATCCAAATGACAAAATCCAAATGACAAATCAAATCCCAATGACAAATGCCAAAAAATTGAAACAAACAAGATGCCTGTGGCTAATTCTACCAAGGGATACTGCCAGGAGATCGGTTTTTTACAATACCGACAGCGGCGCTTTAAGGCAATAAAACTGATTAACGGAACTAAATCGCACCACGCCAAAGCACGCTTACAATGAGGGCAATACGACCGGCCTTGCAAAAAACTCTCTTTTTTTTCCAGTCGGTAAATTGCGCAATTTAAAAACGAACCCACAATAAGACCGAATATAAAAATTAATAAACAATAAATAATCATTAGTTAATTCTTCAGCCAAGAAACCTCCTCAAGATAGAGGAGGTTTCTTTTTCGAGATTTAGATTATAACAGATTTTACTCACAAACGATATTGCTTACGCTGCAGGCATTGCTCGTTGATTCAAGATTGTTTCCTTGCTCATCAATACAAAAATATTTCGTTGTGCTACCAGTAAGCTGAGCAGTTACGCAGTAGCTATAGCGCGAGGCGTAACAACTGACAACCTCTCCACCATATTTTTCTACATCATTTTCTAAGATAGTCAATATATCGCTATAATCTCCATTGAGAGCGCCGGACAAGCATAAGGACTCGTATCCGCTTGCCTCTTGAATATACATATCTTCAGCCACTTTTCTAATCTGGGTTATGTTTGTGATTATTTTCGTGTTTCTGGCTCGGTCGGATGCCTCCCTTAAAGAGACAATGACAATGGTTGCCAAAATGCCGATAATAGCCACTACGATAAGCAGTTCAACTATAGTAAACCCTTCTCTTTTTTTAAGCAAAGCTTTCATAGGGAAAAATAATAACTATTAATTACTGGCAATTTATGGCAGCGGCAACGCAGTCGCTTTCGATGGCGTCATCCCTCACCAAACCATCGCTATCAACGCAGAAGTAGGTTGTCGTGGCAGGAGCAGTGAGTTTTGCGCTCACACAATAAGTGGTAGCGCTTGCTTGGCAATTCATTATGGGAGTTGCTTCTCCTTGCCTATCTGCGATGTCATTTTCTAAGGCAGCGAGTTGACTGCCATAAGTAGCGTGGGCTTCATTTAGGGTATCGGAAGCGCACAAACCGGCATAGGTAGAATCATCGGCCCAAATTAGTTCAGCTTGTGTCCTGGCCTGGTTAATGGCTGATTTAATTCGCGCATCATTGGCCCGAGCCGGCGCTCCTCTTAAAGAAACCAGCACAATGGCAGCCAAAATGCCAATAATGGCGATAACCACCAAAAGTTCAATTAAAGTAAAACCTTTTTTTGATTTCATAGCCTTTATACTTTAGATAATTAAATATTACTCTTGCGACCTTTTCCCCCACCAATCCTGCGCGATAACGCAGGATTGGTGGGGGATTTCGCCCCCCCGCTTTTATCCTGCGATAGTTTTACAAGTTGACAGGGGATTAGTTTAATTTTTACCTATGCTTATTATATGTCAAAAAACAATTACTATCAATCAACGATTGTGAATAACTTAGCTAAGGCGGGAATAACTAAAACCCGAAAGAGGATACCCCTTTATATACCGGGACTATGATGGAAATCATTAATAAGGCGACCAACCCGCCTAAAATAACTATCAACACCGGCTCAATAATATCAACCAAAGCATCAATATTTCGATTAACCTCTGATTCATAAAAATTGGCGATATACATCAGGGATTCATCAAGCCGCCCAGTCCTCTCCCCAACTTTAATCATTTGGGTTACTAAGCCCGGAACATCTTTGGGGTATTTTTCTAAAACTGCGCTCATTAATTCACCTCTCCTGACCCCTTCCTGTGTCTCCATTATTATTGCCTGATATATTTTATTGCCTGTCATACCGCTCACGATATCCAATGCTTGAGTAATAGGCAGGCCGGCCAAAATCAAGGTAGATAAATTTTCCGTAAATCTGGTAAGATATATTCTCCGGATGGTTTTGCCCAAGATCGGCACCTTTAAGGCAATTCGTCCTACTATTTCTCTCCCTTCACTGGTTTTAGAATATTTCCAGAGCAAAACTATAATTAAAATAATGCCGATTAAGAAGGCCCACCACCATATTCTTACTATATCGCCGATCCCGAGAACAGCCCGCGTTAAAAAAGGTAATTCCACTCCGAGCGAGGAAAGCGTATCTTTGAAAGACGGCAAGACCATAAATATCCCCAAGCCACCGATGCCTAAAAATACCAAAAGGATAAAGGCCGGATAGGTCATTCCGCTCTTAATCTTATTAATTAGATTATATTCTCTTTCCAGATGCTGCGCTAAATAATTTAAACTCTCGGACAACTTCCCGGACGCCTCGCCGGCTTTTATGATGTTAATAAAAAAATTAGAAAAAATTTTCGGGAACCTTGCCAAGGCCTCTGAAAAATATACGCCTCCTTCAACATCGGCCGATATTTCAACAATCTGTTCTCGGAATACTGATTTGCTGGTTTGTTCGGCCAACGCTCTTAATGATTCTACTAATCCGACCCCTGATTTCAGCATTAAAGCGAGTTCCCGGCAAAACATCATAATATCCTTTCTCCCTGCTCTGTTAAGCAGGTCAATCTGGCGGAAATAAAACGGCCGGGGCGTCACTTCCTCTAAATGAGTGATATAAAGCCCCTCTTTCTGTAAAAGAGAAACCGCGTCCTTGCGGGACGACACTTCTATCACCCCGACCTGAATCAATCCGTTTTTAGTTCTGGCTTGGTAGTTGAACTCCATTGATTTCAGTTATTTATTATATAATAGGTTTAATTATATTATAAGAACCTGCTCGCTCCGCTCCTGCCCGCATTGCTACCCGCCCGGGGCGGGTTGCAGGCGGGCACAGAACCTTGAAATTAAATCTATCATATAATTTTTTAAGGTAATTTAATTATAGCAGATTGATTAAAATTTACCCCCTAATAATGTCCTTAACCCGTCAGGATTTATCGTAAATTTGAAGGCGGACTCCCTCGTAATCTCTTTATTTTGAACTAAAATCGCCAATGACTTGTTTAAAGAAATCATCCCCTCTTCCGAAGATGTTTCTATCACTATCGGAATCTCGTGAATCTTGCCCTCCCTGATAAGATTGGCGATGGCCGGATTGTTAAAAATTATTTCGGTGGCCGGGATAAGCCCTCCTTTAATGCGAGGGATAAGGCGCTGTGAAATAATGCCTAAAAGCGAGCCGGACAATTGGGCGCGAATTTGCTTTTGTCTATTATCCTCAAAACTATCAACAATCCGGTGTATTGTCTGCGCGGCAGAATTGGTATGCAGGGTCGCAAAAACCAAGTGCCCGGTCTCGGCGGCTGAAAGAGCGGTAGCGATTGTTTCCGGGTCGCGCATCTCTCCCAGCATAATCACATCCGGATCCTGACGGAAGGTGGAGCGCAGCGCTCTGGCAAATGACAAGGTGTCGCTGAAAACCTCTCTTTGATCAACAATCGCCAAATCATCTTCAAACACGTATTCAATAGGGTCTTCAATGGTGATAATGTGACAGCTCCGGGAATGGTTAATCGCGTCTATCAGGGCCGCCAAAGTGGTTGATTTCCCTTGACTGGAAGGCCCGGTTATCAAAACAAATCCCTGGTGAGCCTCGCTGAACAAATTAAGAACCAAGGGCAAATTAAGCTCTTTAATGGTTAAAATATTCCGGGATAAAAAGCGGAGCGCGCAACTAACCTTTCCCTGCTGAAAATAGGCATTGCCCCTAAATCTGCCTTCATTTCCTAAATCGTAGGAAAAATCAATTTCCCTTTCTCTTAAAAACTTGTCAAACCTCTCCCGAGCATAGTCCTGGGATAATAAAATCTTGACGACCGAAACAATATCGTCTGATTTAAGTTCCGCTTCCTTTGCAAGGGGAACCAATCGGCTTGCTATCCGCAAAATCGGGCTCTTTGACGAAGAAAAATGAACATCAGAAGCGCCTTTTTTGATAGCGAGAGTCAATAGGTCGTTTAAAAATTCTTTATGGTCTTTAATCATTTTATTTGGCAAGAGCGCTGATCAGAAATCCTTAAATTAAAACATTTTGCCAATTTCTTCGATAACTTGAGCAGGAGTATAAAAAGCACTTTTTTCATATCTTCTAATCATTAACTTACCTCTCTTCAGAGGTGCTTCTGATAACTTCCTCTATGGAAGTCACTCCTTTCAAGACTTTTACTATCCCGTCCTGTCTCATCGTTATCATTCCCTGATCGCGGGCTTCGGCAAGTATTTTTTTCTCGCTCGGCTCGGAGATGACTATATCTCCAAGCGTTTTAGTCATCTCTAAAATCTCGAATATTCCGATCCGGCCGGCATATCCGCTTTCTCCGCACTGACTGCAGCCAACCGGTTCCCAAACTTGAATATTGGTTCCAATCCCGTATTCCTCTCTGGCCCAATCGGGCAAATCCTTCATCTCTTCAATAATCAACTCCTTTATTTTCCCGCTCGCTGCCATCTTTCTCTTGCAGTGAGGACAAAGCCGCCTCACTAATCTCTGGGCGATTATCGCATTAGTGCTGGAAGGCAAAAGAAAGGCCCTCACGCCTAAGTCAATCATTCTGGGAATGGCGCCCAAAGCATTATTAGTGTGGATGGTGGAAAGCACTAAATGACCGGTCAGGGCGGCATGGGTGGCCAATTCTGCGGTTTCGTTATCGCGGATCTCTCCGACCATAATGATATCAGGGTCCTGCCTTAAAACATGCCTCAATCCGGTAGCAAAAGTATAGCCAATCTCCGGCTTTACTTGCGACTGGCTCACGCTGTTAATAAAATACTCCACCGGATCTTCCAAGGTAACAATATTGACTCCTTCTTTATTGACCGAATCCAGAATAACATAAAGCGTGGTGGTTTTTCCGGAGCCGGTAGGCCCGGTGGACAATATCATACCGTAAGGCCTTTTAGCGGCCTTTTTTAAAATCTCTAAATTCCTTCCGGTAAGCCCTAATCCCTCAAAGGTGGAAACCCTTAAATCAGGATTGAGCACTCTCATTACTACTTTTTCGCCAAGCGTTGTCGGAAAGGTGGAAACCCTGAAATCAATATTCTGATTATCTATATTTACGGAAAAACGGCCGTCCTGCGGAATCCGCGTTTCATCTATTTTCAGTTTAGAAATAATTTTAATCCTGGCTACTATAGAAGGGTGGACCTCCTGCGGCAGGAACAAGCTGGAATGCAAAATGCCGTCTAATCGAAATCTTACCCTGCTTCGGTCGGGCATAGGTTCAATATGAATGTCCGAGGCCCTTCCTTCTACGGCGTGTTTCAAAATAACGGCCACGGTTTTGCTGATAGGGGCCTCGCTTCTTTTTTGCACGATTTCTTCTGTTGAACGCAATGGCGCATCTTGCCGCCCCCCCGGCTGAAGCTGTCTCTCTAATTCTTGAAGAGCGGTTTTAACCTCTCTCCCCAGATTTTGATATTTCTTCAAAAAACGCTGGAAACTGCTTAAGGTGATTAAGCTCACCCGATAATTAAACCCTCTTTGGCGGGCTAAAAAATTTAAGGCCTCCTGGGCTTTCAAGTCCTCGGGATAAACCATTGCCACTTCAAGCATATTCTGCTTCCTCTTCAAAGGAACCATTTTGTAATGTTCAGCGGAATCCTGCGGGATAAGCTCCAAAACATCAGCCGGAATATCTTGCGAGATAACCTCTTTTAAAGGAATACCCAAGGTATCGCTTTTTATCTGGAACAGCTTGTCTTCCGGAAACAACTGCCTGCTTAATACAATCTCTTCCAGGGTTCGCCCGGAACCTTCGGATTCTTTTAGCAAAGAATCGGCCGTCTTTTTATCAACAATCTTTTGTTTCAATAATTGGTTTATTAAATTCATTGTAAGAATAGAGCCACCCGCCTGAGTGGACTGTAAAAAGCTATAAAAATTTTGTCTGATAATGACAAAATCATCACTTTGACGCCGGAAGCGGAGGGGCAAAAGGATTATCCCTCCCGATGCCCTCGGAAAGAGGAGAAATCGGATTAAAGGGCTGCAAGTCGTTCCAAATTTCCTCCTCTAATTTTTGAAAATCTATCTTAACTTCTTTGACTGCCGGAATAGATGAAATTGATTCTTTTACGCCAAATCCGCCTCCTTTAATTTTAACGAGAACAAAAATGAGGATGACAATCAAAGCCAACCCGGCAATTGCGATGTAAATCTCCTTTTTCTTCTTTTGATAAAATACTATCGCCATAAGAGAATATTATTAATCAATAATCAATACGAACTGATTCTTGCCCTAATTTTAATCAACGCTGACTGCCCTTTGGCTACTGGCACGAAAAAATTCACTTGTTCTACCTTTATCAATCGGGAGCTTGTTTCAAGGGCAAACAGGAAATTTTTGAATGAGAAATAAGAGCCGGCCAGTTCCGCGCTGAAGAAATGGCTCTTGATTCTCTCTTTTTCGTCGCCGGAAGAAATGTTTTCCCAACTAATCTTGTTCAGCCCAATGCCTGACGAAGCAGAGGCGTTTTGCAAGAACTCAAGCAAGGAAGGCGCATCAGGCCCAATTGGAAGAGCGCTCTCAACTTTAGAAACTATTTCCCCTCGCTTATCCATTTCTTTTTTGGCTTCTTTCAGCGATTGAATATATTTATTCTGATTTTCCAATTGCAATCTTTTCTGGTCCAACTGATTCCGGACTTCGCTCCAATCCCGATAGCCGGGCCAAACTAAGAAAATGCCCAATATTAGGGAAATCAATATGCTTATGGCGACAATAATAATAGCGTATTTCATTATAATTATTGCTTAGTTATGTCCGTGTTTTTATCCGGCAAAGATAATCCTATGACAAATTTTACTTCCCCCTCTCCTGACAGAGCGACATTGGATAATTTCACTTCTTTGATAAACGGATCCTGTTGGAAGGCGAAAATCTGCTGACCTAAACTTGTAAAATCTTCCGACACTCCCTGCAGATTTAATAACCGGTTTTCAATATCAAGAGTCATGGAGTTAAAATATACTTTCGGGTGGACATATGTCTCAAGAAAGGTCAGTATGTCTGAAACTTTTTCCCGGTCCTTTAATAGGACGGCGACATCATCAATCCTTTTCTGGAAACCCAAAACGGTCTTCTGAAGCTCTGTCTGCTCTTCAGTTCGAGTCCTTTCCAGCTCATTTTTTACTTCTTCCAAAGAAGTTTCCGCCCTTTTGATTTGAAAATTAAAGGCAAAATAAAGGATGAGCATTATGGCAATCAATAGCAAAGAAAACCAAGGCAGCATCTTTTTGACCAAGGACTTCTGGGGAGCGACTTTTCTGGGAATCACCTGCACCATAAGGAAAAAATAATTTTACTTATTAAAACCGCGAAGAGCCATTCCTACTGCTATTGTAAATCCGGAACTAATTTTTTTCAATGTCTCACTGAGAGTCGGGGGGTAAAAAATATCTAAAAACGGATCGGCCAACTCTACCGGCAAATCCAATTTCTTGGAAAAATAATCCGCTCCGCCCGTCAGCATCGCTCCGCCGCCCGAAATAATAATCTTTCCTATCCTCTCTTTATCTTCTAAATACAGTTCGTCTGTAATGTTTTGAATCTTTTTAATAATCGCTTCTATTTTCGGCTTGATTATCTCTTTAATACCCGGGTTCTTATCGGTAAGTCCGTACATTCTTTTAATGGTTTCTGCTTTTCTTTTGTCAATCTGCAGGGAATCGGAAAATGCTTTTGTGAAATCTTCTCCCGCTACATCAAAACTATGGGAAACTTTTAAAATTCCCTGGGCCACGACATTAATGGTGGTGCTTCTTTCGCCGATATCAACCAGGCAGATAATGTTGCTTTTGTCCTGATATTTAACCAAGGCCCTCATAAGGGCAAATACCTCTGCCTCTAAGGCAATCACCTTGAGCCCTACTGTCAGCGCTATGTTCTGATATTGATTGATTACCTCTTTAGGGACCGCTACCAATAAAATCCGCAATGGCGTCCGGCCCTCATCAGAAGGACTGCCCTTAATGAGCTGCCAGTCAAGAATTACTTCCGACAAGGGCAAGGGAATGCGGCGCGGCGCTTCGTATTTGACTGCTTCCGGGATTTCTTCCGTAGACATTGACGGCAGGTCAAAAGTGGTAAAAAAGGTGGCGTAATCAGGAATGGAAAAGAATGCCTGCTTTGATTTTATGCCTGCCTCTTTCAGCATAACGGCGAGCGCCTCGGAAATATTGTCCTCGGAAATAGAAAGCATCCCCTTTTCCCGGGTCTGAAAATCGCCTTCGCCAAAGTAGTCGGCGCTTAAAACAGCGTAATTAGACAAAGCAATGCCTTTGCTCTTTTGCAGCTCCACTACCTTAATGGACGAAGTCCCCACATCAATCCCTAAAAAACTTTTAGAAAATAGCGGCATTTAAAAAGTGATATAATATTATTACGATTAATCTATTTTACCCCTCTTTTGTTTTTTTTGCTATTATCTTGAAAGACACCATGTGGAAAAACCTAAAAGAAACTATTTTAGACGCCTTCTGGCCAAAACGCTGCGTAAATTGCAATAAGCTTGGCCAATGCCTCTGCGCTGATTGCTTTTCATTGATTGATATTCTCCGGGAGCCGTCTTATGAAAAATTCCGACATCTTGACGGCCTGCATGCCGCCACTGCTTATAACGACAAAATGGTCAAATCAATAATCCATTTATGTAAATATAATCGCCTCAAAGAATTAGCGCCCCATTTGGCTGATTTAATTATAGCTCACTTTAAATTATTGGACAATCAAACCCTTCTATCGAGCCGGCTATTCTCTGAAAATCAAGGCTGTTCCGATTTAATTGTCTGCGGCGTGCCGATGCATAGAAAGAAACTGAAAAACCGGGACTTTAACCAATCCGAAGAAATCGTCAGACATTTTTCTGAAGAGTTCGGCTTATTCTTTGTGCCCGGATTGCTTCTCAAAACCAAAACAACCCGGCCGCAGGCAGAGCTTACCAAAGAGGAGCGAATGGAAAATGTCCTCAATGCTTTTGAAATAAATCCTTTGTTTAAGCAATTGGTTAAAGACAAGGAAGTGCTATTAATTGATGATGTTTTTACCACTGGCGCGACAATGGAGGAATGCGCGAAAATCCTCAAACAAAACCGCGCCAGCCGGGTCTGGGGCGCAGTGGTCGCCCGAGGATAAAATTAAATGATTGGCGGCGGGAAGAGGATTCGAACCTCTGGTAGCTTGCGCTACAACTGTTTTCAAGACAGCCCCATTCGTCCGCTTTGGTATCCCGCCTAATAAAATATTCCTAAAATTTTTGCTCCCGTTTGTAAAGACTCCCAATCTGCGAACTGCGAAGGGCGGAGGAGGTGGGACTCGAACCCACAAGGGGCTTTTAGACCCCTACGGGTTAGCAACCCGCTCCCGTGACCATTTGGGTACTCCTCCTCTCGCCTCTTTTTATTCTAATTGATAATCTCATTTAGTCAACGCGAAAATTGAAATTATGCCTATTTTATGCTAACTTTAAGCTACGTCCCCGTAGTTCAACGGATAGAACATCTGGTTGCGGACTAGAAGCTTGGAGGTTCGATTCCTCCCGGGGACACCAGCGGCCGCTTCGCGGCCTAAGTTAAAAGTTAAACCTGCCCGCAATGCTACGCCAGCCCGCAGTAGATACAGCGTTTCTGGCGGGCATAGCGTTGCAGGCGGGAATGAAAAATTAAAAATAAGGGGAATAAGAAAGTTGCGAAGCGAATTTATTCGCTCTTATGCCCGCCGCAGCCCGCCTCGGGCGGGCGGAGGCGGACTACATTCAATCTAAAAATCAAAAGTCCAAAGTTAAAAATCAAAAATAAAGAAAAAATACGAGGGCAAAAAATACAAGGGAAAATTGCGAGGGAAAATTACGAGGCCGGCCTGCCCGCATCGCTACCTGCCCGAAACTGTTGCATCGCTGCAGGCGGGCGCGAGCAAGCTCGCTTGCGAAGCGTTGCGGGCGGGGCCTCGCAGTGGACCTCGTAATGGACACAACTTTGTTAGGGTGCGACCCTAACATCTGGCGACCCTAACATCTGGCAATAAAAATATGCAATTATCCACTCTGGTAGGAGAAATCCCAAAAGTCGGGCCGGTTTATATAAAAAAACTTGAAAAAATGGGGGTCAGGACTATTCGCGACCTTCTTTTTTATTTCCCCAATCGCTATGAGGACTTCTCTAATCTCAAAAGAATAGCCCAGCTGAAAATAAACGAAACCGCCTGTATTAAGGCCGAAGTGATAAAAATTGAAAACCAAGCCACATTCAAAAGAAGATTTTCCCTCACCAAAGCAGTGATAAAGGATTCAAGCGGAACG
The DNA here is from genome assembly GCA_018817645.1 of Patescibacteria group bacterium. GTDB lineage: Bacteria > Patescibacteriota > Minisyncoccia > Minisyncoccales > PEYH01 > PEYH01. Next base: position 27,391 of record JAHITK010000002.1, on the reverse strand, counting down.
ATGCAAGCTACTTGGTTTAACCAGCCATATTTGGTTCAATCAATCAAGCCCGGGGATACCGTCTGTTTGGCCGGAAAAATCTCCATTGGCAAAGAAGGCGCTTTTTTCTCTAACCCGGTTTATGAAAAAATTTGGGCCGGGCAAAACAACGGACAAAACGAATTTACCCACACCGGTAGAATTATCCCTGTCTATCCTGAAATTAGAGGCGTTTCTTCGCGCTGGCTAAGGTTCATTATCAAGCCATTATTAAAAGAATTTGCTAATAAAATTCCAGAAACCTTACCCGAGGATATTGTAAAAGAAAATAATCTTTTGCCTATTAAAACAGCTATTTCCGAAATCCATTTTCCAAGCACTGCCAAAATGGCGGAAAAAGCGAAATACCGATTTGCTTTTGAAGAATTGTTTCTGCTGGAATTATTTGTTTTGGGAAAGAAAAAAGAAATTTCCCAGCTCAAAACAATTCCTATGCCGATTAAGGTAGAAACAATCCAGCGACTCGTAAAATCGCTTCCCTTCAAGCTTACTGATTCGCAAAAAAAAGTCGCCTGGAGAATCTTGAAAGATATGGAACGGAACCGGCCGATGTCCCGCCTGCTTCAGGGGGATGTTGGCTCAGGCAAGACCGTTGTAGCTGCTATGGCGGGATTAAATGTAATAAAATCCGGGAACCAAGTTGCCTTTATGGCGCCCACGGAAATTCTTTCTAAACAACATTTTGACACTCTTGGCGCTCTGCTGCAGGATTGTAGAATAAACATCGGGCTTCTTACCTCAAAAACAGATAAATTTATTTCCAAAAAACTCAAAAGACAAGCAGTGGAAATATCCAGAAAAAAACTTTTGGAAGACACTCTCAAGGGAGAGATAGACATTTTAATCGGCACCCATTCTTTGATTCAGGACAAAGTGAAATTCCTGAAATTAGGTCTGGTGATTTTAGACGAACAACACCGCTTTGGCGTGGAACAGCGAGCCAAACTCCATCGCGCCGGAAAAACAATTATCCCTCATCTGTTATCAATGACCGCCACTCCTATCCCCCGAACTCTGGCCTTAACGATTTACGGAGATTTAGATTTGTCTTTAATCGACCAGATGCCGAAAGGACAGAGAAAGGTTAAAACCCTTTTGGTTCCCCAAAAAGACCGGAAGAAAATCTACAAACTGATCGAAGAGGAAATAAACAAAGGCCGGCAGGCGTTCGTAATCTGCCCCCGCATCGAGGAAAAAGAACTGGAAGAAGGCCAAGAAGACAAATCCGGCTGGTCAGAAGTAAAAGCAGTCAAGGAAGAATATGAACGACTCTCTAAAGAAGTGTTTCCGCAATTTAAAATCGCGATGCTTCACGGCAAAATGCCGACAACCGAAAAAAATAAGATAATGAAGGATTTCAAGAGGCGGAAAACCGATATTTTGGTTTCCACTTCGGTGGTGGAGGTGGGGATAGACATCCCTAACACAACGGTGATGGTTATTGAGGGAGCGGAAAGATTCGGCTTGTCCCAGCTTCATCAGTTCCGGGGCAGAATAGGCAGGCAGGGCGACCAGGCGTATTGCCTTTTATTCTATAATGCCCGCTCTAAAAACGCCTATGCCCGGCTCAAAGCGCTGGCCACCATAGATAATGGCCTGAAACTGGCGGAAATGGATTTAAAGATAAGAGGGCCCGGGCAATTCCTTGGAACAAAACAATGGGGACTGCCTGATATCGCGATGAACGCCTTGGATGATTTTTCTTTGGTGGAAAAAACCCGGGAAACGGCGCAGGATATTTTAACGCGCGACCCGGAACTAAAAAACCTGCCCTTCTTAAGACAGAGATTAATTTCTTTCCGCAAAAATATCCACCTGGAATAAACCCAATTAAACATTCTGGCATGTTTAGTTGTTTAGTTGCTTAGTTGTTTAATTGCTTGGTTGCTTAATTGCTTTCCTATGTTTCGGAGTGGGCCAGAATCCCATATATTTCCCCAAGAGTAATCTTGTCTGAGCATCTATCGCCGGCAGAGCGACAAAAAATATCATTGTAAACGGCAGTAATATCCATTGAGAACACGCCCATAAAAGATTTAATTTCTGCCTTTTGGTGTCCGGTTTGGGAGGGAGAAGATAAAAGGTGTAATACATTGACATAACCAAACCCAACATAGAAACAGCAAGGATTCTGCCGAGTATTTTTGGCAGATTATAGGAAAAAATTGTCTGGGTAAACTCCGCGCCTCCAAGATAAACCGGCAGCCAGCCGAGCACGAAAATAAGGATAGGGGCGCAGGCCCAATTCCACTGCCCTTCTATAATTTCAAAGGCCAGGGCAATTTTTCTTTTGAAAGATATTTTTTTATTCTTCAAAAACCCAAAAGTAAAATAAGCGATTTCCGCCGCGCCATAAGCCCACCTTCTTTGTTGTTTATACATATGAATAAGGGTTCGGCGAAGGGTTTCGGCGGCGTTCGCATCCATAGATATGGGGCAGTGCAGGGGCTCCACGCGGTAATCTCCATCGTAATAAAAAAGGCATTGCCAAAAAATCCGCGAATCATCAGAAACAACATCGGTCTGCTTAAACCCCACATCAACCAAGGCCTTGAAGGGCATCGAGTGAGAAGAAAAGGTTATCAATTTTTCCGGCCTTTCCTGGTTAGTCAAATGCCAAAAACTTGAAGAGAAAGAAAAAATTCTCGATATCCCCGGGGCCTGCCAGACATTGTTTAAAAATAAAGGGATTGGCTGGAAGCTGGTTCGCAATGGCTTTGGAGTGGTCAAATAGTGATAAGTAAGGCAGCTGAAGTAGTTGGGAGAAACAACGGTATCAATATCAAAAGACGAGAAGATAACTTTTTCAAAAGGGATATTGAGCCCCGAGATTAGTTCTTCGCCTGTTCGAGCGGCCCAGGTCTCATTTGAGGACTTGGCCGCTATCTCACCCGACCGGTCTTTTGGATGGACGGTAATAAAAAATCGGAAAAAACTATTTTGAAACTCCCGGCTTATCTTCTGCGTCAAATTGTTGTTAAAGTCGTCTCCCGCCCTTTCTTCCTGGGCTAAGATGACAATCATTCTGTCTTTGGGGTAATCGGTCTCTAAAAGAGATTTTAGCGAATCCCTCACCACTTCATCCGGCTCTTTATACATTGGCAGTACTACTAAATGGTAAATCTCCTGCCAATGACGAACCGGTAATCCGTTGGAAGCGGCGCCAAGCTTATTCAGCTTGCCTAACCAGTCAATTTCTCTATGTTGCTTCATCTGGCGGTAACTCGCTTTCAAATGGAATGAAAAATACATTGTCTTGGAAAGCCAATATATGACAAAAACGATAATGAAAACAGAGACCCAGATAGGCCTGAAATAAGACAATAGGATTACGCCAAAAAAACTTAGCCAAGTCATTAGGCCGGGCAACATTTCTAAAAAGCGGTAAAATATCCGCTCGCTTGTTTTCTCCAAGTCAGACGCAAAGGCAATTCTAAGGTAGTATTTGTCGGGCATACAAATGATGTTGTAAGCCCGCCCCGGGCGGGTATAACCCGCCCCCAAGGCGGGCATAAGAATAAGTAAGCTCGCTTAGCTCGCTAACTTCTTCTAATGCGGCCCTACGGGGAGTCGAACCCCGGTTATCAGGTTGAAAACCTGGTGTCCTAACCATTAGACGATAGGGCCCTGCTGGAATTTTCAATTTTCAATTTTCAATTTACAGATCATATTTTTAATTTCTAATTTTAAATTTTGAATTAAATTTTCAATTTCCAATTCCCAATTTTCAAATTCCAAAATCTGGTTTGGAAATTGGGATTTGTGGTTTCATTGAGAATTGTAAATTGGAAATTGGGATTTTCAAAGGTGGTTTCATAATAGAGAAAAAGTTGTAAAAATTCAAGGGTCTTGATATTCTAAATAAACGATGAAGATATTGACTGTTGAAACATCTTGCGACGATACTTGTATTGCTTTGGCAGACGCTTCTGCCAAAAATTTTAAATTGTTATCCAATCTCATCTCGTCGCAAGTGGAAATTCATAAAAAATGGGGAGGGGTGTACCCGACGCTCGCAAAAAGAGAACACCAAGCAAATTTGGTTCCTTTGCTTAAAAGGGCTTTGAAGGAAGCAAATTTGCTTAGAAATTCCAATTCCCAATTTTCAAATTCCAAACAAATCACAAGCACCAAATTCCAAATAATAAAAAAAATCCTTGATAGGGAAACCGCTCTTTGTGGAGAATTGATAAAGTTCTTGGAGAAATATCAGAAGCCGAAAATTGATTATATTGCGGTGACAGTGGGGCCTGGTCTTGATCCTTGTTTGTGGACTGGCGTTAACTTCGCCAGAGCGGTCGCCTATTGGTGGGAACTGCCGATAATTCCGGTTAATCATATTGAGGGGCATATCTTCGCCAATTTTTTGGCAAAAATTGGCGAGAAATCCAAATGTCAAAATCCAAATGTCAAATCAGTGTCAAAATCCAAAATCCAAAAAAAAACGAAAAATAGGAAACAGAAAACCGGAAGCGAGATTGATTTGCCAGCGGTATGCTTAATCGTCAGCGGTGGACATACGCAGATTATTTTGGCAAAAAAAATCGGGGAGTATAAAATATTAGGGGAGACGAGAGATGATGCCGCGGGCGAAGCGTTTGACAAAATAGCGAGAATCCTCGGCCTCGGCTATCCCGGCGGGCCAGCCATTGCTCAACAAGCCAAGCAATATAAATCCCAAATCCCAAATCCCAAATTCCAAAACAATTCAAAATTCAAAATTCAAAATTCAAAATTAAACATAAGATTGCCGCGGCCGATGCTCAATACCAAAGATTATGATTTCAGTTTTTCTGGACTTAAAACCGCAGTATTGTATGATTACATAAAAAGAAGCCCTAAAATTAGAAAATCGAAAGAATACATTCAAGCAATGGCGAAAGAGGCCCAGCAATCAATTATTGATGTTCTAATTAAAAAAACCATTAAGGCAGCCGGGGATTACAGAGCAAAGACGATTATGCTCGGCGGAGGCGTGGCTGCCAACAAAGAATTAAGAAAACAATTTGAGAACAGGGTTCAAGAATACAACTCAAGAGCCAACTTGATTGTTTCGGATGCTAAATTATGCACCGATAACGCAGCTATGATAGCAATGGCCGCCTACCAATTAAATCCCCGAGAAAAAGCGGTAAACTGGAATAAAATTAAAGCAGAACCAAATCTCCGCATCGCAAGCGATTAAGTCGCCTCAACCCGCCCCGGGCGGGCGAGACAAGCAGTCCCGCCTCAACCCGCCCCGGGCGGGCGAGGCCGGCCTGCCCGCCTTGGCCAGGCAAACGATAAATAATAAATGATAAAGATGATTAGTGATTAATGATGAGTGATTAACTTATGTTCCAATACCCTATTTTCATTATTCTCGGACTGGTGCCCAGCGTCATCTGGCTGCTCTTTTATCTTAGAAAAGACAAGAGGCCCGAACCGAATGAAATGGTCATAAAAATATTTATTTACGGAATGGCCATTACTCTCCCGGTCGCCTTGATAGAGTGGGGTTTTGTAAATGTGCTCAAAAATTTTAACCTCTCTTCTGGCGTAATGATTGCCATTTATTTCCTTTTGGGAGTGGCTTTGGTTGAGGAAACGGCAAAATATTTGATAATAAAGTTCCGAATACTAAGAGATCCGGCATTTGACGAACCGATAGATGCCATGATTTATATGATTATCGTGGGATTGGGATTCGCTGCCTTGGAAAACATCCTGGTTCTCTTTGTTCTGAAAGAGCCCGAGCTTCTGGAAAAAACCATTTTGACTTTAAGTGGAAGATTTATCGGCGCCACCTTCCTGCATGCCCTTTGTTCCGCAAATATCGGATTCTTTTTAGCTCTCTCCCTTATCAAAAAGAAAAAAAATACCTTACTTTTCCTGCTCGGCCTGACCGCGTCAATTATCTTGCATGGGATATATAATCTTGCTATAACAATAGAAGGATGGTCTAAGGCCGTGATTATAATATCAATGCTTTCTGGCCTCTTCCTTGTGGTTCTGTACGAATTCAAAAAAGTTAACAAATTAAGAATTTACGGTATGCGCCAGGCGCTTTAAAAATTATGTTTAAAAAATCAAAATTAGAACAAACCGAAAAACAAGGAAAACAACCCCAAGAAGAGTGGCTCTCCCAAAACAGCGAGGGCGAGTTAGCAATAGATGCCTATGAAACCGACAAAGAAATCGTCATTCAATCAACAATCGCCGGCATCAGCGCCAGCGATTTGGATATTTCCGCTGAAGACGATATGCTGATTATCAAGGGCTCTCGCCAAAAGCCGGACGACGAGGGAGTAAAAAATTACTTCCAACAGGAATGTTATTGGGGGCCGTTTTCCAAAAAAATCATCCTGCCCGAGAAAGCGAAAATCGCTTCCGCCAAAGCCGAGGTCAAAAACGGAGTGCTTACTCTAAGAATTCCCAAGGCCCAAACCGTTTCCAAGAAAAAAATCGCCATAAAGGATAAATAAAAACCTTTAATGCTTTATGACAAAGATTGAATCCGTCTGTATAAAAATTATTCGGACTTCTTTTTATTTAATTCTATTAGCTCCTCTTGTTATTGCTCCGGGGTTAATCTACCCTTTTTCCGTGAGCAAGGCCTTATTTTTCTATTTCTTTACCGAGGTCATTTTTTTTACCTGGCTAATTTTGGTTGCCTGCTCTACGAAATATCGCCCCAAAAAAAATACAATTCTGTTATTATTCTCTTTTTTCATATTAATTCTAATTTTAACGACAATTTTCGGAGCCAATCCCTCCCAAAGCTTCTGGTCTGATTTCGGCAGAATGGAAGGACTTTTAATGTGGCTCCATTTATTCGCTTTTTTTGTGGTTATAACCTCTGTTTTTAAAAAGCAAAAATGGCTGAATTTTATAATCTTTTCGGTAGTTTCCGCCACCATCGGCTCTCTCACTTTCTGGTTTGATAAAACCGGATTCCCGGGTCTGCCTCCTTCGGAATCCGGCTCATTTATAGGTAATAGTTCTTTTCTTGCAAGTTATCTTCTTTTTAATATCTATTTTGCCATTTATGCTTTCTTTGCCTTAAAGAAAAAAAATGATTTCAAATTTTGGTTTTTAGATAAAGCAAAGGGCGCTTTGCGCTGTCTGATGGGAAGCGGCGTAATAATAATGTTAGCAACGCTTATTGCAAGCGGAGGTAGGGCTTTTATAATATCTTTTCTCGCTACTTTGCCTCTGCTCTTGTTTTTATGGCTGATTTTTTTGGGGAAAAAAGGGGAAATAATTATTCTTGGAAAAATCGGTCTGTTGATATGGATTGCAGTGTTTCTGTCACTCATAATCTTGCTTTTAACCCCCAACAGCATAGTTCAAAATAAATTTAATGATATGACTAATGGGGCGCGGACTATTGTTTGGAAAGAGGCATGGGAAGCATTCTTAGAAAGGCCTATATTGGGTTGGGGTATAGAGAATTTTATGGTAGCCACGAATAAAAGTTTTGATCCGCATCTCCTGTATATCGGAGAATATGGATTTGATAGGGCCCACAATATTATATTTGGCAATCTCGTTGACGCCGGAGTTCTGGGATTCGCAGGGTATTTTTCGCTTATCGGCTTTTCTATTTATCTGCTGTGGAAGCGATACTCGCGCAAAAAGATAAATTTCTGGACAGCAACTATTCCGACAACCATTCTTATAGCGCATTTTATGGGAAACTTGAGCGTGTTTGATACAACTGTAAGTTTTATTATGCTCGCATTTTTGCTTGCCTTTATTTCATCTTCTACACAAGAATTGCCGAGGCGCGAAAGCGCTATTAGAAACACTAATGTTTTTACTATAATAATCGCTGTTCTTTCTTTTATCGGCTTCGCATTTTGTTTTTGTTTTTTCATCCAAAAGCCAATCGCGGCGAATCATGCTTTCTTGAAAACAACCACTGCAAGAGATGACTCAATTTTCATAAACTATTATAATCAAGCGCTTTTTTCTTCTCCGATGAATAAGTTTGAAACAAGGAGACATTTAGCCGACATCACAATCAACTGGGTAAAAAATAATAAAGAAACGGTCTCCTGGGAAGAAATAGGCATAATTAAGCAAGAATTAGAGAAAAGCATCGTATCTTCGCCTCTTGATTACTATAGTTATTTAAGTTTGGCTAAGATTTATAGATCATTCGAAGAAGAAAATAAACTTTCAGAAGCGGAAGCAATCCTTGAAAAAGCAATAAGTATGTCGCCTGATAATCAGAACGCTTATTGGGAATTATCCAAAACCGAGCTTCTCCTGTCCAAAAACGATGAAGCAAAAAAAATGGCAGAAAAGGCTGTTGAGCTGGAACCCGAATTGGAATACGCGCATATATTTCTAATCAATCTATTAAGAAATATAGGCGAACAAAATCTGGCAAAAGAAAAAATAGAAGAAGCGATTTGGCTGATTCCCGATATAGCCCCTAATCTGCAAGAGTCCTTTGATATACAAGATTTTTAGCTTGTTAGGGTCGCACCCTAATAAAGTCCTCATTACGAGGCCGGGCCTCGTAATTTTCTCTTGGTTATGCTGGGAGAGAGATTCGAACTCTCAAGGGTTGCCCCGCTGGGTCCTAAACCCAGTGCGTTTGCCAATTTCGCCATCCCAGCAGGCCAAAAACGAATACTGCCATGTCTCATATTAGATTAACAAAAACAACTCCCGCCTTCAAGAGTCCTTCAAGAGTATGGCGAGAGTTGTTTAATGATGATCTATTTATGGCTGATTGAACACTTATATGCTGATACTCTGACCGAGCAATGCGCCAACCAATGCAATCAATCCTCTGACAATCACTGCTATTGCTATGCCGATCAATGCGTACATCAACATTTTATTTGCTTTGCCAACCGTTTCCGGGTTTCCTCCAGCAGTGACATACAAATATGCAGCAAAAATAAGCATCAAAACTGCTACTGCCAAAAGAAATCCGAAAGCATAGTTAATGAGTGTGCCTATTATTCCGAGTGCCTGGCTTGCAGTATACGACGGTGGAGATGTCGGAGTAACACTAATTGTTTGTGCCAAGACCGGCATTGCAAATGTTCCGGCAAAAACAACTAAGCTCATTATCCCCAATATCTTTTTGTTCATTGTTTTTTGTTTTTATTATTTATTCCAAATAACCGACCTTTGAAGTTTTGTTTTATTATACCATTTTAATCCACAAGCATAAAAAAGCAAGTGATTTGTCCACAGGGTGCTAAAACGTGACATTGATACCCAAAATTTTGACAATAAGCAGAGCAATTCCCCTTGCCAATAAAATCAAAGCGTAACCAATGATGGTAAAAAGAACAATCTTTTTTCCTTTTGTAACCTGCGTCGGGCTTCCAGCGGCAGTAAGAATGGTAAATCCGCCTATTATCACAAACAAAACCGCCAATGCGCTGAAATATATAAAAATCCTGTCTGTAAGCTGCCTTATAAGCTCCGCTGTTCCGGTAGCCACCAAAGGATTAAGATCATTCCCGTGCGGAGTCGGGATAGACGCCGCTGTGACATAAACGGTCTCGGGACTCCCTGTAAAATCTACGGCAGGAGAGGACCCAATAACAGAGGAGGACGAACCCTTTGGCGTAACTGTGAAAGTACCAGACCTGGTGTAAGTATGGCTGAAATTATAACTACACCTTATAATCGTCTGGTCATCCCACGTTGAATCAACCCTGGGCACGCAAATACAAGGCTCCCCTTCTAACGGCTCATCCGGAGCACTTGCATGTGGCGGGGGCGCTTCTCCAAAATTTATTATCGGATGGAATGTTTCCATATTAGACACATCACCGAAACAATGACCTTCTATAATAAGAATGCCATTAACCGTATACCCTGTTTGTATATTAGTAGGCCCAATATCAGATATAAACACAATGCCATAGCCGTAAACCCGATGGCTCAATCCAAAAAACAAACCGCCAACAATTAATATTATAAAAAAGAGATAATGTTTTTTCATAAAAATATTATTGAAAGATGATAACTCATCAAATAGTGATGTCAGCGCCGATCATTACGCCAACCAAAGCCACCAGCCCTCTGCTGATGACTGCCACGGCCAAACCAATAGCAGCATATATCAACCAGCGCCTCGCGCTTTTTATTTGTTCCGGGTTGCCTCCGCCGGTGACAAATAAAAAGGCCGCAATAATAAACATCAGAACGCTGACCACTATTAAAAATCCGAAAGCGTAATTGATAATATTAACAAGGCCTGTTTCCGCAGTCACGCCTTGAGGCAGAATTTGCTCCACCAAAGCAATGATTCCTCTGGATACGGCTACGATGGCAACGCCCGACAAAGCATAAACAACCACCTTTCTGCCAGTGGAAAATTTCTGGGGGTCGCCGGCGGAAACCACCATCATATAACCCCCGATAATGAGCATTAAAACTCCGATCGCCAGGGCAAATCCGAAAATCCAACTCAAGACCCTTGTAAGCATCTCTTCATAACTTATATTCCCCGGCCTCAAAGGGTTGGTGATAGTAATCGCTTGAGTGTAAACAACAATAGAGAATAACAAGAACATTACGAGCGCTCCGCAAAGAAATTGGCTTGTTTTTCTCATAATTTTACTGAAAGGTTATGTCTGGCGCGAAAAACGCGGTCATTGCCTTTATTATTAAAATTATACCAAGAATTACGGCTGTGTATAGTATAATCTTCTTGCCTAAAGCGATTTTCCCAGGGTCAAGCCCGGCAAAAATTATCATCAGCCCGCCGGCGATTATCAGTAAAGGTCCCAGAATTATTGCTATCCAAAACAATGAGCCCGCGACATCCCGGAATAACTCTCCGAAAGTGCTCGCTTTTAGCGGGTTTAAATCATTGTTAACGGGCGGTTGAGATGGGTATTCTATTTTGCACTGGCTGCTGCACCCGTCTCCGGAAACGGTATTGCCATCGTCGCATTCTTCGTCGCCTTCCTTTTTTCCATCGCCGCAAACTATTCCCTTTACTTCGGCAATAGCTGAACTAGTTGTGCATCGGGTGGGATCTGCGCCATCACAAGCTCTTGCGACAACAGTATATTTCCCCACCGAACCATATTGGTGCGAAAAACTTACAGTACAAATTCTACTAAAAGAATCGACCGCGCATGCACTAGATCTCGTCGGCCCCCCGTCACCAAAGTCTACAAATATATCCCAATGAATCCTAGGAGGATTAAGAGTCTGCTTAACGCTAACGCTAACCTGAACCTGGCTGGTATCGCCGATATAAACGGAGTTAACTGAAACATCTAGATTATTGATATAGTATAGGGAAACTGCGGACACTACGGCAGAGGGCAAAATAGCAAACAATAAAAGAGTCGTTGCAAAAAACAACTTTAATTTTAATAAATTTTTCCTAATTTTCATATTTTGTTTATTGTTTGCCGATAATCATCTCCACCAAGGCGATAATGCCCCGAGAAGCGGCAATTATGGCAAATCCGACTATTGCCCAAATAACTATCTTTCTTCCCTTATCAAATCTTGAAGGAATTCCGCCTGAAGTTGCCATTACATAACCGCCGATTATAATAATTAGGACCGCTAACCCCATCATCATGCCAAAAACCGTTTCCATTGTTCGCTGTAAAAATTCTGGTATATCACTCCATGTCACAGGATTGTCATATCCACTTGGAACAGAAGGGCAATCGCTGTCGTTGCTAAAATTACATCCTAATTCCGTGGGACAGCAATTATTGCCGCCCAAGCATCCGCAATCAGAATCTTGGCTGACATCGCAATTTGGCTGACAAATTTTGTCGCACTGGATAGGAGTACACAGCTGGGGAGGCGGACAATCGCTGTCAGTAGTAAAATCGCAACTAAGCCAGCAGCAAATACCATCTCCGCCAAGGCATCCGCAATCAGGGTCTTGACTGATATCTCCATTGCAACTCTCTTCGCATTCTCCATTGCAAACACCGTCACACGCCGGCTCCGGAGCAAGGCCACTTACTTCTATACTAATTGTCACACTAAGAGGGGCGATAGGAGGAGCCCAGGTGCCGGGATTGCAGGAAAAGAGAACCGTCTTATCTCCGCTACTGGAATAGCTGTGGCTGAAAGAGTACGAACATCTTCCGCTTGCTGACTCACATTCAAACAGTTCTGTTGCGATGCCATCTCCGAAACTAAGTTTACACAAAAGACGCTGCCACTCTGCTTTATCAGATATATTTGCTTTAGCAGATATATTTACCGCTTGACCCACTATCGGATTATAGTTCGAAGAATCTAACTCAATACTATAGGGCAAAGGGTCGCCACCAGCTGAGGCGGCGGAAACTACATCTTGGATAAAAAAAACTCCTAAAAAAATCAGTATAAGAAAAAAGGTCTTTTTTGGCATTTTGCAAAAAATTACAACTTTACAAAAATCGCTCCCCAATGGTAAGTGCCGGCCTCCAGCTCCTTTACCAGCTTAATGTCCATAAACTTCACCATTTTGTGAATTTCTTCAAAAGAGATTCTTTTTTCTTCCGGCCCGAAAGGAGAATCTGGATTCCAATCAACTATTACCAAATTCCCTTCCCGCTTAAGCACCCGTTTGGCCTCTTTCAAAAAAGCCTCTTTGTCTTCTATCTGGAACAAAGTGTTGGCTATCAAAACCAGGTCCAATGATTCGTCTTTAAGAGTGGAGCCCTTGGGCTCCTCTAAATCGCATTGAATTGTTTTGATATTCGGCAAGCCCGCTCCTTTGGCCCTTCCAAGCAAAGCGGAAAGCGGTTCTCCCTGAATGTCTAACGCATAAACCAATCCTTTCGGCAAACGCTTTGCCAAGGCAATGGCAAAACCGCCCGGACCGCAGCCGAACTCGGCTGCCTGCCAGTCCTGGCTTAAAGGAATCTGCTCTAATATTTTTTCCGGCTCCAAAAAACTGACCATAAAAATTTTATAATTTTATTAATGAAACTACTCTGTCGCCCTCATCCAAGCGCATTATTCTCACTCCCTGAGTCGCTCTGCCGAGAGCGGATATTTCTTTGGCCGTAGTTCTTAAGACCTGACCGTTTCTAGAGATGAATATCAGCTCTTCGTCGCCTTTCACAATCTCCGCCCTAACCAAGTCGCCTGTTTTCGCCGTCAGTTTGGCGGTCATAATTCCGGTTCCTCCTCTGCTCTGCTGGCGATAAGAGGAAATTCCGCTTCTTTTGCCGTATCCCTTGCTGGTCACTATTAAAATATAGTCCTTGGACTGGTCTTTTTCTATCGCCTCCATCCCGATTACTTCATCGTCTTTCTTGAGATGCATTCCTTTGTTGCCGGCCGCGCTTCTCTGCATCGGCCTTATCTGCTCTTCTTTAAACCTGATTGACTGGGCTTGTTTGCTGACTAAAATTATTTCGCTTTTTCCGCTCGTCTTTTTGACCGACCTCAACGAATCGCCTTTTTTAAGCCGAATCGCGATTAAGCCGGAGCTTCTCAAATTGCGGAATTCTTCCAGTGCGGTTCTTTTAATTATACCATTCTTGGTTGCCATCACTAAATATCGTTTCTGTTCGCTGTCATCTTTTTTCCCCAGAGGCAAAACCGCTAAAATCTTGTCCTCCGGGCTTATTTCCAAAAAATTGACCAAGGCCCGGCCTTTGGAAATCCTATTGGCGGATGGGACTTCATAGGCAGGCATGGCGAAGACCTTGCCGGAATCGGTAAAGACCAATAGTTTATCAAGGGTATTGGCCAGGAAGAAGTGTTCCACAAAATCCTCATCCTGCGTCTTAATACCGGCAATGCCTTTTCCGCCCCTCTTTTGAATCTTATAGGAAGAAGGGCTCACTCTCTTGATATAGCCCTTATTGGTCAGGGTAATCAAAACCTCTTCTTCCGGCACCAAATCCTCTTCTGATATTTCTTCCGCTTTTTTCACATATACTTTAGTTCGGCGGGCATCGGCATAAACTTCCTTTAATTCTTTAAGCTCTTTTTTGACCACTGCCTTCACTTTTGCCGGGCTTTTAGCGATTCCGGACAATTCTTCAATTTTGGCCTGAATCTCTTTAAGCTCATCTTCTATTTTTTGCCTCTCCAGCCGGGCCAAAGCGGAAAGCTTGGTTTCTAAAATGGCCTCGGCTTGAATATCGGTAAGCTTGAATTTTTTCTTCAGGTTGCTTTTGGCCTCATCCCTGTTTTTGGATTTCTTAATGGTTTCAATCACCTGATCAATCTTTGCCAAGCATTTCGCCAAGCCCAGAAGAATATGCTCCCTTTCTTTGGCTCTGGCTAAATCAAATTTGGTTCTCCGTAAAACCACTTCCTGGCGATGTTTCAAGAAATATCCGAGCATCTCTGCCAAGGACAAAACCTTGGGCTGAATTCCATCAACCAAAGCCAGCATATTGAGATGGAACTTTTTCTGCAAATCGGTGGCTTTGTAGAGATAGTTCAAGACCTTCTGGGGAAACGCTTCCTTTCTTAATTCTATGACAATTCTGATGCCATCTCTGTCTGACTCATCCCGGGCGTCTCTCACTCCTTTAATTTTCTTTTCTTGAATCAGTTTGGCTATCTGCTCTACCAAAGTGGATTTATTAACCTGATAAGGAATCTCGCTGATAATAATTTTCCAGCCGCCATTCTTTTCCTCAACAATATCCGCCTTGCCTTGAGCTAAAACAGGTCCCTTGCCTTGGGCATAAGCAGAGATTATGTCTTTCTGATTGAAAATAATGCCTCCGGTCGGAAAATCAGGGCCTTTGATGAATTGAAACAAATCCTCGGTGGTGGCCTCGGGATTGTCAATCAAATATGTAGCCGCATCGCAGGTTTCCGCCAGATTGTGGGGCGGGATGCTTGTTGCCATCCCCACCGCAATTCCCAAAGAACCGTTCAATAAAAGCTGGGGCAGGGGCGAAGGCAGGACTGTCGGCTCTTTTCTGGTAGCGTCATAGTTGTCTATAAAATCAACCGTATCCCTGTTTATATCCCTCAACATTTCCTGACCCACCCTTGAAAGCCGGCACTCTGTGTATCTTTGAGCGGCCGGGGGATCCGCATCAATCGAGTTATGGACAAATATCCCAGCACTAAGGAGAAAATTATGCCAGTTCTCAACGCTTACATCATAAACATCTTCTCTCTTGCGAAGTATTTTAACTTTAGTCACCTTATGATTATAATTTTGAGCCTTTTCAATTAATTCTGAAAAATCATCGAAATAATTTAAAGCATTTTCAATCTTAGGGATAGAGTTAGCGTATCTTTCATTCTCATATACTTCAGGGGTTAACTTCCGATATTTTTGAGAAAGAGAATGAACATATCCCAAAATTCTACTTTTGATTACTTTTTCTTTATATAAAGGGTTTTTCCAATTTTCATGTAAGGCAATTTTGGCTTTTTCTGCCAATTCTTTCATCGCGCTGGGATTCTCTTTCATACGACGCCTATTGCTCAATATTACTCCATCCCGATGTTTTTTTATAAATTCGGGGTCTTGACGCTGTTGGGCAATTTTTTCCCGGTGAAACTCTCGAATTCCAGGTTGCGCCCATAACTTTTCTCTCATTTTTCTAAAATGACTTTCTGGATATTTTGCTCGATATTCAGGATTTTGCCAAAGCTTTTTCGATCTTTCGGAGATCTCCTTTCGAATAACTGGGTCAGAGAACTTCTTCCTTAGTGAATCCCGATGTTTCTCCCGAAACTCATCTCCTCTTTCTTTCCATAGATTCTTAGCCTGTTGCAGGTGCGCTTCATAATGCTCCTCTACGGTAAGTCTTTGTATATTTTCTGGGGAATTATTAAACTTATTAAAATCTTTATAGTGTAAAATAAATGATTCAAGATTACTTTTGGCTCGATTAAAACGATAATTATATTCATCCGCGAGCCTGTGGACAAACTCATAATGCCCGGTAAATGGTTGTAATACCGCCAGATAATTATAATGACTCCTAATACGTCTTGTATTAAAGTAGGCAGCCATTAGAGAATCGCCTGCTTTTAATTTCTGTGCCTCTTTATACGTCTCATTCCGCAACAGAAAGCGATGGTCTAAGGTACATCTAATCTTTTCTCCGTTGTCCAGCATTACTTCCATAATCCTTTCTTTCTTTCTCGTTAATCTTGGTTTTTGAATCTCTGCGATTTCTATCTGTTTATTCTGATGATTAAATGTAAATCCCCAATGCCTTTCACCATCTTTCTGTTCTTTAATTAACTCCTTAAAAGTTAAGCTTCGTCCATCGCATAATCTAATTTCAGTATCTCCTGTAAAACAACCAAAATTGCCCTGGCCCTTGACCAGCATATATCTTAAAGAAAAATCTTGGGCCATTCTTACCAAAGAATCATAAACCGCGGCATCGCTGTGAGGATGGTAGCGGCCAAGCACTGCGCCAACCACGGTGGCTGACTTTCTGAACTTGGCGTTGTAATAAAGGCCCTCCTCTCCCATGGCATAAAGGATTCTCCGGTGCACCGGCTTCAGCCCGTCCCTGACATCAGGCAATGCCCGGGAAACAATCACTGACATCGCGTAATTAATATAGCTCTCCTTCATTTCCTCGCTGATTTCTCTGGGCTTTATGTATCCGATATTCTCTAACCCTTCTTTATTATTTCCGTTATCGGCCTTATTATTCTTGTTGTCTTTTTCCGGCTTTGGTTTTGGCATAATGATAAAAATTATTCGTTAAGATTAGGGATTTCAAAAGAAGGAATATTGAGCTGCTGCTCAAAATTCCGAAGATTAAACGACTTAAATCTAAAAACCGCCACTGCTAAAAACAGCAGTAAAAAAATTAATCCGATGATTGCTATGGTCACCCATAAGACCATTTTTCTTTTTTCCAAAGACAATGATTGAAGCTTTTGTAAAAATTTCATTTTCTATGGCTTCAAAACTACTATTTTCATTTCCGCGGGCAATCCTTGCTTTTTTACTTTGAACGACGACTGCGCCTCAATATTTTCCTGCCCCATCACTTTAAGAAAGTTGCCAATATCTTTCAAATTCACTTTCAGGCCCGGCAGTTTGTAATGCATTGGCATCACTATTTTGGGCTCAATCTGATTGATAATCTTAGAAGCGCCGGCCCCGTCAATGGTGTAAGTTCCTCCGATCGGAATCATTAATATATCAATGTCTCCGATCGCCTCGACCTGCTCGGGAGTAAGCTCGTTCTGGTTCAAATCGCTTAAATGGCATAATTTAACGCCTTCTGCTTCAATGGTATAAATGGTAATGTCCCCCAAATCTTCTTTATCAATGCTCCCGTGCGAGGCAGGGATGCCTTGTATAAAGATTCCTCCCGCCTCGTATTCGCCGGGACCATCAATCAAAAAAGGAGAACCTTTGACTGCTTTAATGTTGTTGTGGTCAGCGTGCTGATGGGTGATTAATAAAATATCCGCGGTAAGGGAGGGAATTTTAAAACCAATATCCTCCGGCGAAAACGGGTCTATAACAATCGTTTTCTTTTCATTTTGATTCAAGGGTACCCTTATTTCAAAACACGATTGCCCATGCCAAAGTATATCCATAGTCCGTAAAAAGCGGTTAATTATTTTGAAATCCTTTATGATTATAACACTTGTTATCAATAATCTCAACCCCTATTGAGTAAATCCCAATGACCAAATCCCAATTCCCAATCCCTTCGACAGGTTCAGGGCAGGCAAATCCAAATGATTCAATCTCAAAAGAATACATTTCTTCAATTTGGATTTTGGATTTTGAGCTTGATTTGACATTTGATATTTGGATTTTGGATTTTAATCTGGTCTTGCCTTATCCAATATCTTATGCTACCCTTTATTCTACTATGGCTAAAACAATCGAAAAAACAATTCCACCAAAAGACGAACTGCAAAATATTACCACCCCGCCGAAAAAGGGACAGACAATAGAAGGCAAGATTATCGGAACCGGCCATTTTGCCGTTTATGTTGATTTGGGGCCGGTCGGCGTGGGCGTAATTTATGGAAAAGAATATTACGCGGCCAAGGATATCATAAAACGGCTTCAACCCGAAGCGACAATAAAAGCAAAAGTGGTAGAGGTGGATAATGAAGACGGCTATTTGGAATTATCCCTCACCGATGCGCAAAGAGAGGTAAGCTGGGAAACCCTGAAAGAGATTGAGCAGATATCGCAGACAGTTATGGTTGATATCGCGGGAGCGAACAAAGGCGGGCTGCTGGCGGAAATGGAGGGAATCAAAGGATTCCTCCCCCTCTCACAGCTTTCCATCAAAAATTATCCCCGCGTCAAAGACGGCGATTCAAACGAAATCCTGAAACATCTGCAGAAATTAGTCGGTCAGCAATTAGAGGTAAAAATCATTGATGTTTCTCCGCAGGAAAACAAACTCATCTTTTCGGAAAAGGCGGTCGCTTCAAAAGCGATAAATGAACTCTTGAAACAATACCAGGTGGGCGACATTGTGGAAGGAAAGATTACCGGATTGGCGGACTTCGGCGCGTTTATAAAATTCCCGTTGTTAGAAAAAGGCGAAGCCGAAGAACCGGAACAGGAAAAAGTTCAGGCCGAAGGCCTGATTCACATATCAGAGCTGGACTGGCAATTAATAGACGATGTCTCCGATGTAATTAAAGTTGGAGACGTGGTTAAGGCGAAAGTCACCGAAATATCCCAAGACGGAAGGGTCTCCTTGTCGCTGAAGGCGTTGAAAGAGGATCCTTGGAAAGACATAGACAATAAATACAAAAAGGGTGATATTATAGAAGGACAAGTGGTAAAAATAAATCAATTGGGGGCCTTTATTGAAATTGAGCCAAAAATCAGGGGCTTGGTTCATCTCTCTGAATTCAATCATCAGGATAAGAAAAAAGAAGAACTTCAAAAGGGCAAAAAGTATAAGTTTGAAATTATTGCCCTTGATGCTGACACTCACCGCATGGGCTTACGCCTGAAAAGCGACTAAAATAGAAATAGGTCTGTATTTATAAACAAAAAGATAATGAAAAAAGCAACGCAAAACTTAGCGAAGAACTTTTTTGTTATCGTGCTGATTTTTTTAGGCATATCAGCGGTCTTTACTCTTTTCTCCCCGAGCTCCACTGTTAAAAAAGAAATTTCCATCAGCCAGCTTGGTCAGGAAATAATTCAGGGAAAAGTTAAGGAAATAATCGTTACTGGCAATGACATTCTTGTCACTTATACTGATAACACCCAGGCGCAAAGCAAAAAAGAGACCGAGTTAGCTCTCTCTGAATCTTTGGCTAATTACGGAGTTTCAAAAGAAAAATTGGCAAAAGTGAACCTTGTTGTTCAAGAGCCCAAGGCGGGCTGGGGGCAAATCGGTTCCATCCTGTTATTTGTTCTTCCTTTGCTGTTTTTCGGTTTATTATTCTGGTCATTCGCCCGCCAGGCCAAGATGGGGGCAATGCAGACATTTAATTTTTCCAAGGCCAGAGCTCGTATTTTCGGGGCCGAAGGTCATCCCAAACAGAAGATAAACTTCCAGGATGTGGCTGGCTTAAAAGAGGCGAAAGAAGAGCTGAAAGAAATTGTTGAGTTTTTAAAAACTCCTAAGAAATTCTTGGACATGGGAGCGAAGATTCCCAGAGGCGTTTTGCTATTAGGTCCCCCGGGATGCGGTAAAACCCTTTTGGCAAGGGCGACCGCGGGAGAGAGTAATGTCCCTTTTTTCTCGGTGGCTGGCTCTGAATTCATAGAATTGTTTGTGGGGGTCGGAAGCGGAAGGGTGAGGTCCTTGTTCCAGGAAGCAAAAAAACACAATAAGGCAATCATCTTTATTGATGAATTAGATGCCATTGGCCGGACCAGAGGAATCGGCATCGGCGGGGGTCATGATGAAAGAGAACAGACCTTGAATCAGATATTGGTGGAGATGGACGGCTTTGAAAGGGATTCAAAAACCATCATTATTGGGGCGACGAATCGCCCGGATATCTTGGACCCTGCCCTTTTAAGACCGGGGAGGTTTGACAGGCAGGTTATCTTAAACTTGCCGAGCATAGAAGACAGAGAGGCAATCCTTAAAATCCATATCCGAGGCAAGCCCTTGGCAAAAAATACCAAGCTCCGAGAAATAGCGGAAAGAACGCCGGGTTTTTCCGGAGCTGATTTGGAAAACCTTTTAAATGAAGCGGCAATCTTGGCCGCCAGAAGAAATAAGCAGCAGATTGAGCAGATGGAATTAACAGAATCAATTGAAAAAGTCCTTTTGGGACCGGAGAGAAAAAGTCATGTCTTGTCGCCAAGAGAAAAGAAAATTTCCGCCTACCATGAAGCAGGCCACGCTTTAGTGGCGTCATTTACCGATAAAGGAGAGCCGGTAAGGAAAATATCCATTGTTTCAAGGGGGATGGCCGCCGGATATACGATTAAATCGCCAATAGAAGAAAAAAATATCAAGGCAAAATCTGATTTTTTGGCAGACATCGCCACTTTGCTCGGCGGATATTTCGCGGAGAAGAAAAAGTTTAAGGAAGTAAGCACCGGCGCAAGCAACGATCTGAAAATCGCTTCCGATTTGGCGCGAAAATTGGTTAAGGATTACGGGATGTCGGAGAAGCTCGGACCGATTGTTTTCGGCGAAAAAAACGAACTTCAATTCTTGGGCAAGGAATTCGGCGAAGAAAGGAATTACTCGGAAAAAATCGCCCAGAAAATAGACGAAGAAGTGGCGAAAATAATCAAACAAGCGGCAAGCCAGGCAACTAAAATCCTGAAAGCGAAGAATAACCTTCTGGAAAAGCTTTCCCAGAAATTGATGGAAAAAGAAACTCTGGAAAGAGAGGAAATTGAAAAAATCCTCAAAATCAGTAAAAAGAAAAGGGGCACGTAGCTCAATGGCGGAGCAAGGTCCTTATAAGGCCGAGGTTGTTGGTTCGAGTCCAACCGTGCCCACATTGCCATCCTAACTTTTCTTAAAGAAAAAGTTGAGAGGATGAAGGGCGAGTAGCTCAGTGGCCAGAGCATCCGCCTTACACGCGGCAGGTCGGGGGTTCAAATCCTCTCTCGCCCACCATTCGACAATCTCATGGCAAAATCGGCTCAATCTGCCCCAGCACTATGAAAACTATTTATGAAGATGAAAATATTATAGTTTTGGACAAACCAGCCGGGATTGCTGTTTTTTCAGATAATAATTCCGGATTGATGGCTGAATTGACGCAAGCTAATCCTGAACTTGAAAATGTCGGCGAGCCGCCAAGATATGGGTTAATTCACCGCTTGGACAAAGACACTTCCGGGCTGTTGTTAGTGGCAAAAAACAATCCTGCCTTGTCTTTTTTTCAAAAACAGTTTAGAACAAGAGAGGTGCATAAAAAGTATATTGCTTTGGTGGCTGGAGAAATAAAGGAGAAAGAGGGAGTAATAAAAACACTTATTGGCAGAAGCAAAGACGGAATCAAACAACAAGCATCTCTGTCAGCAGGTCCTGAATCAAAAAAATCAGGACCGAGATTAGCAGAAACCTTTTGGAAGGTTATAAAAAGATATAACGGCTATAGTTTGGTAGAGACAATCCCCAAGACGGGTAGAAAACATCAAATAAGAGTTCACCTGTCCCGCATTGGACACCCGATATCAGGAGACAAGCTGTATTCATTTAAGAATCAGACCGCGCCGAAGGGATTAAAAAGACAATTCCTTCATGCCAGCGAGCTAACAATTAAATTAGTAAATGGCGAGGAAAAAACATTTTCTTCTCCCTTGCCCGACGACTTGAAACAATTATTACAAAATCTATGACACCAGAAAACGAAACAACAACAGACCAAGAGCAAGAAGCGAAATCAATCCCGGATATCCGACCCGGCGATACGGTTAAGGTCTATCAAATCATCCCGGATTCCGACTCCTCAAAAAATGGAGAAGGAAAAGAAAAAATACAGGTTTTTGAAGGCGTGGTCTTGGCAAAAAGAAGAAACCGGGAAATCGGCGCCACCATCACGGTAAGAAGGGTAATAGACAGAATAGGAGTAGAAAGAATCTTCCCTGTTTTTTCCCCTACTATCAAAAAAATAGAGGTGGTAAGAAGAGGAAGGGTGAAGAGAGCCAAACTCTTTTATCTTCGCCGGGCCAGTGGCAGAAAAGCGCGGCTCAAAGCCAAAAAATTTATGCCCGAGATTTCTGTGGAAGAAACGCCGATGCCCGTTGAGAACGGAGAAAGTTCAACGCAAGAGCTGGAAAACGAAAATAAAGAAGGGGGTGCTGTTAGTTGAAAGCCGAGGTGGAGGAATAGGCAGACTCGCATCTTTGAGGGGGATGTGCCAGCGATGGCGTGTGGGTTCAACTCCCACCCTCGGCACCGCGATGCCGAAAAGCAAAAAATCGCCCTGAGCTTGTCGAAGGACGATTTTTTGCTTTTCTAATTCGGTCAAATATCAATTTAAATCTCTAAAACTTCTATGTAGCTGTAGCGTGCCCCAAAGTCAAGAGCTCCTTGCTTGGAAGAGAACCAAATATCCACTTGCCTCGTTTTCCGAGGGTGCATCCTATCCTCAATAACAAAAATCTTGTCTCCATATATCTCCGGAATCCTTATTTCTGTCCCGAAAGGAAGAAAATTCGCAGCTGCCACGCCATCATGGACCCAGGCGCCGGAAGCAGTGATATAAGGGTCGTCATCGGTTTCAGTGGGGCAAGAAGAATAAGCAGTAACAACAACCTTAATTATCTTTGAATCTACAGCCCTTGGCTCTGTCAGATAATGCTCTGTGTTAGAAATAACGCTATTTCCTTGGACTAATGCCAAAGCGCCTTCTGACTCAAAATAATCATCAGGCAAAGAATTGTCCTGAGAAGCAGCCAAAGCGCCTGACAAGGAGAAAACCACCCCGCCAACAACGCTCCAGATAATAAAAAATTCAATGTATCCTTGAATTTTAATTCTCATATATTTATTTATCCATTTTCGAAATCTGCCTATATCATATCATTTTTGCCCCCCTTTTGTCAAGTTTTTTGGAGTTTTTGGACGATTTTTGTCATTTTGGAACAAAAAATGCCCCAGCAATGTCTATTGGTGCGTATTTACAACACCGCTTGTATTTACTTTAGCAAAAAATCCTGACCTTGACCAGAGTTTACCTAGTTATTCAGGTAGTTATTCTGTTCTGCTCTGAACGACTAGGCAAGAAATGCGGTTAATGCCTTCAAATGCTGGACTTTCACCGCTTTGTCCCTTGCCAATTCCAACCCCTACTTCGCTCGCTCTTTTTGTTTGGGGCGTGTGGTGGTGTTTGACAAGTTGGTAGCCCCTCCGTCCCGCCTGCTGGCGGGACTTCGGGGCTTCTTTTCTCTGCGCGGGGCTGTCTGCGCAATTCCCCTTCGGCCTCCGCCTTAGGGAGCGCGAAAATCCTAAAACCGATGAAAAAGTGGTGGGGGTGGGTGGATAAAGAGGGCGGAGGCCTTCGGGGAATAGGCCGGAGCTGGTATAATGGACATATAATGATATGGCAGAGCATAAACATAAAAAGTTCATCCGCAGTGAGTCGCCGCCCGGCCTACTGCGCATACAACCCCGCGACGTCGCGCTCCTCCGTGATCTGGCCTCGTTTCGTTTTCTGAACACCGAGCAAATCATGGCCTTACACCCCGGAGGCCACCGCAACCTTCAGCGAAGACTGCGCTATCTTTATCATCTGGGCTATGTGGAGCGTCCGGAGTCGCAGACCCTCATCAACCTGCCTTCCGATTATCTCGTCTATGCCCTCGGCAAAAAAGGCGCACAGCTGGCCTTTGCGGAGGAGCGCGCCGTAAAAAGCTGGTCCCGGCTCAATGCTAAAATCGCGTCCCCCAATCTTGCCCACGCTTTGATGGTTTCTCAATTCCGCGCCGTTTTGACGCTGGCCCTTCAGAAGCGGGGCGGGAGTATTTCGCGCTGGCTTCAGGGATATGACCTTAAAGACGAACTCACAATAAAAGGCAAAACGCCCGCCGTAGTGCCGGACGGATTTTTCACGATGAAGCTCGGAGGCAAGCAATGGCATTTCTTTTTGGAAGCCGACCGCTCCACCATGAACCATCACCGCTTCCTCGCCAAAATGCGCGCCTACTGGACTTGGTATGCCGAGAAAACCTACAACGCCCATTTGCGTTTGGAAAACTTCCGCGTCTTGACCGTCGCCGACACCGAAGGGAGGAAAGACAATCTGCGGACAACGACCAAGAGCGCGGACGCGAAAAAGACGGGGAGCGGGCTGTTTCTTTTTGCTTGCGAAAAAGATTATTCTTTGAAAAATCCGGCAACGATATTGTCGCCGATATGGTTATCGGCCAAAGATAGCGACAAGCATTCTTTTTTTGAGTAAAGTGATAAAATAAAAATATATGGGAACTAATTGGAAACCCGAAGATGTAGAATTTATATTTAGAAGCTATCAAATTTTTGAAAAGAAGTTTGAGGAGTTTTTGCGCGTGCTTCCGCTTACGCCGGAAAACGAAAAAGCGTGGTCGCCGGAACTTGTGGGGTTGTTTTTGGATGTAAGCGGTATGGTTGATTCCGTGGCGCGGCATATTGTCGGAAAGAACGCGGCAAAGAAAACTCACGAGCTGAACATAGACGATTTTGAAAAGCACCTGCTTACCAAAGAATCAATAATTGATTCGCGCGTTGCGGTGTATGTCTATCCCCTCAAAGTTATTTCGCCGTATGACGGCTACCGCGAGGCGGAGGGCTGGTGGAAAGTGTATAGCAGTTTGAAACACAACCGCATTGAGCACTACACCAAAGCGAACTTGGCCAACACCTTAAACGCGCTCGCCAGTTTGTTCCTAATTTTGGTCAGGCATAAAGACGAGGAATTCACCAAAGCCCTTTTGAGATTTAATTTGATAAACGACACTGGTTTTGTCCCGGAAGTGCTCCACGACGAGCGGGTCAGAAACGGATACCAATTTTGGTATGACAGCGAGCTTTTCGGCACGCACGACCTCGCGGAAAATTTGCCGAAGGATATATCTAAAATCAACCCAGCGTTTACCAGCGAAAAATTCCAAAAGTTCTTCGGACGATATAATCAATAAACTTTCAACGCCACCAAACGAGGGACAATTTTATCGGAATAAGGTAAAATTAAATCAAGTCAATAAAGGTCGCAAGGTCGGGCGGCCTAATAATTAAGTCGTTGTTTAATAAAATCTTATATGGGAAATTTAATTTTTTGGATTGTTATTATCGCCATCGGCGGCTACATCTACTTGCGGCGGAAAAAAAAGATTCCGCCTCTTTTCAGTTTGAACGCCAAAGCGGGAGGTCTCGGCAAGGGAATATCGGTCATTAACGAAAACAACATCGTGGAGGAGTGGTCGCAAATCATACTCGGTATGGGCGGCAAGGGCGAGGAACTCTTGAAATCCGTCTCCACCAAACTTCAAGCCCAAAACTTGCCGGATGTGGTCTTTGCCCGCAAAGAGGCGTCTTTGGGCCAGTCAAATTACACCTTTGGCGACAAGAGATACGAGTTTGTTACCATGCGCCACCAACGCTACCCCGACTACGAGATGTTTATCGGCGCGATTGACCGTGCCGGACAGCTTAAGGCGTCGTGGTATCTTACCGTCGCCTTGCCGGGGAGAATTATGGGAAAGTTGCGGGCTATCAATAAGGCGGACAGGGACGCCATGCCTCGCGCGATGCGCGCGCCGCAAATGCTTTCCAAAACGCTCGGTAAAATGCTGGCCCAGCGGCTAAACGAAAAGATAGCCGGTAAGCCCGTGCCGATTCGCGTCCGGCCGGAGGATATGACAATGGACGACAAGGAAGAACTCGGCGCATACATCACCACCGCCCACAATGTCGTCTTGGCCGCGCTGGAGGAAATGATGAACGACCTCAACTTGGACTTCTCCAAAGTGGACAAGCACACCGAGGGTTTCTTAAATCTTTCATAATTTATGGAGAGCCGCTTCCAAAAATTTATGCGGTTTTTTGTCGGCCAGCGAAAGAAAGTTTTGCCGCTTTGGACGGAGAAAAAAGGAGAACCCGTTGTCCGTCAACGCCCGCCCAATCCGGACGAGCTGGCTTTGGGCTGGGCTGATGGCGAAGACGACGAAACCGGAAGCGAAGTTACCCAGCTAAAAGGCGTGAAGCAATCGCACCGCGACGCGCATTTTTATATTGTCGGGGCAACCCGAAGCGGCAAAACGAAATTCTTGGAATCGCTCATTGAACAGGACATTAAAAACGGCTTGGGCTTCGGGGTGATTGACCCGCACGGCGACCTCACGGAAGATGTCAAAGGTTATTTATGGCTTTGCTCCGGCCGCTCGCAAGAGTTTGTCCAAGGAAAAGTTGTTTTGATTGACCCGACGGACGAAAACCGCACTGTCGCCTTTAATCCGCTGGAAAAGACACACGGGGAATCTTCGGCGCGGGTAGCAAGCGAGCTCACCGAAGCGTTCAAGAAAATATGGAAAGACTCTTGGGGCGCGAGAATGGAACATCTTTTGAAAAATACTTTGATTGCGCTCGTTGAAAACAATCTGACGCTCGCCGAACTCCACCCCTTCCTGACCGATTCGCTGGTGCGGCGCAAAGTTTTGGAAAAAGTTAATCACGCCGGTTGCCGAGAATATTTTGAGCGTTTCAATTCTTTGCGCGTGAACACGCAAGACGAGTGGATGGAATCCACCCTCAATAAAGTGGACGCTTTTTTGTTTGACGATAATTTGCGCCAAATGCTTTCCTCGCCCAAAAGCTCTTTCAATCTGCGGGAAGTGATGGACGAGGGGAAAATCTTACTCGTCAAACTGGACAAAGGAAGATTGAAAGGCAACGCCGACCTTTTGGGCTCTTTGCTTCTCGCCAAGATACAGGCGGCGGCGTTTTCCCGCACCGACTTGCCGGAATCAAAACGGCAAAGATTTTATTTATACATAGACGAGTTTCAAAACTTTGCGACCGAATCGTTCAGCACCATGCTGGCCGAAGCGGGCAAATACAAACTCGCGCTTATCCTCGCCCACCAAAACCTCGCGCAACTGCCCCCGCCCCTGCGCGCCACCATACTTTCCAACTGCGGACTTCAGGCGTATTTCCGAATCTCGCGGGACGATGCCAACATCTTGGCCAAAGAATCGCTCGCGTCAATCTACGCTACCCCGCCGGGCTGGGAAGAATACATCAAAGTCCTTCAGGAACTTCACCCCCGCGTCTGCTTCATTAAAAATAAGATTGACGGCGGGGTGATCGCCATACAGACGATTGACCAGCCGCCGCCGCACGAACTGGCGGAAACGGATGAAGACGAATTTGCCGGAGAAATCGCGGAGTGCGAAATCGGCAAAAATTATCTGCGGGAGAGAAAAATCATAGAAGCCGAATATAA
The DNA here is from genome assembly GCA_018817645.1 of Patescibacteria group bacterium. Taxonomy (GTDB): domain Bacteria; phylum Patescibacteriota; class Minisyncoccia; order Minisyncoccales; family PEYH01; genus PEYH01. The sequence continues at coordinate 79 of JAHITK010000002.1, read as the reverse complement.
CGCGCGGAAGAAAAAACTGCTGGAAATAAAAGAACCGGAAACTTTCGCCGAACCTGCGGAAGGTTGAAAAATTGATACA
>JAHITK010000018.1 GCA_018817645.1 Patescibacteria group bacterium | reverse complement strand
CACCCTTACCGTAGGAACTGGAGCGACAGTTTTAGGCGGCACTTTAGATGTTACGGGCGCTACTGGTTTAGCAGATACATTAGCTGTTACCGGCACAACAGCCCTTACTGGCGCATTAACAGCTACCGGAGGCATTGTGGTTCCGACTCAAACTTCTGTTGCCATTAACGGAACCAGCACCCTTGCTGTGGGCACAGGCGCGACAACTCTGGGAGGTACATTAGCTGTTACCGGAGCAGCGACCTTTAGTTCTACTATCCAAGTTGGAGACGGAACAATTGCCGCTATTCCGACTTGCGATGCGGCCGCAGAAGGAACTATGATAGTTTTTACAGATGCAGCTAGCGCGACTGATTGTGGAACGGGTAGTGGCGCTACAAGAAATCTTTGTATATGCGCTGACGCTACATGGACAGACATGTAATGCGCTTTATCTTTAAGTAAAGTTAATCCGAAATTTTTATGCGCAAATACATTGCAACAATCGCATTTGTCTTGATTGGATTTGCTTTGATTGTGCCGTCTGGCGTAAAGGCAGTTGTTTCCGGACATGATGATTTGACATTTGACGCTGCCACTAACCTCTATCTGCCGGGGAATGGTTACTATCTTACAGTGACCAGCGGTTCGGAGGTTCAGGAACTAAGTGTTGGCTCTACTCAACTGACGTTGAATCTGTTAGATGGTTCGTTTATCACCCTAACTTCGTCGGATAAAAAGGTGATGACCAGCTCGTTGGCAACTACGGTATGCGGTTCCACTAATTCTACCCTTACTATATCTACGAGTGATACCAGCGGATTTTCCAGTGTATATACCGATACTATTGGTATATCTGGCGATTGCGTGCCCGGGACTTCCGGCGGCGGTGGAGGAGGAGGGGGCGGCGGCGGTGAAACCACTGAAACAACAACCACTACCGAAACCACTGAAGAACCCACGATTACAACCACGACTGGAACGGCCACTGTAACAGCAGCGTCTGGAGGACAGGCAACAGCCATTACTTCTGGAGGAGGAGAAGCCATAGTTAATATTCCAGGAGGAGCGGTGTCAGCCGACACTACTGTCACTGTTACGCCGACAGCCACTACTGAATCAACGGTTTCAAGTTTTGTGGCAGGCGTTACCAGCGGGCAGAGCGTAGTAGGAGGTTTTGTCTATAATTTTTCCGCAGAATCAGGTGGAGCGGCAGTGACGACATTTAACAATAGCGTCACCATCACTATGACTTACACTGAAGCCCAGATTGCCGGAATAGACGAAAGCACTCTTACTATCAGTTATTGGGACGCAACAACTCAATCCTGGATTGCTTTGGTAACCACGGTTGATACGGCAAATAACACTCTGACAGCAACGACCGACCACTTTACTTATTTTGCTATTATCGGAGAAGAAGAGGCAGCAGTAGAGGAAGTTATCCCTCTCTCCCAAATGACAGCAACCCAGTTGAGAGCCAAGATTGCGGAATTATTGCAAACAATCTTGAAACTCCAAGCCGCTTTGCTGGAATTGAAAGGAGAGACAGGAGGAGTGATTACCGGAGTTCCTTCCTTCTTCAGCTTTACCAGCAACCTCAAGCAGGGAATGTCATCAACAGATGTTAAGTACCTCCAGATAATCCTCAATTTTTCTTCTGATACAATGGTGGCAACAACAGGCGTTGGCTCCTCGGGACATGAAACCAACTACTTTGGTTCTCTAACCAAAGCAGCAGTCATCAAGTTCCAGGAAAAGTACGCTTCCGAGGTTTTGACTCCTGGCGGACTTTCCAAAGGCACTGGATATGTCGGTTCTTCCACCCGAGCCAAACTGAATACCCTGTTAGGCAAGTAATAGTTGTTTTGGAAACCAGGTTTCCAAACAGCAATTCCAATCTAAATCGATTTTTCCTTGTGAATCCAACCCCCCACCATAAGATATGGTGGGGGGTTTGTTTCCGCCCTTCGATAAACTCAGGGGGCTTTTGTTCTCCATTATACTTATTAGGGTCGCACCCTAACATCGTTGTTATGACGCCATTGTTAGGGTGCGACCCTAACATCGTTGTCAGGACGCTATTGTTAGGGTGCGACCCTAACACTCCACTAACACTCCACTATGGTAAATGAATTCTAAAGAAGTATAATTAGAATATAGTCTGTTAGGGTGCGACCCTAACATCGTTGTCAGGACGCCATTGTTAGGGTGCGACCCTAACATTTAGATTCTAAAATTAATAGAATAAAAATGCCTTCAAAAAATACAATAAGAAATTTTATTAAAGGAGGAATTTATCATGTTTATAATCGAGGAGTTGAGAAGCGAGATATTTTTTTAGACCAACAGGATTATAGAATGTTCCTTTATTATCTCAAATCGTATTTAACAATTCCGAATATTCAAAAAGACCTGCCACGGATCATTTCAAGATTGGGTCCAGATTTTGATTTGTATAAAAATATTAAACTTCTGTGTTATGTTCTGATGCCCAATCATTTCCATTTTTTGATTAAGACAGAATCTGAAAGAGCTATTACTGAATTCATGAAGAGGTTAAGTAATGGTTATGTAAAATATTTTAATGAGAAATATGAAAGAGTTGGTTCGCTTTTTCAGGGGAGATATAAAAGTATATTTGTGTCTAAAGATGAGTATCTTTTACACCTTTCTTCTTATATTCATATAAATCCGATAGAACTTAAAGATTATTCAGATCTTAAAAGTCTTGAAAATTACTCTTTCTCAAGTTATCCAGATTACATTGGCAAACGAAACACCCCTTGGGTGTTTAGAGATATTATATTGAATTATATGGAAGGAGAAAAGAATCTTGAATATAAAAAGCAAACTGAAAATCTCGCTGTTGTTTCAGATAAATATAAGAAAGAATTAACGCCATTTTTGTTAGATTAAATTAAATATCAACTGTTAGGGTCGCACCCTAACATCGTTGTCAGGACGCTATTGTTAGGGTGCGACCCTAACAAACCCTAACAAATGGGAAAGTTTTCCACAGGGGAGGGGTTGCAAGGGGTTTACACGGATTTTTAAAAAAGTGCTATGATATAGTAATTCATTTCTAAGTCGATTCTGTCGGTTTAGCTTTTGACAGATGCCTAAATCGAAAATTTTTATATCCTTAACCAAGCTCGGCCTTATTGATTAAAATAAGGAGGAGTTTTTATTTTATGTCTCACAAAAATCTTTTTTTCAAGACATTAATTTCCGTGGTGATGTTATCCACCGTGCTTTCAATGACTGGCATTCCATATATTATGCCAGTCAAATTCGCCAGCGCAGCTGCGCCAGCCATTACCGCTGTTTCTGGAGCGCAGGGAAGAATCTTTGTGACTTTTGACCAGAATATAATGGATGCGACAATGAACAGTTATGCCACTGGCGGAAGTTGGTGGGGTCTCACTGCATCTAGTTACGTTACTTATAACGATGCTTCTTGTACTGCTGGCCCCACCGGAGAGGGCAGCGGAACCAGTTGTCTTGTAGCTCAATGGTTAGCTCCAGTGCCAATGGCAGGGGGAACCTCTACCCCGCAAAACCAGTTGGAAATCGGATTAGGCGCAGTCGGAGGCGGGTGGGGAAGCCCGAGTACTTCAGACACTTTTTCAATGGCAAGCGGGTTAATCGCCAATGTCAGTTCTGAAGGAATGTCTGCTGTTTCCAATCAGGCGGTATCGGCCGTAGACACCACGCCCCCTGACCCAGTTACTGGTGTGGTGCTTGCAGACAATGACTCTAATTCAGGAATTGACGGCAGGGATTTTAGTATTTCTTTTACTGCCAGCGCTGATGCAGGATTTAGTCAGTATAGTATTTTTATAGTTCCTTCATATATTACTTTTGACCCATGGATGTATGTCCCGATCATGGAGAGCAATCTTACTTTCAGCGGTACTGGCTTTACTGGTTTAACTGACGTGGGTTCTGGCACCCTTACTGTTACTGGAAAATCAACCATGACTCAAGACAGTACGAACAGCAGTTTTAGTTCCCAGAATTATACTGCCTATATTATGATTGAAGATACTTCAATGAATCGCTCAATGGTAGCCAGTTCAGGAACTGCTCCAATTGTAAGCGATGTGACAGCAAGCGCTAATCAAATAATTATCAGCGAAGTTAACTGGGCTGGTTCAACCGCGAGCACCACTGATGAATGGATAGAATTACAAAATGCCACCACAACACCGATTAATATATCCGGCTGGGTGATTGAAAATGCCGGAGACAGCGCCGCCCTTACTCTTAATACCGCTACTTGCGGAGCCAGTGCTAATTTTTCAATACCAGCAGGCGGCTATTATTTAATTTCAAAATACGCTTTAGGCAGCAGCAACTCCCGGCTTAATATTGGAGCGGACTGCATTGCGCCCACCATTTCTTTGCATGACACCGGCGCCACTAATGGGAACTTAATCTTAAAAACATCAGCTAGCGGCACTACAGTTTATACTCTTGACCTCTCGCTCGGCTGGCCAGCCGGAGATGCTACGAACAAGTATTCTATGGAATGGGTGGGCAGTGCTTGGTCCAATGCCGGGGCAGCCATTAATCTTGACGCTGGCGTTACAGACAAGGGCACGCCGAAGGCGCCTAACGGTTCGGACGCAGCAGCGCCAACCATGACTGCTGCTTACGGAACAGCTGGGACTAATTCCTTCCGCATAGTATTTTCCGAGCCAGTGGAAATGACTACGGCTCAAACAGCCAGCAATTATACTCTTAACAATAGTTTAACTGTTGGTTCAGTAAATGTTGATTTTGCCAATGACCCGTCTGGCTCAACAGTGAGGGTGTATCTTGCTTCAGGCCAAGCATTGCCGAGTATTCAAGTAACAGCCACCGTAAGCAATGTTACTGATATGGCTGCTAATCCGATTAGCGCCAGTTCGGAGGTTAACTTCACGCCTACAGCAAACTCAACTTCAGACGCAACGCCTCCCCAGATGGAGCATATGCCAATTGGCTGGGGCTGGCAGAATAATGATATTTCTTTCTTTGCCAGAGCCACTGACACAAGCGGAATAAGTTATACTCGCCTTTTATTCCGGGAATCTGGAACAACGGCCTATACGGAAGTGAATATGGATTCTTTGGGAAATTCAATGTATATGTACACCTTGAATTCTGACGATAATCCCAGTGGAACGAATTTGAATAATAAAGATATTGAATATTATATTAAATCCGAAGACACAGTGGGCAATATCCAAACTGTTCCTGCTGATATGAAGTATGGGACCGGCTTGCCATACATTATTGCCAGAGCAGGGAATACTGCCAGCGGAGTGACAGTTAGCGGAGCCAATGGCGCAGTTACAGACGGCACTAATAATATTGAGGGCGCTTATGTTATTTTTCCTGGGTTTGGAGCCCCAGCTGTTCAGACAAACTCCAATGGCGCTTTTACTATGAACAATGTTCCTATGGGTTGGTTTGATTTTGTTTTTTTCGCGTCCGGTTTTATGCCCCAGATGATGAACGGAATAAATACCAACAGCAATTATACTTTTGCAGCCGGGTCAGTATCTTTCAATAGCAGCACCGGAGACACTTCACAACCGCCTACGATTCTTTATACTGGTCCTGCAGACGGCGGCACCAATGTTCCATCTGATTTGTATAATGTTATGATTGCCTTTTCCGAACCAATGAAAGCGAGCACTATTATCACAAGCAACATCTATATGAAGAATTCCAGTAATAATAGTGTGACGGCAACTGTCAGTTATGATTCATATACCAATCAAGCATATCTTACTCCGTCAAGCTTTCTCCAACCAAGCACCACTTATACTGTTTATGTTACCACGAGCGTTCAGGACTCTTCCGGCACCCCGCTGTCAACTACTTTTAACGCGACATTTACCACTGGCGCAATGTATTCTGCTGATGCCGGGGGCGGGTACTATGTCAATAATACCTGTCCGTTTATAGAAGGCACAATGCCACAAATGGGAGCAACCGCATTTCCAACCAATGGCACGCTTACCCTGATGTTCTCTGATGCCATGGCAACTTCAACGCTTACAGCGAGTAATATAAAATTTTACCCTGCAGCGCTGGGGGTTGGATTCGCAGCTTCCTGGGCAAGTTCAACATACAATGCCACTTACAATACTTTTGCAATTACCTTTTCCGGATTAACAGCCAGCACTGAATATGAATTGCGCGTTTACAATAGCAACGTGTTGAATACAAACGGTTATGCTGTTGGCTGTGGGGGTGGTGATTTCTTTGGCAAATACACCACTAGTGGCGGAGCTGATGCTACCCCTCCGCAGGTTAATGGCCAATGGCCGAACAGCGGGGCTACTGGTGTTCTGCTTTCAACCGGAGATATTAATGTGGGATTTTCCGAAGGAATCAACCCTTCAACAATAACTACAACTAATCTTTCGTTGTCTCCGTCTGTGAGCGGAACCACGGTCTCGTACGAACAAGAATCAAAAATGGCTCACATTATTCCCGGCGGGCTTTTAACCGCAGGTACCACTTATACTGTCACTGTTTCAGCCAATGTGACTGATTTGGCAGGAAATGCTCTTGATGGCAATAAAAACGGCACTGGCGGAGATGCTTATTCTTTTACCTTTGCAACCGAAGCGTCTAATTCTGACACCACGCCCCCGGAAGTAATGTTTGCCAATGCTGACAATTTCTCTTTGGCTGTGTCGTTCACCGAGCCAATGAATAATGCTTCTTCAACCGCCACGGCCAGCGTGACTAATCCGTCTAATTATTCTTTGTGGTCGCCTTGGGACAGCGCCAATAATACCGGAACCCAAATAAATTTGAGCGGGAAAACAATTACCTGGGACCCGATGAATAACACTGCCAATATTTCCGGTTTATCTTTAAACCCGGCAGCCACCTTTAAGATTAAAGCGAGCAATGTCAAAGATATGTCTGGTCAGGCAATTTCCACTGGAATGAATTCAGCCACAGGCACGGTTCTTGATAATGCCAGCACCTTCGGCCAATTAGGCCCGGGACAAATGATGGGTGAAATGGATTTTGGCATGAAGGGAATGGGAATGATGGCCGGCGCTTGGCCAATGAATGCCATGGCAGGGGTGACTACCAATTATTTTATTGATGTGCCGATACAGGTTCAAATCCCTGATGCCGGAAAAATTATTCTTACTTTCCCCCAAGGGTTTGACGTTACCAACGCTGCTGCCATGGCCACAACCACTAGTTATGCCAATCAGGATATTAATGGGCCGGGGGCGGGAACCATTACCATTAGTTCGGTTACTGCCAATCAAACCTCAAGAACGATTACAGTTATCATCAGCGGAGCAACCAATGGAACTCCGGACCCGTATATGGGCTTTATGGATTTTCTGCATTTTGATTTGCAGGGGATTATCAATTCATCGGTGCCAAAGGATTTTGAAACCAATGGTTACACAGTGGATATAAAAACAAAGAATTCTTCCAATGTCATTTTGGAAACCATGGCCACTGCCCCGATATATATTTCCTCGCCCGGCACCAATGTTATCAGAGGAATAGTCAGTTCTGGCGGAACCGGGCTTAATGGAGTGACGGTTTACCTTGGTTCGCCAATGACCGGTCCCCAAGAAGCAACCACTGCCAGTCAGGATTGTGGTTCCGGAGCGGTAAGCGGATGCTTTATCTTCTCTAATTTGCCTGACGGAAACTTTGATCTCTGGCTGCAGTCAAGCTTTACCGTAAGCTCTACCGAATATCGAGGGGTTTCCAGGCCGGAAATGATTTGGCTGAATTCAGGAAACTCGCCTTTCACTAAAAGTTTCTCTGTGACTTCGGCTGCCAATATGTTAAAGATTGCTGGGACGATTACCGGACCGGCTGATGAAAAAGTAATGGTTTGGACGAATCGGTCCCAAAGCGGGCAATGGATGGAAAAAGAATATACCTTAACCAGCGGGAGCGCGGACTATTCTATTGCTGTTGATGCAGCCGGAGAGTGGGAGGTTGGCGTTAATCCTTGGCATCCGACCGGACCAATGACTATGGGTCCTCCGCCAGAACCGAACTTTATGCCCCCCCAGCCAAAAAGAGTGGGAGTAGCAGATGCTGGAGGCGGGAATACTACTCTGACTGATTATAGCACTACTGCCAACGCCACCAGTACAATAAGCAGCGCAGGCGCTGTTTCGGCCGGGGCAGGCATCGACTTCGCCTTATCGGGCGCTGACCAAAGAATCAAGGGTTATGTGGTGGATGCTTCTAATAACCCGATTCCTAATGCCGAGGTCTGGGCATATAATCCGGGTGGAATGGGAATGGGAGCCCATACCCAATCAACCAATGACGGCACCTTTACTTTGAAAGTGGGAACAGGAATGTTCAAAGTTGGGGCTTCAGCTCCGGGCTTGCCTATGGCGCCGGAAAAAGCAGTAGAGGTCTTTACTAATGGGAGCAAGACCGGCGGGTCAGCAGACGGTAACACTTATGCGGATGTTATATATGCGAGTGCTTTGGTAGTGGATACTACCGGGGTGCGCGCCACTGCTGCCAACCCTTTTGTCATAAAAATTCAGAAATCTTCATACACTATTTCCGGAAAAGTCGTTGATTCTGCCAATAACGTCATAACCGGCGCATCTGTCTGGGCATTCAAGCAAAACGACCCGGGTAATGCCCGAACCGTAACTGGTTCTGATGGAAGCTATACTCTTTATGTTGCGTCATTAGGAACCTGGACTGTTGAGGCAGATGCTCCGGGCTATGGTTATCTTGGCAGCAGGAGCGTAGTGCTTTCTGCCACTAATTCCACGCCTTCAGGAGAAAACTTTACCCCGAGCTCAACCATAGCGGAAATCACGGGGACGGTGTCCGGGGTTTCAGACGTAAGCGGGGTGAATATCTGGGCAGACAAAACCGACCATACTTATTTCAACAACAGTTTTACTGACTCATCTGGAAACTTTACTATCAGATTGGAATACAGCAGTTCAACCAGCACCCAGTATAATATCGGGGCTTGGTCTCCAGAGATCGGCGACTTTGGCAAAAATGCTGTTGCTTTGAATACTTCTGGAGCGGTAAGTTCTGGCACTACCACTTTTGCCGTAGCCGGACTTAATACAATCACGGTTAATGCGCAAGACAGCAATGGAACTGCTTTCACGGTTGAGGAGATGTTTGTGGACTTTTACGATAGCACGAATTTCTTTGGCAGGAATGCGGATATAAAAAATGGGAACAGCGGAACCATTTCTCTGCCAGACGGCACTTATGAGGTTCATGCTTGGGTGCCGGGATTTGGGAGCGATGAGCTTACTATCACTGGCGCAGGCATAGCCACCAGCACTGGAATAGCGGTTTTGACTGTTGATGGCGCGGAAACAGTAAATGTCAAACAAGCAGCAACCAGCGCCAGCATGTATGCTGTTTCCGGCACTGTGACCAGCGGTGGTTCGGCAGCGGGAAACGCTTTTGTTTGGATGGATAAATTGAGCGGCGCCGGTGGTTCGCATACCGGGGTTCATCGGAACGCAGGAACATCTTCAACCGGAACTTATTCGCTTTCTGTGACAGAAGGATATTATTTAATGGGAGTTGATAAACCGGGTTACGATGGTCCGAATCCGGCAGAAGTTCATATTACTGCTAATTCTACTGGTAATAATTTCACGCTTACCCAAAATACCCTTAATATCTCCGGCCGGGTATGGGCGGATGCTAACAGCAATAACACCTATGATACAGGAGAAGGGATTGAGAATGCCTGGGTTTGGGGAGACAAGCTCGGAGGCGGTTGGTCAGGTGTATCAACTGATCCAGATGGCAGTTATTCTTTGAATGTTTCTTCTGGCCAGTGGACTATCCGCGCTGAATCGGAAAGATACCAAACAGTGGATTATGCTTCAAATCCCGTGGATTCTGCGGCTTCGCCAACCGGAATAAATATCCAGCTTAGCCAAACTAGGACCGTAGCCCAACAAAGAAGCAAGCCGATTACTCCGGCTAATGGCGGGACTTTTGACGATAAATCAAACAGCGGAGTTAAAATCGTGCTTCCGCCGAATGCGCTCGGTAGCGACACTAATTCCGGCCAGGTAAGCGTACAGAACAAGAACAGCGTGCCTACTACTGCTACCAGAAAACCATTTGCCGGCAAGGGCAAAGAAATTAATGCCACCGATAACAGCGGAAGAGCGGTTAATAATTTAAACAGCAGTATTACTATTGAAATAGACGTAACTAAATCAGAAATAGATACCTCGGTGGCAGCCGGAGAGCATACCTATGCGGATGTTGCTAATGTAACGAATGGTTACTGGGACAGCACCAAGAATAATTGGGTGGATATTACCACTACCAAGAGCGTATCCGCAGACGGATCGTCGGTGGAATTCAGCACTTTCGCTTCTCTGATTGCCGCCAATCCGAGCACTTACACTGATTACACTATTACTCTCAAATCAACCACCGACCACTTGTCTGATTTTGCTCCTTTGGTTCCGACTGATGCCAGCGCGCCTGCCACTCCGACTGGCTTGGCTGCAACTGCTTCCACTTCCGGAACTGCCACTGTTACCCTTACTTGGTCTGCTAACAGCGAAGGTGATTTGTCCGGGTATTATATTTATCGTTCAATTAATGGAGGAACAACCTACCCGTTGCTTGCCGATGCCGGAAATGTTCTCACCTATGCGGACTCTTCCAGTTTGACCTCTGGCACGACCTATTATTACAAGATTTCGGCCTATGACACTGGCAGCAATGAGTCGGCTGCGACCGCAGCCGTGTCTGGGACTCCGACTGTGCCGGCGACTGAAGAAGTGGGAGGGACAATTCTGCCTACCGGTGGGGGCGGAGGCGGTGATTCAGGGGCGCAAGAAGAGGTAATAACTACCATAGAAGAACCTGCAGCCGGGGAGATTACTGCGCCCGAAATCCCCCTCTCCCAAATGACCGCAACCCAGTTGAGAGCCAAGATTGCGGAATTATTGCAAACAATCTTGAAACTCCAAGCCGCTTTGCTGGAATTGAAAGGGGAGACAGGAGGAGTGATTACCGGAGTTCCTTCCTTCTTCAGCTTTACCAGCAACCTCAAGCAGGGAATGTCATCAACAGATGTTAAGTACCTCCAGATAGTCCTCAATTCTTCTTCTGATACAATGGTGGCAACAACAGGCGTTGGCTCCTCGGGACACGAAACCAACTACTTTGGTTCTCTAACCAAAGCAGCAGTGGTCAAATTCCAGAACAAGTATGCTTCAGAAGTTCTCACTCCTTTGGGACTTTCTCAAGCCACTGGCTATGTCGGTTCTTCCACCCGGACCAAGCTCAACGCTCTCTTAGGCAAGTAATTATTAGAGTGTTAGGGTGCGACCCTAACATCGTTGTCAGGACGCCATTGTTAGGGTGCGACCCTAACAAAATCTAGCAAAACTAACAAAAGCCCGTCCCTCGCTTCGCTCGGGACGGGTTTTTGCGTCCCAAAACCGATTACGAGGCCCGGCCTCGTAATTTTCGTGAAACGTCGGAACCCACACCAGATATAGAGATTCTCACTACGAGGCCCGGCCTCGTAATTTTTCAACAAAAGTTTTCCACAGGACGCAGACAAAAACAAGAAAAGAGCCCTATTTTCTTTTTTTGTTTTTTTATAGTATGATGAAATAATTAAATATGATCAAAAAAGGCAATAAAAAACTAATTGTCATTTTTGGGGTATTATTTTTTGCCCTGCCTTTTTTTGTTTTCGCTTATTCTTCCGGGACCCAAAGTAAATTTTATTTAGAGCAGGATTTTGACAAAAACGACCGAGAAACCCTGTACGCCACCATTCGTTATGTTTCAACCAATGCTTATTTCTACCTAGAAAACCAGTGGTGGGAAGCCCTGCCCGTAGGAAAAAGAGATGCCCTAAATACCAAATTGGCTGATTTGGCAAAACATTTTGATTCCGAAATCTATCCAAAGATGACAGATACTTATGGCGCTGAATGGAGGCCCGGCATTGACGGTGATTACAAAATAACAATCCTTTTTCATCAAATGAAAAACGAGGCAGCCGGTTATTTCCGCGCCATGGATGAATATCCCGCTATCCAGGCGCCGGGTTCAAACGAGAGAGAAATGATTTACCTCAACACCGAAGTTTTGGATAACCTATACCCGGAAAGCTATGTCGCTCATGAGTTTATGCATCTGATAACTTTTAATCAAAAGAACAGGCAAATCGGGAAAGACGAGGATGTCTGGCTGAATGAGTTAAGGGCCGAATATGTTCCGACACTTTTGGGCTATGACGCCGAATACACCGGCACCAATCTACAGACAAGGGTGCGCAATTTTATTGATTATCCCAATGATTCTTTGGCAGAATGGAAGGGGAGCATAAGCGACTATGGAATAATCAGTATGTTCGGCCATTATTTGGTGGAACATTACGGAATAAATATATTAAGAGATTCTTTGAGTTCATCGAGCGTGGGATTGATTTCTTTAGATTACGCTTTGGCTAAGAACAATATCAAGAAAAATATCGCCGAGGTTTTTACTGACTGGCTGATAGCGATATCAGCCAATGATTGCACTTTGGGCGAGGCATATTGTTATGATAATGACTTTTTAAATGCAATTAAAGTTGCTCCTTCTTTGATTTATTTGCCATCAACCCAAGAAAGCCATTTATCGTTAATTTACGCCATTCAAGAATGGTCGGGGAATTGGTATAAAATTGTAGGGGGAGACAAGGGGTTAAAGGTTGAATTCAGAGGCCTTACCAGCAAATCCTTTATTGTCCCCTATCTAATAGAGCGCGGGAATAAAATTCAGTCAGTCAATTTTTTGGGACTTGATGGAAATAATCAGGGCACCATAGAACTGCCTTATTTCGGCGAGAACAACCAATCATTGATTTTACTTCCCGTTATTGAGAAAAAAGTTTCTAACTTCTCGGACAATGAGCCGGTTTGGAGATTTTCATTAACCGTTTCTACTTTTAAGAATGGGGACAGCGGAAATGAAGAAGAGCCAAAGCCCGAACCAGAGCCCAAGCCGATTAGCCAGATGACCATTGCGGAATTAAGGGTTAAGATTTTGGAAATTCAACAGATGCTGATTCAGCTTTTAGCAGAGCTTCAGAAAACAAAAGGAACAGTGGTTGATTGCGGAAAGATTAACAACAATCTTTATTTTGGCCTGACAAACAGCGCGGAGGTAAGATGCCTGCAGGAGTTCTTAAAGAATCAGGGGAGCGGTATTTATCCCGAAGGATTGATAACCGGCAATTTTTATTTTGCCACCAAGCAGGCAGTAATTCGTTTTCAGGAGAAATACGCAAGTGAAATTCTATTGCCTCTCGGCCTTCAAGCAGGCACTGGCTATGTAGGGGGGAGCACGCGGAGCAAGATTAATCAATTATTAGGCAAGTAATTTAACGAGAGACAATGCTTTTGGCAGTTAAAAAATTTCTATTTGAGAACGCCGGGATAAAACAAACAATCATCAAAAACACATTCTGGCTAACATTAGCCGAGACAATCAGCCGATTTTTGCGGCTGATTTTGATTATTTACATAGCTAGGATTTTGGGAGCAGCCGAATACGGAAAACTTGCTTTTGCTTTAGCCTTTGTTTCTTTATTTATCGTTTTTTCCGACCTTGGAATATCATCTTTAACAACAAGGGAGTTATCACAAGACCAGGAAAAAGAAAAAGAATTTCCCTCTATTATTTCTTTGAAATTTGTATTAGGCATAGCAGCCTTTATCTTGACAGCAGCGGGCTCTTTTTTTATAACTCATGATCCGGGAATCCGAAAGATTATTTGGATTTTGGCGTTTTTTATAATTTTTGACAGTTTTGCCACGCTTTTTTACGCCTTTCTAAGAGCCAGGCAGAAAATGGAATACGAGGCTTGGGCTAGAATGATATACGCCTTGCTTTTTACGGTTTTCGGATTTTTCATTATCTACAAATTTCCCTCAATACAGAATTTGAGTTTCGGCTATCTTTTATCCAGTTTAATATCCTTAATGGGACTTTTGCTGTTTTTCCATTTTAGGATTTTTAGGATAAAATTTTCTTTTGATAAGAATGTTTGGAAAAAATTTTTAATTCTCTCTTGGCCATTGGCAATAGCAGGAATTTCCAGCACTATTTACAGCCAAATTGATTCTGTAATGATGGGTCATTGGGGATACATAGTCCAAACCGGATGGTATAATGCCGCTTACCGGGTTATCGGCGCGCTTTTAATACCGGGAACAATGATAGCCCTAAGTTTCACTCCAGTTCTTAATATTGCATATAAGGAAACCAAAGAAAGATTATCAAAGGTTTATAGGGGATTTATGGAAACAATGATACTTTTCTCTGTTCCGATTTTGGCTGGCGGAATCATCTTGGCTCCGAAGATAATAAATTGGGTTTTTGACGTCAGTTATTCTCCGGCAGTTCTCGCTTTGCAGATTTTATTAGGAACAGTTGTCGTCAGTTATTTATTGTATCCTCTCGGAGCGATATTATTGACCTTTAATTTCCAAAAAAACGCTTTTTGGATTACGGTTGCCGGCGGAGTCATTAATATCTTTCTCAACCTGATGCTTATTCCGAGGTTTGATTTATACGGCGCTGCTCTGGCAACTCTTATAACCTATATCATTTTACTGGGCCTTATGTTTATTTTCGTGGACCGATGCATCCATATCCGCTGGCTTGATTTCAGGGGGCTGTTGAATTTTTCAGGGATGATTTTGGCGGGCCTGACTATGTGTTTTGTCTTGAAATCTTCGGTTATTTATAATCTGCACGCGGTTTTCGCGGTTTTAGTCGGCACCGGGGTTTACTTATTCGCCTTTTTCATATATAAAGGACTATCAGACAGGATACTTTTAAAAGCGCCAAAACATGGAAAACAAAATTAAAAAAGTTCTGATTTTAGGTGCGGGTGGTATGCTGGGGAGCGCGGTTTATGATGTTTTGAAAGAAAAATATAATTTAGTTTTAACCTTTCGGGACCTGGAAGAAAGAGAACTTTTGGGAGTAAAGTATGGAGGCACGGAAAATCATCAGACAGAAGAGCTTGATTTAAAATTTGTTTATCAGGATTATTTTGATAAAAAAGGAGATCCTGGAGAACACTTTAACTCATTTTTAAGAAGAGTCGGAGAAGTAGATTTTGTTATCAATGCAATTGGAATTACAATTCCATTCTCATTAAAGGAACCATCCTTGACCTTTTTTATCAACTCTGCTTTCCCGTTTATACTGTCTAATGTATTTGGAAACCGATTGATCCATATTACAACAGATTGCGTTTATAACGGCCAGACAGGCGCTCCGTATGATGAAAATGCTCCCAAGGCTCCTTATGACATCTATGGGTTTTCAAAAGCGCTTGGCGAGCCAACTAATTGTTTGGCTTTGAGAACTTCTATTATAGGAAGAGAGCTTCAGGGATTCACCGGACTTTTGGAATGGTTTTTGCAGCAAAAAGGACAGAAATTAAAGGGTTTTAGTAATCATTTTTGGAATGGCATCACTACCAAAGAATTTGGAAAGGTTTGCGATAAGATTATGCAAAACAGGGAGCAATATCCGGGGTCAGGAATTTTCCATATTTTCTCAAACATTGTTTCTAAATATGATATGCTTATGAAATTTGAGGATAAATACAAAATAGGTTGTGAAATTGAGCCAGACAACGGGCCAAAATTAGACAGAACATTAAGCACCATTTACCCTCTTTGTTCACAATTAGAAATTCCGTCTTTTGACGAGATGTTAAAAGAAATTTAAAGTATAAAAATATGAAAATAACAACAATATTCGGAACAAGGCCAGAGCTAATTCGGCTTTCAGAAATAATCAAAAAACTTGATAAGCATATGGATCACATTTTAGTTCATACTGGGCAAAATTTTGACTATGAATTAGATGGAATCTTTTTTAAAGAATTTTCTATCCGAAAGCCGGATTATAATCTAAAATCTAAATCAGATAGTGTCTTTAAGCAGATTGCTATAGTTTTAGAGAAGACAGAGGAAGTATTGTTGAAAGAAAAACCGGATGCCGTGTTGTTATTAGGAGACACGAATTCTGGTTTAAGCGCAATAGTCGCTAAGCGTTTGGGCATCCCTGTATTTCATATGGAAGCAGGAAATAGATGTTATTCTGATAAGACGCCGGAAGAGATTAACAGGAGAATTATAGATTCTTGCTCTGATATTTTATTGCCATATACTCAAAGAAGTAGAGAACAATTATTGCTTGAGGGGTATCGCCCGAATAAAATTTTTGTTATCGGAAATCCTATTGTCGAGATAATCCGGAAGAACAGGGAACGGGCGGAAAACAGCAAGATACTTACAGAACTTGGCATAAAGGATGGCGAGAAATATATTTTAGCAACAATGCACAGAGCAGAGAATGTTGATAATCGAGAAGTATTGTCCAGTTTATGCGATGCGTTATTGAATATATCAAAAGAATATAAAGTTATTGTGAGCACGCATCCGCGCACGAAAAAACAACTTGAAGAAAATATCATAGGCGCAAACAATAATCTTAAATTTATGAAACCCTTCGGGTTTGTAGATTTCTTAAAATTAGAAATGAATGCTCACTGTATAATCACGGATTCTGGGACTGTCCCGGAGGAAGCGGTGATTCTTTCAAGGCCATGTGTTCTTATAAGGACATCAACAGAAAGGCCGGAATTATTAGAGTGCGGAGGAATTTTTATGGCAGGAGTCGATAAGGAACAAATTTTAGATGCTTTTAATGTAGCGATAAATTTTTCTAATAGCGATAATATAGGTTTACCAGAAGATTATAAAGACGATGTTTCAGATAAGATTTTAAAAATATTGATGAGATACAAAAATGTTTGATAATCAAAAAATATTAATTACAGGGGGAACCGGCTCATGGGGTAGAGAAATTACGAGACAATTACTGGAGAAGTATAACCCGCGGGAGATTGTGATTTATTCTCGCGGCGAATTTGCTCAGGTGCAAATGGATAGATGGTTTAAAAATCCCAAACTAAAATTTGTCATAGGAGATGTATCTAGCTTATCTACTTTAGAAGCGGCGATGGCGGAGGTAGATTATGTATTTCATCTGGCCGCGCTTAAACATGTTCCCGTTTGCGAGAATAACCCTTGGCAATCAATTAAAACGAATATAATCGGTACGCAGAATGTTATAAGAGCAGCGATAGACAACATGGTTAAATTGGTTATTGATTGCTCGAGCGACAAGGCCTGCGCTCCTGTTAATATGTACGGGCTATGCAAGGCCATCGGGGAAAAATTGATGATTCACGCCAATCAAGAATCGGCTAAAACCAAATTCGTATGCACCAGGGCCGGTAACGTTATGGGAACGCAGGGAAGCATAATACCATTTTTTAGAAGTTTGGCGGAGGAAGGGAAGGATATTCCCATAACTGATTTTAATATGACGCGCTATTACATTACGATAGATGAGGCCATCTCTTTGTTAGTTAAAGCCACTGAACATTGCGCGGGAGGAGAGATATTTGTTATGAAGATGCCTGCGTGTAAAATTATCGACCTAGCGGAAGTTATAATTGAGGAATTGGGCAGCTCAAGTAAATTACAAGAAATTGGCATTCGTCCAGGCGAAAAGTTACACGAATATTTAATTTCCGAATATGAGGCCAAAGACACAATTATCTTTAATGATACTTATTATTTGATATTGCCCCAGGGCGATATAAATAATTTGAGAGAAAAATATAAGGATTTTAAGAAATTTGAAGGCGATAAATATTCATCAAGCGACAAATTGATGAATAAGGAAGAAATCAGGGAGAAACTAAAAAAAGGAGGATTTATTTAAAAACGCATTGTCCAAGCGCTTAAATATCCTTGACGCAAAAGAGATGAAAGGCGAGAGAGGGAAGGCGATATATAAAGGGTTGAGATAGGTCCTTGATTATTTTCCAGAAAAGCATAGGTTTCTGGATTACTGCCCCGCGGTCCCTTTTAATAGATTTTAATCCACTCATCCCAACGCATTTGAATCCTGCGTTTTTTAGTTCCCCTAAGGACCAACCGCTTCTATGTTTTTGAAATTCGTCTGAATTATTTTGCTCCACGAATCCATTGGGCGTGAAAATAATTATTTTTTTTCTGGCAATTGTTTCCATTTTATGCAGTAACGCCAACCCCCTCTCTTTTTCTAGGTGCTCTATCAAATCAAGAGCAATTACAGCATCGAAACTCTTTTTGGGGAAAATTTTATCAATATCTAAGACATCGGCCCTGATATATCTATCGTGTATTTTTGATGTTTCTTCCTGGGCGTCAACGCCCACAGAATAATTCCCATATTTAATATGTCTTAGAGGAGAATTTCCTCCGCAACCCAAATCCAAAACAGAGCCGGCGTTTTTTAATTCCCCCCGGAGTTTTCTCCAATACTTTTTGTCAGTTGAAAATAAAAGATGATATATTTTTTTCATCATAAGCTAATCTGCCAGCGATATTTTTTTATTATCCTGTTTTGCTCGACAAATTTTTTGTTGATAATTTAAGATTTTTCGCACTAAAATTTTTAGTGGCCTTAGGATTTTGAAATCTTTTATTCTTTTAATTATTTTCTGCCAGCGATATTTACTATACGAGAAGGGAAATCTTTGTTCATTGCCCGGAATAATCTGATTATTTCCTCCATCTAAAACAATTATTTCCCTCATTGTCCGGTGAGAATTAATTCTTTTAATCATTTTTAAGTTGAACCTTGCAGCAGTTTCCAAGATAATCTCTTCCTGTTCAAGGTATGACTCAAAAATTATTGTTTTGCCTAATTGACATATATTATCCAGGACAGATTTTATATCTTTAACATGGTGGAGCATATTAAGAACCAAGACGATATCATATTTTTGAGGACTTTCAAAATTTTCTATTTCTCCCTGCAGAAACAATATCTTAGATTGTTTAAGCCAAGCTAATTTTCGAGCCGTTTTTAGGGCTCGTTCATCTTTCTCTAATCCAGTCACTGATTTAGCGCCTGCTTGTTCCGCCTTGAAGCTGAAAAAGCCATGGAAGCAACCAATATCAAAAATGTTTTTGCCAGAGAAATCTACCAAGGAAGAAAGGCGCTCCCAAGTTTTGTGGCTCTGGGAATAACCTTTTAATATTTTGCCAGAGGGAAGTTCAATGTCTTGGTAGTACTTATCGTGCGTCATTTCGTTCAAATCAGAAAGGAATACTAATTCTCTCCATCTTTGTGGAAAATTTTCGTTATGAATAATTTCCGAAGTATCATTAGTGGTATCTATCAAGAGAGGGTCCTTATCGTTGGCTATTATCGCAAAGTAAAGTTTCCGCGTAAGTCTTTTAATATATTCATATGACATTTCTTCGGGAGATGATGTCTCTTTCGCGCGCATCCTCCTATAAACAATATTTGGAGAAGCAAAACAAAGACATAATCTAATATTTGCATTGAGCAATTCTTTTAAGCAATTAATGGAAGGGGAGTTGTCTAATATGTAGCCATCTATAATTATGGTTTCCTTTTCCGTATCTCGCACAAGAGTTCCCAATTTATTTAAAAAACCTTGGAATGGTGCAGGATTTTTGTAATCAAAAATTAAATCAAAATCTAAATAACACGTATTGTTTTTCTTAGCGTATTCTTTCGCAAAGGCGGTCTTGCCGCTCCCGGAACAACCCATTACAATGATGATTTTTTTCATAATTTAAAAAGCGAATGAAATATTTCCGCGTTTTTGTTGGCGTCGTGATTGGCAAAAAATGTTTTTCTGGCGTTTTGGATTAGCTGGCGCGCCAGTTCCGGATTTTCAATCAGGGTTTTAATGCCCCTTTTTAATTCCTCCACCTCGTTTTTATCAACTACCATAGCGCAATTATTTTCCTTGGCATATTTTACCAGATAAGTGCTGGCCGGCGCGTGAATCAGCATCGGCTTTCCAGCCACCAGATAATCGGTAAGCTTGCCGGGCGTGGCAGTGTTTATGATGTCATTACTTTTTGTTCTCCAGGAAAGAGGGAGGAACAAAATATCCGCCTGGCTTTGGATTTTTGGCATATCTTGAGGGGGAGCAACAGAAATTTTGATTTTCTCACTTTCTTTAATGCCGATTCTATCCAGGTAATCGCGAGGGTTGGGGCAATAGATATCCAATTTTAAATCCAAATCATTGATTTCTTCTACTGCCTGAATAAGGTTTCTAATGGCATTGATTTGGGGCCAGTAAATCCGGCCGGTAAAAAGAATGGAGAACGGGGGACTGGGCTGGTATTCAGATTGCGAAGCCAGGTATGGCTCGGGAAAGGCGGCATTATGTATTATCACTATTTTTCTTCCAATATTTTCGCCGTAGCGGTTGATATAGAAATTTTTGGTGCCTTGATTGGTGACAATAATTTGTTCCGCTCGCTTGAATAATTTTGGCTCAAATATTTTTGATAAAAAACCGCCGGGAAAAGGGTAAAAATTTCCCTTATATAAATCAAAAAGGAATAATCTAAAAGGCGTTTTACTAATTTTATGCAAGAGATAAGTTCCTATCATCGCTGGCCCGTAATCAGAAAAACCGAGCAAAACATCCACTTGTTTTTCTTTAACGGATTTTTTGCCCTGCCGTACAATCCAGAAGATTTGAGTGACGATTATCGGTATCCCTATTATGTTTCTCACCAGCCAACTCCTCCGGGCTAAATGTTTTAATTTATTTAATAAAGAACTCTTTTTAGCAATTGTTTTTTCTTCTTGGGTTTTTATTCTCTCTTCTTTGGTGGCGCCCGGCTTATCGTAAAAAATATATTCGCCATCAAGCCAGGTGCCTTTTTGAGCTGAGAGATTGTCAATATTATAGAAGCTTGTTAGGATAAAATAACGGTCTTTTGGAAAATCTCTTAAAAGATTGTATAGATTTTGCGGTCCGCCGATGGCTGGCGGAGCGTAAGAGGACACCACAAGAATTTTTTTAAAATTTTCATCCATGAAAAAAATAGTATTTATAATGAATAATTTCTTAATCGGGGGAACGGAAAAGTTTCTTTATAATCTTATTAAAAATTTTAATAAGGACGAATTTCAAATTACGATAGCAAGCATTTGGGGGAGCGGTCCTTTGGAAAAAGATTTTCAGGCACTGGGATTGCCTATTTATTTTGCCGGGCCCCGGGGAACCCTTTCCAATATTTTCGCAAAGATATTTTCCGTATTTGGCACTATGTTTAGATTAGTCGTTTTTTTGAAGAAAAACAAGCCGGAGATAGTGATTACTTCGCTTTACCAGTCAGATATTTTAGGTATTTTTAGCGCCCGGCTCGTCGGCGTAAAAAAACGAATTTTTATTCAGCACGATGTTAAGCGATTAAACATTTTCATAAGGATTATAAAGAGATTTTTTGCAATTAATTTGGCAACCAAAATAATCGCTAACTCTAATACGACCAAAGAATTCTTGATTTCTTTCTTCAGGGCACCTGAATCCAAGATTTCGGTGATTCACAATGGCGTGTCTGCCGCGGAGATGAAGAGAGGCGCCAGGGAACCAGCCGAAGGGAGTATTGTTTTTGGAGTTATCGGGCGGTTAGAGCCGGTTAAGGGACATATTTATTTTTTAGAAGCGATGAAGATATTGAAAGAGGAAGGGCTCGAGCCGCAAGCATTAGTCATTGGCGACGGAGAGCTTAGGGAGCAATTAGAAAGATTTACAGAAAAGAACGGGCTCGAGAACATTCAGTTTACAGGAATGGCAGAAGATGTGCCTGCCAAGCTAAAATTAATTGACATCTTAGTGGTGCCGTCTCTTAGCGAGGGCTTTGGATTAGTTGCGCTGGAAGGATTGTTTTCGGAAAAAGTAGTCCTGGCTTCTGATTTGCCAGCCATTAGAGAGTTTATAAAACATAATGATAACGGGTTTTTGTTTGAACCGGGCAACGCTAAAGAGTTGGCGTTGATTTTGAAAACATTGACAGCGGATTATAATTTTCTTTTAAGCGCCCAAGCGAGGACAAAAAAATGGCTTGAAACCACTGGACAAAAATTTGATATAACCAATGTCGCCCTTTGCTACGAAGAAATGATAAGAATCCTCTATTCAAAGAAATAATGAGTAGCAGGACAGGGCGTATTGTTGTATTCTCTGTAAATTGTTGCTATAGTGTAGTTACTATAAATCATTTTAATTAAACCTATGAGCAATAATAACGAAGAACTCATAAAAAAGGCGGATATTCAAAAAATAGCCGAGGAGGGAGCTAAAATATATGAACAAATTAAGGTTAAATATGACCCTGAAGAAAGAGGTAGGTTTTTAGCCATTGATATTGATAGTAAGGAAGTATATCTCGGTAATACGAGCGCAGAGGCATTGGAATCGGCCAGAGGACATCACCCGAACAATGTTTTTTATGTTGTAAAAATAGGTTTTGATGTTGCTGAAACGATGGCAAAAACACTTACCGATAATTTAAGCAATTCGTAAAATGATTAGTGGTGTATTTGTAGAAAACATACCTTTAATAAAAGTTGTCGTGGCTTGGGGGCAATCTGTGCAGGCCCCTTTTGTTATTTTAGATACCGGCTTTACGGGCGATTTGCAAGTAACGCCAAAAATAGCAACGGAGCTTGGTCTTAAAGTTGTCGGCGTTACTAAAACACAAATTGCTAATGGTCAGATTATCCAAGTTCCTGTAGCTCTTGCGATTGCGTCAATGGAAGGAGCGGCAAACTACATTCAAGTTTTAATATCTAACAGTTTCCCGTTAGCGGGTATCAGTTTTTTGACAAAGTTTGGCTATAAGGCATTAATTGATTGTAAATATAGAACGGTGGCGCTAGAAAAAGTTTTATAGAGAGTTTTGTTGTTTAATAATAGCCCTATCATCCCTCACTCTCTGGACAGAGAAGTGAGAGATAATTATCGACCCTGCTTAAAAAATAAGCCCAAACTTTTGAAAAAGATATTCAGGTCAAGAATAAATGACCGGTTTTTTATGTAATAAAAATCGTATTCCACTTTTTCAAAATCATAGCGTATTTTTTCATTCAAGTTGCCTATTTCGCCCGAGGTATTGAGATGTCCGGAATTCATTTGAGCCCAGCCCGTAAGGCCCGGCTTTACCAAGTGTCTTAAGTGGTAATAAGGAATTTCTTTTTCCAGGAAAGCGATGTTTTTCAAGCTTTCCGGCCTTGGTCCGACAAGGGACATCTTGCCGGAAAGAATATCGAAAATTTGGGGGATTTCATCAATATGAGAGTACCTCAATATTCTGCCTACTCTTGTTATGCGCGGATCTTCTTTGCCCTGGCTCCAATCATCGCCCAATTGGTCAGCATTTACTTTCATTGTCCGGAATTTAACCACCCTTATTTTATGAAGGTTTTTTCCTAACCGCTCTTGAATATAGAAAACAGGTCCTTTATCGAATATTTTAATGATAATCGGGACAATCAGCCAAAAAGGGATGGATAATATGAAGAACACTAAAGCCATTAAGATATCAAGGATTCTTTTGGCTTTGTCGTAAAATCGTTTTTGGCCCTCTTGAAGATTCTCCAAAAACCAGGCCTGGTCTATAAACCCAATAGGGATTTTTCTAACTATAATTTCATAGGCCTGCGCTAAATTAATAAGATTAACTCTTAAAGACAGGTACTGATATAATATTCTTTCAAGCATTGGCTCTCCCGAGAGGTCTTCGGCCAGAATGAGAGTGTTTATCTTTGATTCTTTTATCTTTTGAGGCAGTTCAATGATATTGCTGGTAGGGATTAGCTCCGTCATCTTATATCCAAGCTGGGAATTTCTGATTAATGTCTGGGCAAGTTTTTCTGATTCATTGGTGATGCCGATTATTGCCACGCGATTTTGAAAATATGAGGAAAAAAGATAAAGGGCTAATTTCCGCCACAGGATTATAAGAATCCAGAGTATCGCTGTCAGGATTAAAAGATTGGTTTTCGGGGTGAGTCCGAATATCGGGAACAAATAAAAGAATATTACGCCGGCCATCAGGCATACCAGGAGTCCAAAGCTTAACCGGGCAAGGAAAGAAGTATTGAGATTGGCGATATTAAGTTCGTAGAGTTCAAAAAAGAGAAAAATACAGATCCAGACGAGAAACAACGGAGAGAAAGCAGCCAAGTGGGCAGAGAATATTTTGGGCGTAAGGTTTTGACCAAAGCCGATAAAAAGAGTTATAATCAAGGAAACATAAAACAGGGAGAGATCTCCCAAAAAGAGCAGAATTTTTCTGAAAATCGTAAGATTGAACATTTGCTTCATCCTAAACCAAACTCTCTTTAATTTCAATCCTCTGCGCTTAAAATCCGTATTATGGGCAAAAAATCAAGAGAAAAAAGAATAAGAAGGGCTGAACAAGCCGAGGAGTTTATTAAGAAGCAGCCCCGGGGCGCTGTTAGCGGCTTAGAGAAAACCTGTCTTTTTATTCTTTATTCCTCTGCCTATTTGATGCTTTTAATCCCCCTTATAGTACGCGGGGATTTTCTTTTTCCTTTTGTCGGGCCCAAGGGGCTGTATCTGATGGCATTGATAGAAATATTCTTTGCGGCCGGGGTTTTTTTGATGATTTTCTCTCCCCGATACCGCGCTAAGCGCAATATTCTTTCTCTCGCCATCGGTTCCTTCGTGTTGATTATGATATTGGCCACTATTTTCGGGGCCGACCCTTCGCGCAGTTTCTGGTCCAAGTTTGAGCGGATGTCAGGCCTTTTAATGTGGCTTCATCTTTTTGGCTTTTTTCTTGTTTCCCGGGCAATCTTTAAAAAAGATGATTGGCTGCGGATTTTTAGTTTCTCAATATTGGCTTCAATGGTTGTTTGTTCTCTGTTTTGGCTGAATAAAGCAGGAGTGAAAGGCCTTTCCGTCGCTTATAACGGCTCTACTGTCGGCAACAGTTCTTTTCTCGCCACTTATCTTCTTTTTAATCTTTTCTTCGCTCTTTATTTATTCTTTGAATTAAAGAAAAGAAAAGTATTCCAATTTTTCTTTATCAAAGTATCAAGAAAAATCTGTTTAACAATAGCGGCCGCCGGGTTTATTTTTATGTTTATTACCCTGATGTTCAGCACGGGCAGAGCAGCCATTTTGGTTTTTTTCGGAGGAACAGGATTATTGTTGTTATTGTATCTGGCTTTGGAGCGCAAGAAAAATAATATTCGCCTAATCGCAAAAATGTGCCTGATTCTGGGATTGATAATTTATCTGTCCGGGCTTGCCCTGCTTTTATGGAACAACAGCCCTATTCAGCAATGGCTTTCCGAAAGAGCCAACAAGTCGCGTCAGGTTATTTGGTCAAATGCCTGGCAGGGATTTTTGGAAAGACCTATTTTGGGTTGGGGTCCGGAGAATTTTTCTTTTGTTTTCCACGAACATTTTGACCCCGGATTTTATATCCCGGAAATTTACGGGCCGGATACCCGATTTGACCGGGCTCACAATATTATTTTTGACAATTTGGTGGATGGAGGGGCATTGGGATTGCTTGGATATTTGTCTATGTTCGGAGCCAGTTTTTGGATTTTAGGGAGAGGTTACAGAAGGAAGAAATTGAATTTTATGACGGCTGCTGTGCCTTCCATCATCTTGGTGGCTCATTTTACGCAAAATCTGACGGTTTTTGATATGCCTGCCAGCTTTTTGATGCTGTTCATAACTTTTGGTTTTATCAGCGCTGTCTCCGGCAATGAACCGGCGCCAGAAGCGATTCCCCTAAGGCAGAGGAAAAACAGGATAATATTTTTGCCTTTGCTTGTGCTTTTATTGTTTTTTTCCTTGTCATCGTTTGTGATAAAACCGGCGAGGGCCGGCACCGCAATAATCGGCGTGATGAAAAGCCCGACTTTTGAAGGAAGAAAGTCCCTCTACGAGAAAGCCCTGCATTCTTCGCCAATGGGGTTGTATCAAATAAGGGAACATTTAGGCCTCCATATTTTCAATTTAATAGAGGCGGGGTTGGTTGAAGTGGGGGATTTTGAAATCGTTACCCAGGCATTAGAGGAAACCGCCCACGATTCTCCTTTTGATTATTATGACCGGCTTGTTCTGGCGCGAGTTTATAACGCATACGCAGAACTCCAGAAGGAAAAAGATGAAATTGTTTTAAAGCGGGCAGAGCAGGTTTTAGAAGATGCGCTTCGGCTTTCGCCGACCAAGCAGGAGGGATATTGGGAAATGGCGACGACGAAATTGATGCTTAATAAAAACGATGAAGCGGCGGAATTACTTGAAAGGGCGATTTCGCTGGACCCGAGAGTGCTTCGTTCTTATCAAGTGGCAATTCTTTTTTACAAGAAAATCGGGGAGATGGAGAAAGCGCGCCAGAAAGGAGACGAACTCTTAAAATATTACCCTGAATTGGAATCATCTGTCCGGCAAATTTTAGAACAGAACAACACCCAAAACCCTTGACAAGAGGGAGCTCGTTTGCTAATATACAATCAGTGAGTGTTCCGAAGCAATTCGGGACTCCAAACAAATCGGCGAAAGACTCCTTGGAAACTAGGGGTCTTTTGCTTTATCCCCCCAACTTTTATGGCCATAAAAGTTGGGGGTAAACTTGCTTTTAGATTTAAGAATAGTTATACTGAATGTGGGTCTCCGCGCTGCACTCACTAAAAGATTTTTTGGAGTTAACCGGCGGGGGCCCATAAGGGTCTTCTTCCGTTGGTGAGTCATAATGGCAACACTCTTTAAAAGTTTTCTAGAGTTAACCGGCGGGGGCCCATAAGGGTCTTCTTCCGTTGGTGAGTCATAATGGCAACACTCTT
>JAHITK010000017.1 GCA_018817645.1 Patescibacteria group bacterium | reverse complement strand
TTGCGCGCATCCATTAAAAGAAAAAGAAATTTTTGCGGGCTTTGTCCGCCGTCAGGCGGCGAGCCGCTGGGCGGGGTTTCTGCCGTTCACGGCAGGAATTCTTGCTCAAAAAAGGTTCGAGCTTCGTCCAGTAATTGCGACAATCACAGATATTTCAGAGGGTAGCCAGGGTGCTTGGGGTAAACATTGACGACTTAATAAAACAAATTATGCCAAAGATAAACGACCTTAATTTAAATAATTGGAAAGAATATCAGGACATTCTGACTGATAGCTTATGGATTATCGGCGAAAGGGATAAATCCGGTTCACATAAAGGCGACTACCACGGAAATTTTATTCCTCAGATACCAAACCAACTTATGAGGAGATTCACCAAGAGGGGCGACGTTGTTTTGGATACCTTTTTAGGCAGTGGGACAACCTTAATTGAATGTAAAAGATTGGGACGAAACGGGATAGGAATTGAGTTGTTGCCAAAAATTGTAGAAATGGCGAAACAAAGGATTAGCCAAGAAACCTTATTTGATTCTAAGGATAAACTTTTTTCAACAATCCTAATCGCGAATAGCGCCAGAAGTGCTACAAGAAAAAAAGTTGAGGAAGTATTGAAAAATCATAACAAACAAAATGTTCAACTTATAATAATGCACCCGCCGTATCACGATATTATCAAATTCAGCGATAGGTCAGATGACTTAAGCAACGCCAAATCGGTGCAAGATTTTCTAAAACTTTTCGGCGATGTTATTTCTAATTTTCTGGACTTACTTGAAAAAAAACATTATTTAGCGATTGTAATCGGTGATAAATACACAAATTCCGAATGGGTGCCGTTAGGATTTATGGCCATGCAGGAGGCACTAAACTGCGATGGCTTAATGCTTAAAAGTATTTTAGTGAAAAATATGGTGAATAACCGGGCTAAAAGAAACCAAGAAAATTTATGGCGATATAGGGCTTTAGTCGGAGGCTTCTATATTTTTAGGCATGAATATATTTTATTATTTCAAAAAAAATGATATGTTAGTTTCAAAACAAGAATTAACAAATCTCAAGCTGCAATCAATAAAGGTTGAGGATTTGAAAGAGTTGGCTGGAAAAACAGGAACGGACAGCGGGGGCAATAAATCAGATATTATTAAAAGGCTAATTGATGCACCCCAAAATAAAATAGATGAGTTTATCCAAAATAAATATCAACAGTTAATAACAGAACGACAAGTCAGGATTTCTGACGAGGACTTAAAAAAAGAATTAATGAAAGTAGAAGAATTCCGCTGGAGCGTAGTTCAGGGCCAATTGGACCAAAAAATACAAACGGAATACGTCCGGAGATTTACGAGATATGGAGACCTGCTTAGCAGTGTAAAAAGCAAATTACACGATGATGTAACGGGCTATGTAATAGCCACTTGGTATAATCATTGGACAACTGTTTTAATTGAGGACCAAATAAGCCAACATAAAAGGGTAATCCCGACACTTGCAAACTTAAAGGGAGTAGATATTTTCTTTGATAACCAACCTTTTGATTTAAAAACCACTTACCTTCCGAAAGATTACCCCCTAGAGGAAGCGATCCGATATCCAAAAGATTTAATTGTGTGGCTATACGAAAATCAAGGCCCTCAAAGATTTGGTTCACATAATCGTCTTTTTGTAGTCCTGGCGAACAAAGATAATTTAGAAGATAGTTGGAAACTAAAACGAGACTTTGGTTTTGTGTTCGGCGAAATTAATAAATTCTTTAATAGTGCTTCGGTATCAGAAAAAGACGAAATAATTTTCAGTTTCAATAAGAAAACCTACACAACAATTTCTAAAATTTTAATAATTACAAAATAAATCTTTATAAAAATAGGGGGGTATAAAATTCATGGCCCGTACGGGGACGGATAAAAATTTTATTGAAAAACAAATGGAAGTTATCAAAAAAAATAATAAGATAGCGATAGTTTTGGCTGTGGCGCTTCTTGTATTAACAATTCTGCTATTAGCAACGGAGGTTTTGCAACTGAAAACACTATTAAAATAATATGCGGGAGTAGTTCAATGGCAGAACTCCAGATTTCCAATCTGTTAATGCGGGTTCGATTCCCGTCTCCCGCTCTTTAAACCAAAAATCCGCTGTGAGGCGGATTTTTGGTTTAGGAAAAAAGATTTACTTAACTAAATCTTTCAAGGCCTTTCCTGCCTTAAATCTTGGAACTTTGGCAGCGGCAATCTTGATGGTTGCGCCTGTCTGCGGATTTCTGCCTGTTCTGGCCTTTCTCTTTCCAACCAGAAACTTGCCGAACCCAGTCAAGACAACTTCCTGTCCTTTTACCAAGGCCTTGCCAATCTCGTCTAACATAATATTTAAGCATTCGCTGGCGGCGGCCTTGGAAAGACCTGCCTTTTGAGCTAAAACCTCAACTAAATCTTGTTTTGTCATCTTTTTTGATTTTATTAAACTTATAAAACTCGACCTTTAATTTGTTCATCTTTTGTCAAAGATTCCCTGATTATCTGGCGTATTCTATAATCCTTTTCTCCCTGATAAGCACTACCTTTATCTCTCCTGGATATTTTAACTCCTCTGATATCCTTTTGGCAATATCCCGGGCCAATTGCTGGCCTGTCAAATCATCAATTTCGTCCGGTTTAACAAAGACCCTTAATTCTCGGCCGGCCTGAATAGCGTATGATTTCTCCACCCCTTCAAAGGTATTGGCGATGTTCTCCAAGTCGCCCAATCGCTTAAGATAATTTTCCAGGGTGTCCTTTCTCGCGCCCGGCCTGGCTCCGGAAATCTGGTCCGCGGCCTGCACAATATATGACTCAACGGTTTCGTAAGGATATTCTTCGTGATGCGATTTCATTGCGTTAATGACCTCTTTTTCCACCCCGAATTTCTCCAGAATTTTAATGCCAATGTCAGTATGAGAGCCCTGAACCTGATGGTCCATTGATTTGCCGATGTCGTGCAAAAGTCCGGCTTTTCTCGCCACCCTAACATCCGCGCCGATTTCCTCGGCCAGCATTCCGCTTAAAAGAGAAACCTCGATGGAGTGCAGAAGCACATTTTGGCCGAAACTGGTTCGGAAACGAAGCCGGCCGAGCAATTCCACCAATTTTGCATCCAAATCCAGCACCCCTGTTTCATAAACCGCTGTTTCTCCGGCTTGCTTTACTTGTTCCACTGCTTCTTCTTCCACTCGGGCCACTATTTCTTCTATTCTGGCCGGTTGGATTCGGCCGTCCTCTATTAATTTTTCCATTGCCCTTTTGGCAATGTACCGCCGATAGGGATTAAATCCGGAAATGGTTATGGCTTCCGGCGTCTCGTCAACTACCACCTCGATTCCAGTTGCTTTCTCAAAGGCCTTTATATTCCTCCCTTCTTTTCCGATAATCCGCCCTTTAATTTTGTCTGAGGGAAGATTGACTGTCGTGGTGGTGGTATCCTGCGCTTGAGGCAGGGCGCATCGCTGAATTGCCAAAGCGACTATTTCTTTGGCCCTCTCTTTCAGCTTTTCTTCTCCCTCCCGCTCTAAGCGCATCATTCTTTCCAGCATTTCTCTTTGCGCTTCTTTTTCTATCCTTTCCAAAAGTTCTTTTTTGGCCTCATCTCTGCCGAGTTGAGCGATTTTTTCCAGTTTGCCGATTTCCTGGTCTATCAAAGTTTGTAATTTTTCCTTCAATTCTTTAATCTCTTCCGCTTTCTGATAAATCAATTTTTCTTTTTCGTCTAAATCAGTAATTTTGGTCTGGAGGGTGCTTTCCCGCTGTAAAATGAATTTTTCAGTTTTTAGAAGTTCTCTTTTCCGTAATTCCTCTTCGGTTCTGGCTTTCTTAATTATTTCAGAGGCCTTGTTTTCTGCTTGAGATAGAACGGTATCAACGTCTTTCTTGGTTTGAGTTATCTTGTTTTGAATCTTTAGCTCGATGCTGCCTAACTGTTTTTTGGCAATTGATTGACGCGTAAGATACCCTAAAGTTGCTCCTATCGCAATGCCAACAAAGCCCACTATCAGCAGGGTAAGTTGGTTCATATTGTCTGTTGGAAAACTGGCAAATCATTTTTAAAATGTTAATTACCAAATTCCAAGTTAATAATTTCTACATTGATAATATCAGTAAAACGCTTATCTGTAAAGGCATTTTGCCGATTAGGCCTTTTTCGTTTCTATCACTGCGTCAATAAGGCCATACTCTTTCGCCTCCTGCGCGGACAAATAAAAATCTCTGTCCGTGTCAGTACTGATGGTTTTCAGGGGCTGTCCGGTGTGTTTGGCCAGAATCTTGCTTATCTTGTCCCGTATTTTAATAATCTGTTTGGCGGTGATTTCTATGGCCGCCGCCTCTCCGCTGACGCCTCCGGCTACTTGGTGCAGTAAAATTTCGCTGTTCGGCAAAGTAAATCTTTTACCCTTGTCGCCGGCCGCCAGCAAAACCGCTGCCATAGAGGCGGCCAAACCGACGCAAACCGTGGAAATCGGACAATTAATGTATTGCATCGTGTCGTAAATCGCCAAGCCGGCTGTCACTGAACCGCCCGGACTATTGATATACAACTTGATGTCCTTTTTGGGATTCCGGCTCGCCAAGAAAAGCATCTGGGCAATAATTGAGTTGGCGCCAATATCGGTCACCGGCCCAGCTAAGAAAATTATCCTGTCTTCCAAAAGCCGGGAATAGATATCGTAGACCCGCTCTCTCTGCCCTGATTTTTCTATAACCATTGGGATGAGGTTCATAATAATTAATAGTTAATTGTTTAATTGTTTAGTTGTTTAATTGTTTAATTGTTTAGTTGTTTAATTGTTTAGTTGTTTAATTGTTTAATTGTTTAGTTGTTTAATTGTTTAATTGTTTAGTTGTTTAATTGTTTAGTTGTTTAATTGTTTAGTTGTTTAATTGTTTAGTTGCTAACGACTCAAGAAGTTGGAGGGTTTTTTCATCTTCTATCCTTTCTTTAAGATAAGTCCTTAACGCTGTTTGGTCAATCTGGTCTTTGACTTTCGCGTTAGCAGGGTGGTTTAAAAACCCTTGGATTTCTTTTTCCAGTTCTTCTTCGCTGGCCTCAATATTCTCCTTTACCTGAATTTTCCCCAAAATCATAATCCTCTTGATTCTTTCCTTCACTTCCGGAGTCAACGAATCCTCCAGTTCTTTTTCGGTTTTCTGGACCTTTTTCAAATAATCTTCAAAAGTCATTTTTAAAACCTGCTGGACATTCCTCTTGATATCATCCATCATTCTTCTTTTCTCGACCGAGATTAAAATCTCCGGCACCTCAAATTCGCATTTTTCTGAAATAGATTTCAAAATATCGTTCCTTATTTTTCCTTTTCTTATTGCTTCTTTTTCTTTTTGAATTTCCTGTCTCAAAATCTTTTTAAGCTCCGCCGGGTGGTCAAATTTAATTTTATCCTTTTGCTCCGGCGGTATTTTTTCTTTTGCTTCCTGTAATTGCTTGAACGCCTGCTCTATTTCCTCATCGCTTACCACCGACTCTTCCAGCTTAACGCTGCTGGCTATCTCTTTGTAATCAGGCAAATCCACTTTCGGCATCACCGAAACCTTAATCCTTAATTCCAAGGGATTGGCTGGCGCTAATTTCAAAACCTCAACTTCCGGAGGTCCGATCACTTCCAATTTGTTCTCTTTCGCTATTGCCGGATAAATTTCCTTTATCGCCAACCTAACTGCCTGCTGTAAAATGTCTTCTTGTTTAATGTTTTTAATTGCCAAGTCCTTTGGCGCCTGGCCCTTGCGAAATCCTTTGATTTCCACTTCTTTAATAAGTTCATCAGTGGCTTGCTGGACAAACTTGTCAAACTCTTCATAGGGAATTTTAACAGAAATTTCTTTTTTTGTTTCGCTGATTTCTTTGATAAATGTTTCCATTCGTTTTTAGGTTTAGGCAAATAATGCTAAGGATATCAGGGCCACTACGCTGATAAGTTTAATCAAGATATTTAATGAGGGTCCGGCCGTGTCTTTAAAAGGATCCCCGACCGTGTCTCCCACTACCGCTGCTTTGTGGGCGTCAGAGCCCTTGCCTCCAAGATTGCCGGCTTCAATATATTTTTTGGCATTATCCCAAGCCGCGCCGGAATTGGCCATAAACAGGGCGAGTAAAAATCCGCTGCTCAAAGCGCCCACTAAAGCGCCGGCCACTGCTTCTTTACCCAAAATCAGGCCGACTAAAATCGGAGTCAAAACCACCAGAATTCCGGGCACCAGCATTCCCTTAATAGCCCTTTTAGTCGCCAAATCAACGCAAGTCCGATAATCAGCTTTTGCCGTTCCTTCTATCAGCCCAGCCACTTCTCTAAATTGGCGCCTGACTTCCTTAACCACTTCCAGAGCGCCCCTGCTTACTCCCTTCATAGCCAGAGCCGAGAAAATAAAGGGCAGCATGGCTCCGATAAATAAAGCGGCAAGCAGTTTTGGCTCCAAAATATTGATTGAGTTGACATTAATTTTCTGCGCATAGGTTACCAGCCAGGCCAAGGCGGCCAAAGCAGCTGACCCGATGGCAAATCCTTTCCCAATCGCGGCGGTGCTGTTTCCAACTGCGTCCAGCGCTTCTACTCTTTGTCTGATTTCTTTTCCCAATCCGCCCATTTCCGCAATGCCGGCCGCATTGTCCGCAATCGGCCCGTAACAATCAGTAGAAAGATTAATGCCCAAGACCCCTAAAATGCCGAGCGAGGCCAAGGCAATGCCATAAAGCCCGGCAAAATAATAAGCCAGCACGATGGTCGCGCCTACGGCCAGCACCGGGATAACCGTGCTTTTCATTCCCACGATCAGTCCTTCTATAATCACATTGGAAGCGCCGCTGTTGCCTGCTTCTGCGATCTCAAGAGTCGGCCTTCTCTTTTCGGAAGAGAAATATTCGCTCGTCTTTCCAATGAGCCAGCCAGCCAATAAACCGAATAACAGCGCCCAGAACAGGCCGATGCTCCCAAACAGAGAAGTTATCAGAAAATATGAGCCCGCCACCATCAAAAGATTGGAAATAAGCACGCCTCTTCCCATGGCTTTCCGGACGCTTTCTGTTTGTTTGGAAAATTCTTCCTGCAGCGCGCTTTTGGAAACACGGACAAAAAATGTTCCCAAAAGAGAGCTGAAAATTCCGATTCCGGCCAAGAACAGGGGGGCAATCATTCCTTTTGCGCCAAAAACCGCTGTGCCAATGACCATGGCCGCAATGATAGTGGAAACATACGATTCAAAAAGGTCTGCGCCCATGCCGGCAATGTCCCCGACATTGTCTCCGACTTGGTCCGCTATAACAGCCGGGTTTCTCGGGTCATCTTCCGGAATTCCTTTTTCCAGCTTCCCGACCAAGTCGGCGCCGACATCAGCGCTCTTGGTGAATATGCCTCCGCCCACTCTCATAAAGAGGGCTACTAAAGACGCTCCCAAGGCGTAATTAATCAGCAGGTCCACATTTTGAAAAGCCAACCAGAGAATGATTACGCCTAAAAGGCCCAATCCCACCACCAA
This sequence comes from Patescibacteria group bacterium, assembly GCA_018817645.1. GTDB lineage: Bacteria > Patescibacteriota > Minisyncoccia > Minisyncoccales > PEYH01 > PEYH01. The sequence goes on along the minus strand of JAHITK010000017.1, from coordinate 6,571 downwards.
AAAGCCCATCACCTGTCCGCCCCAGATGGCGGTCTTAAATGATTCCGGAAAACTCTTTTGGGCGGAAACCGTTGTTTTTATATTAGCCAAAGTGGAAACCATCATGCCGACATAGCCGGCTAAACTTGAGATAAACGCGCCGATTAATAAAACGATGGATGGCAAAACGCTTTTATTCAAAATTCCCAGGGCAATTGCCGCCAAAAGAAAAACGATTATCATTACCTTGAATTCTCTCTTGAGAAAAGCTCTCGCTCCTTCTCTGATGGCATCAGCTATCTTTTGAAGACCCTCTTCGCCGGAACTCAATTTCTTTAAAAGGCGAATCCATAAGAAAACGAATAAAATATCTACGATTGATACAATAAGAGGAATGTATATCAGGTTCATAGTTAATCGCTAATTGTTAATTGTTTTTATCTGATTTGTCTTTCTTTTTTATTTTTGGCTTTTTTGTTTTGGGTTTTAGCTTTTTCTCCTCGGGCTTCTCTTTCTTCGGCTTCTCCTTTTTTGGTTTTTCTTCTTTCGCTTGCTCCTCCGCTTCTGGCGATTCGGTCGTCGCTTCTTTTAATTCTTCCTGTTCTATCGGCTTATCACTCCCCTCAACCTGAATATCTATTTTCCAACCGGTCAACCGGGCTGCCAAACGGACATTTTGGCCTCCTTTGCCGATAGCCAGCGAAAGCTGGTCTTCGGCGACAATCACTATGGCTTTGCCTTTTTCCTCTACCTTAACCTCTATCACTTTTGCCGGGGACAAAGCGTTGCTGATAAATTCTTCTGAATTTTCAGACCATAAAATAATGTCGATTTTTTCTCCTGATAAGCTGTTAATCACGGCCATCACTCTCGTGCCTCTTTGTCCGACCATCGCGCCAATGGGGTCGATTCCTTCTTCATTCGTGGCTACCGCAACCTTGGTGCGGAATCCCGGCTCTCGGGCTATGCTTTTAATTTCCACTTGGCCGGAAGAAACCTCCGGTACTTCTATTTCAAATAATTTTGAAACGAATTTCGGATAAGCCCGGGATAGAATAATGGTCGGCCCCTTGGGCGTCGCCTCTACGCTTCGCAAATAAAGGCGCAGACGCAGGCCAACATAGTAACTTTCGCCCGAGATTTGTTCGGCCGGAATCAAAACGCCCAATGTCTTGCCGATATCAAAGAAAACATTGGGACCCTCAATCCTTTGGACCACTCCGGAAACAACCTCTCCTTCTTTTGATTTGTATTCCTCTAAAATAGCGTTCCTTTCCGCCTCCTTGAGCCGCTGTAGGATAACCTGCTTGGCGGTTTGGGCCGCGATTCTGCCGTAATCAGTGTCTGCCTTTAGCGGGACTAAAAGTTCTTCATCAATCTGAATTTTCGGCTCAATCTTTTTTGCCTCCTCAATCATTATGTGCTTTTTAGAATTAAACCTGATTTTCCTTTCCTCCCCGTCTCTTTCTTCTTCGCGTTCCGGCTCTTCCTCTGTCTCGCCCGCCTCTTCGGCTTTGAGCTTAAGCTCTTCCAATTCTTCCTCTGAATAAATCATATCCTCGTCAACCACTTCAAGGACCTGCCAAAATTTTACTTTGCCGGTTTGCGGTTCAAGTTTTGCCCTGATATTCTCTCCTTTTCTGTCATTGTCTTTTTTATAGGCCGCAGCCAGGGCCTGCTCTATCACCTCAATTACAATATCAGCCGGAATTCCTTTTTCTTCCGCAATTTGGGAAATAGAGGAGGCAAGAACTTTTATGTCTTCCATAGTTTTGGATTAAAAATTTTAAATTATACTATAGGCATCAACGAGAGCGGTCAACGAGTCCGGGCCTCATCAAAAGACCCGGCCTCGTTGACATTCGTTGACAACCCCTCGCTAGTGAAATTAATTTTAGAAAAAACGGCCCAACTTCTTGGACCCTTGTTTCTATAATAGCAAACTCAAATTTTATGTCAAGCAATTTCAGATATTTTTAAAATGGCAGAGCCGGGCTTGGCGGGAAGAAAAATCCAAAATAATGGCCAAGGCATCTATCTGCCAGGGAGAGTCCGGCGGAATATTATTTTCATCAAGCCAGATTTGGGCGACCCTGAATATCTTGCCTTGCTTCTGGAAATTGATTTTTGATTCAGGCGCAAACCCCGCTTCCTTGGACAGTGTTTTTACTTCAAAAAAAATAATAACGCCTTCTTTTTGAGCCACAATATCTATTTCCCCGATTTTTAACCCATTGGCTGTTTTAAAAAAGTTCCTGGCCAAAATCTTGTACTCTTTCTCTTCTAAATACCTTCGCGCCACTCTTTCTCCCATCTCTCCGATTTCTTTAGAGTTCGGCATTATTGTTTTTGAAATAAAAATTATCGCCTGTTTTCATCTCCAATTCTTGGGCAAGCCCGGCTTTTATTTCCAAAACATATTGCGAGGGCAAGCCCGGCTTATAAACCGGGCAGGGCTCTGTTTCGCAAGGCGGAACACTATGTTCAATATGAGTAATCGCCAAGTCCTTATCCATCCATATAATATCAATTGGGATTAGCATATTTTTCATCCAAAAACCGTAGTCCCCCTGCTCCGGAAAAACAAAAAACATCCCCTGATTTTCCGGGAGTTCTTGTCGGAACATTAATCCTTTTGCTCTTTGTTCTATTGTCTCGGCTATCTCCACCCCAAAACACCTTTCTCCAAGACAAATTTCCTTTGTTCGCATACCCTCTTTGTTATTCAGAAAAAATAAAAGGAGCGCAAAAAACAAAAAAATAGTTGATAACAGTAACGCGTTTTTCCAATACGCCATTTTATTATAGGTTTTTAATGTGGACCTGGGCGGAGTCGAACCGCCATCACCTCAATGCGAATGAGATATTCTGCCATTAAACTACAGGCCCCTATCATCTATGTTCAATCCCATAATCTATATATATCATGCGTCCCAAATAGAATGCGTGACTATCTTAAATCTCTTAAAGATCTTAATGCCCGCCCCTTTTTAGATGACAATTCTTTTCTGCTCTCATTTAATTCTCTTAAAATTTTGCCCTCCATCTGTACCCCTAAAATGATTCTTGCGCGGAGAGTGGACTCTCTCTTAGAATACATAAACGAGGTCTTGCCTTTGAACGTTTGCTTAATCTTTTTTGCCAATTGCTGGGCCATCTGATTTTCAGTGGTCAAGACCCTCAACATTCCCTTGGCAACGGTCTGAATGGAAATAATCCTGTCCATTGGGTCTTTTTCAAAAGCGGCCTCTGAAAAATTGCTGATTAAATTTTCTATTTCTTCCTTTTTTTCTTCTGGAACATTTTCTATAATGATTTCTCCCTCGTAACGATCCTCTGCGAGCATCCGGCAGGCGGGACAAAATGCGGATTGAACATTTTCTCTGTCGCTTTCCGGAATCCCCTCCATATTATGACGCCAGGATTTTTGCCAAAAAACCGCATTGCATTTCTCGCAAGCCAAAACGCTTTTTTTGCTTTTGCCGAATTCCGTTGCTTCTTTTTTAGACCCCGGAAAAGGCCATGATGTTTTCTCAAAAAAATTCCTCATAAATTATATTAACTTGTCGGGGCACTGGGATTTGAACCCAGAGTCGCACGAACCCGAATCGTGAATGTTGCCGTTACACCATGCCCCGTTTCGAAAAAATCACAAAATCCAAAGCTTAAATGTCAAATCAAGCTCAAAATCCAAATTGAAAAATGTATTCTTTTGATATTCAGTCATTTGGGCTTGATTTGTCATTTGGATTTTGACATTTGGATTTTCACGACACCCAGTATTTCTTTTTAGTCATCTCGTCCCGTTTTGTCACAATTTCCTCCCTTTTCTCCTTGGCTTTTTTTGCCAACTGCTCCAATTCTTTTTCACTAAGCCCGCCGATTTCTTTAAGCTGTTTCTTTAAATAAGTTTTTTTATTATTCTTCGGCTCGTCAAGAACTTCTCCCAAGAGAACGGCGAGAATTTTCCCGATTTTCGGTCCCGGCTCTATTTTCAGAGTTTCCATAATATCATCACCTCCTATTTTCAAAGCAGTGGCGTCAATCGGATCAAGAGCCACTCTTTCCGCCACATATTGAAAATGCCTTAACTTGTAGGGAAGGGCTTTAGGACAGCCAGAGCCAATCCTATCACACATTCTTAATTGCACCAACTCTTCAAAGTTCTCCGCCCCGACTTTGGCCAGCAATCGCCTGACTGACGATTCCTGCACTTCGCCGACATTGTAATAGAAAAGATGATATCTCACCAATTTTATTATCTTTTCAATGTCTTTTTTGGGAAATTTCAAGCGCTCCAGAATCTTAGCAGTCATTTTAGCTCCGATGACTTCATGGTTATAGAAAGTGGAATCAGCTCCCTGGCCTTCTTTGGCTCTCGGCTTGCCAATATCGTGAAAAAGAGCGGCTAAGCGGACATATTTATTGAAATTTTCCTTTGCCCCGAACTGCAAAGACCTGATGGCATGTTCGTACACTTCATATATATGATGCTTATTCTGCCCGACCTGATAGCCCTCCAATAATTCCGGGACAATATATTTCAAAAGTCCGGTTTCCCTCAAAAGCTCTATGCCCTTAGCCGGATTGTCGGACATTACTATTTTCAAAAATTCATCCCTGATTCGTTCTTTGGAAATAAACTCCAACAGGCCGGCGTTTTTCTTAATCGCTGAAAGGGTTTGTTTTTCTATGCTAAAATCCAAAGCAGTGGCAAAGCGAATCGCTCTCATTAGGCGCAAAGCGTCTTCTTGAAATCTCTCCTCCGGCTTGCCGACCGCCCGAATTAATTTATTCTCCAAATCCTCCCGCCCCCCAAACGGATCAATAATTTCATCACTTTTAACTTTTTGGCTTTGGTTTTGGATTTTGGATTTTGGGCTTGATTTGACATTTGGATTTTGGATTTCTAATTTTGGGATTTGGGATTTGGAAATTGGGATTTTCAATGCTACAGCATTGATACTAAAGTCCCTTCTCGCCAGATCTTCCTCAATTGTTTTCGCCCATCTGACTTTGTCAGGATGCCTTTTGTCGGTATATTTTTCCTCTGTCCTGAAAGTGGTAATCTCTATTGTTTTCAAGCTTTCCTTTTTGCTTGAAGTCAAAACCGTCACCGTGCCGAACTTATTTACATCAAAACTTTTAGGGAATATTTTCTTAAGCTCTTCTGGCTTGGCATCAGTGGCGATATCCCAATCATTCGGCTCGACGCCCCGCAAAATATCCCTGACGCACCCGCCGACCACAAAGGCCTGAAAGCTCTTGCCCTCTAATGTCTGCACTATTTTTTTGACTTCTGTTGGAATATCCATATTCCCCAATTCTAACTTAATTCTTGCGGTTTTTCAATTGGTAATATAGAATGAAATAAAGCCCCCGTGGCTCAACTGGATAGAGCGCCGCGCTTCGGACGCGAAGATTGAGGGTCCGAATCCTTCCGGGGGCACTTGCGGTTGCTTCGCAACCTAAAATAAAAATGTAAAACGAAAAATGTAAAATAAAAAACTGGGTTAAAAATTAAAAGTTAAAAGTCAAAAGTTGGACAACTGTTAGGGTGCGACCCTAACAATTACTAACAATTATAAAAACTTAACCAAAAACTATGACCAAAACTGCAAAAATTTTAATAATCGGGATATTTTTAATGATTCTTTCTTTTGCTGTCATCGGCACTGTCTTGGCTCAATGCAGCGAACAATATTGTCCTACCGGGGAATTTAAGCAAGAATGCTGTCCGGGCGGCTCTTTAAATCCTAAAAAGGGGCTTGTCCCCTGCGGCAGTCCCTGTTGTCCCTGTACTCTCTGTCATTTTTTTGTACTGATTGAGAACATATTAGAATTCGTTTTCTTTAACATAACCCCTCCCTTGGCGCTTCTAATGCTGATTATTGGCGGAGGAATGTTTATGCTGGCAGCCGGCGACCCGGCAAAAATAACAAAAGCCAGAACCATAATCACCACTACCCTTATTGGAATCGTCATAATCTACGGCGCCTTTTTCCTGGTCGGGCTGCTCCTTCAATCAGTTCATTTAGCCACCTGGACAAATGACATATATAAAAACTGGTGGGAAAAGGGATTCTTCAGTATAGATTGCCCTCTTCCCGGGCAATCCACCCCGGCCCTACCATCAGCTCCGGTTAGCACTCTCCCTCCAGCCACTGCCTTTTCCCCGCCAATTACTTCTGGCACCGGCCTGACAACCATACCCATTAACCAAACATTTTCTTCCGGGGGAAACATTATCTCTTTTTGATAAAACGATAATCTTGTCTGTTTTTTACAAATTCCAGAATTAAAACATACTTGCATGCTCAAAAGAAGAATTGCCATCATAATTATCGGCTTGCTCTTATTCGGATATTTGTGCATCACCAGTCCTGTCTTGGCTGCCTCTTCTGCCAAGCCGGCGTATTCTGTATTTGTCTCCGGGAATGTCACCCTCAATAAGGCCGATAGTTATGCCCGGGTAATACTCACGGACATTCAAGGAAAAGAATATTTGGTATACGAAGCCAGCGGGCCCTTTGATTCGGGCTCTTTTTCTTTTACGACCGCCTGTGAGGAAACCTGCGTCTTGGACGGCATT
>JAHITK010000016.1 GCA_018817645.1 Patescibacteria group bacterium | reverse complement strand
TTAATTGGCTTATTATCATAAAAAATCTGTTTTATTACCGCTTTTATTTCATCCTTATCAATTATTCGTTTTCGTATTTCAATATATTTTACTTCGGTTAAGGGAACTGTTTTAAGATAAAGATCAAATGTCAGTTCATTGCACGCCTTTTTCATTGTATCCTCCAAGAAGATTTTGATATACTCTTCCTGCTTGAATAAGGTTTTCTGCCATTACACCCTTAACAAATAATCCTGCGAAAAGATGAACGAGTTTTCTGAGTTCATTTCTTGAAGGAAATTTTTGATCAACAAGTTTTGCTATAAGGGTGTTTATTTCTTTTTCTTTTTCTTCAAGTTCTGGAATTTCTGTTTTTAGGGCATTAAAATCTGAATCGATTAGAATGAGCATATAGCGAACTGCTTTTGTTTGTTGCATTATTTGGGCGAGTTCTTCTGGTTCTGCTTCCTCTGGTTTTTTTCCATATCTTATTTTAAATTCGAATAGTGCGTTTGAATAGTTTGCGGCTTCATTTTCAAGGTATTTAAATTTTTGATAGAAGGTTGTTACAAATGTTCCTGTTAGGTTTTGAGATTCGTTATCCACACCAACAAATACGGCAAATGTATTTAAAAATATATTTATCTTATTTATATTGGTTGTAATGTCTAAAAAGTTTGGAATAAGCGGAATAAAACAAGAAACAATTCAAGTTTTAAGAAAAGCAAAATTAATGCTTCAAATAAAAAAAAACGACCCCAAAAAAATAACCTATAATAACATAATATATAATGCAGTAAAAAAGCTAATAGGAGAGAAATAATGAAAACGGCTATTGAAAGAATTAAGTTTAATTGGCTATCAATTTCATCACTCTTTTCACTCTCCATCATAACATATTTTGTTGAACCAAAACTAACCTTACTCCCAATCTCACTTGGATTATACTTTTCCTTTCTTGGATATAAATGGTTAAATTCCATAGGGGCAATAATAAATGTACGATAATTATGAGCGGGTGTTATCAGAAAACTCTCACTCAATGGGAAGACAACAGCGAGACAGAACACTCATTCAAAAGGTCTTAACAGAAAAGAACATTGAAGAAGGAAAAGACATTGGAACGAGTGGAATACTTGATAGAAACCAAATAATACGGCTTCAAAATTTAATGACGGGATTAGAACAAAAGCTCGTTAAATATTCTCCTTCCGATAGATACAATCTTGGGGTTTATATAACGTGGACAAGTATGTGGACAAAACTTGCAGAACAACTATATGATTTTCAAGAGAGCATGAAAAAAAACCCAAAAAACTATTCTGACGTTGGAAGAAAAAACTTTGAAGATATTGCCTACGGAATGAGCAGCAGCATAAAGTACCTTTCAAATATTTTCTATTTTCTATCTCGATCAAGTATGTCAATTGATGGGTTTGCATTCAAAGAAATTCTTGAACAAAAATCAGAACAAGTATATACTCCTGAGTATAATTCGATGCTTACTCAACAAAAAGCTGGTTTGCTTGGTTCAATAAAACAAAAGCTCGTTGGAGGGTGAAATGTATGGGTATAATTAACGAGTTTTATTTAAAAAGGGTTATTGGATTCATGATCGCTGGTTCGGTTCCACTATTAACCTATATGTTATTGTTAAATTCTGGAAACATCGCTATTTTTGCGGGTCTTGCTTCAATCCTTGTGTGTGTATTCATAGGATTGACTATTTCAAAAAACGTGTTTACTGACATGGTTGAAGGAAAAGGCATACTTGCGCTTGATCTTACTTCAAAAGGGGTTGCTCGCTTTTTTCTCGTTAAACTAAAAGGAAAACAGGTAAAAGGAAAACTTGATGGAATAGACATTCGTGGTTTTTTTAATCGAAAAATGTTAACGCTTATTAAGGCTCCGGAAAAAGTTAGCGGGGAAGTAACAGAAGAAGGAAACCTTACTATTACAATTCCAGAGGAAAAAGCAAAAGAAGCGCGGTTTGTTCAAGGAGACTATGGAATGTTCTTTTATAACTCGATTCTTGACGAGTTTATTACAAAAGAAATGTTATTTGAAAAGGAAGAACACGTTTTTACTGACCATACTATTCTTGAAACAAAGAAGGCTTTTTTGCTTGCTGAACAGCACTTGCAGCCGTTCACACGAATGTTTATGGAACAGTTTAATCCTAAAAAGTTTGATTTTTTTAAAAGCCCTATTGCAATCTTTTTGATTGTTATAATCTTTTTGATTGCAGCAGCAGTGGCCTTTCCAATGATACAAAACTTGTGGGTTGGTATTAGTGGGTCTGCTAATGCAATACTTCCAAGTGTTCAGACGGCAGTAACACCAAGCGGGGTTGCCCCAATACAAACGGGGTGATCTTGTGAATGTTAAAACTGCCGTGCTGTTATCTTTTTTGTTTGCTTGTTTTTGTTTTCTGGTGTTTATAAAATTTGATGGGGTTGAAACAAACCATGATCTTTTGTTTCATTATAATCATTCAATAGGAAATTATGTTGACTTTGACGGAATGCACCCTGTTGAATCGTATGAACAAAGACCTCCTCTTGTTTCGCTTATTTCTCAGCCGTTTATATTTTTTGGATTAAATGGTTTTCTTGTAGGGTGGTTTTTGCTCGTTTTTGTTTTTGCTCCTGTTTTGTTTTCTCTTTTTTTCAAAAATTGGGCAATTATGTTGTTTTGGTTTGCTTTTCCGCTTCCTTTTTTCTATGTTTTTTCTGGAACGTTAGCTGAGTTTCTTGCAGCAGTGCTTTTTGTATTCTTCCTACACTTTTTTTATCAATCACTTGCCTTTAAATGCAAGAAACACTCGCTAAACGTATTATTATTGATTGTATTCATTGGAATTTTTTCACATACGCTCTCTCTTATGCTTTTTATGGTTACAGGGTTACTACTAATAACACAGTTTTTAGTAAAAAAACGTTTTGGTTCAATTGAAACACAAATAGAAGCAGTATTATTTTCAATCGCAACAATAACAACCGGATTTTTTAAAACAATCGTTGGTTTAGCACAACCACAAGCGTTTTTTTCACTGCTTTTAAAAAAGGAACTCGTTCTTCTTTCAATATTTTTTGTATTCGCAAGCTTCTGGTATCACGAGCGCATAATCAACTTTGCCTTCATAACACTATTTTATGGATTGTGTACATGGAAACCTGAAAATGAAAGACAAAAAAAACTAGTTATTTATTCGGCTTTTCTTTTCGCGAGTTTTGAACTATTCAGGGTGAACACGATTCTATGAAGTCAAAAATTTTGCTTTTAGTTTCAATAATACTATTAATATACATAATGGCTGTTCGGTTTCCATTAGCCATTATTCCAAACCAAGACTTCATTTTTCACTACAACAACTTTATAGGAAACTACGAAAACTTTGACGGAATCCACTCACCAATCGCATATAGTGAACGCCCACCACTTGTTAACATTGTTTCAACCCCACTACTTCCATTTATAACAAAACAACTATTTGCACAATACTGGTTTATACTAATATGGACACTCCTTCCAATAACATGGTACTTTGCCCTCGACAAAAAACCACACGCACTCATTTTTTTACTCGCAACAGCAACACCATACTTCTTTTGGTTTACCGGAACACTATCACAATTCCTCGCTACAATAATATGGATTGTAGAAATAAAAATGCTTTCCAAACCACTGACAAAAAAAAACATTGGAATCCTACTATTATTAAATGCTCTTGGAAGCTTATCACACGGCTATTTCCTCGAACTATCACTAACAACAATAATTGTTTTTATTGCAACAAAATGGTTACACCTCGTTGAAGTGTTTAAAAAATACTTTCCAGCAGTAATTCCAATCCCATCAGAAATAAAACAATTCTCTCTAAACACTTCAGCATTTACAACGTATGACACAATACTAAAATTCACTCCTATTGGATTCGTTTTGCTCTCTCGCTTCACCGATTTTAGATTTTTATTAATGATCGTTATATTTCAACTAAGCTATCTTGTAGAACCTCGCTTGCTCATACACTCTGGCCTTCTTGCAGCATGGCTCGCAAGCGAAACATACGAAAACACAAAAAAAGAAGGAATATCAAAAACCATGATACTATTCTATGTTTTTATCACGATTAGCATTCAATGGTTTTTTTAACATTTTTTCTATCCTATCCAAATAATCAATTACACTTATGGCATGAGGGTTTTCTTCAGCCATTATTCTTTGTCTGTTTTTTATTGCTCCTCGTTTTCTCATATATCTTCCAAATAAATATGTTAAAATAATATCAACAATAGCAACTAATCCGGCAATAAAAATGTTAACTTTAAGACCAGCTATTGAAATTAAAGCGATTCTTGCAGGATAAAGCACACGAGTATAATATAAACCAGTGTCAAAACACACCATGTGTTCTTCAATATCAATTTTCATTCTTGTTCCCCCGCTTGTAGTTTTTTGATTGTAAACTCTAATTCTCCTATTTGGCTTTTTAGGTTTGTATTATCTTTTGAAAGATAGACGTTTTGCTCGTGCGTTTGAATTATATCATTTCCGATTGTTTGTTCATAATAGTTTGCTGCTGAACTCCATGATTTAAAATACTGTGTGTTTTGCTCATTCCTACAATCAGTTAAAACTTGATGTTGTTCAAAATACATTCTTTTCCACACTCCTTCATCAGAATAAATAATCTTTTCTTCTATAATTGGTTTTTCAATCAATAATGTTTCAGGATATGCAAAATATGTTTTTCCTGCAAACACTCCAAGAAAAAGAAAGGCAATCGCAACAACCCCATACTGTTTTGCAAGCATGGTGTCCTGTGGTCTCCACTTTTCCCACTTTGCCCACACGAATACAAAACCTAAAACAAAGATTACAAACGGAACAAAATACTGTATTATTCCAACCAAAGTATTAATTATTTCCATTTTTTATCTAACTCGTATTTTTTTAATAATTCAAACAACTTTTTTCTTTTAATCACTATAACAGAGTTATCAGAACAACTGAGAATATCACTTGTAAATAATCTTAATTTTTGATCTTTTTCCATGTGGTATCTCCTAATAATTCTCGATACTTACAAAAAACTGCTCGCTCGCGCCTATTAGCACATTCTCTCGTTTTCCACCCAATATGCGGGGTACAATACAGTTTATCCAAAACGCTTTTTGTAATATATTGATACTTTATGGTTTCTTCATCAACAGCATACGCCCGCAACTTTCCATCATCCAACAACTGCGCCATAAACTCGTTATCAACCAGTTTGTCACGTGCACAATTAACAACAAATTCAAGTTTGTTTGCATCATGACGTTTATAAAAAATGTTTTCAAAAATCCTTTTGCCAAAAAAACCATGATTATCAAAACAAGAACCGGCACGAGTGTACCCAGTTAATGGCATACAAAGAAAAAGAGCAAAGGATTTTGTAATAAATTCTGGTGGAATTCCAATATGTGCTTCAAAATCCATTGTAACCACATCCATTCCAAAACCTTTTGCTATTTGTTCACAGGCTTTACCAATCCTTCCATATCCAAGGATAGCAAGTTGTTTTCCACGCAGTTCAATTCCACGTTTTTTTTTGGACGGCTCACACAATTTTAAAAGAAGTGCAAAATAGTGTTGTGCGACAGAATGTTCTGATTGATAGTCAGTGTTTTCAACTCGTATTCTAATTTTTTTTGCATATTCTGTGTCAATGTGATCTATTCCAACACTGGTTGTTAGAATACAATCAAAACCTTTGTTTTTTATTTTGTCTAAAAAAGTGCTGTCAACATCGTTCTTTTCATCAACCTTAATAACATTCATTTTGTCTCGCCCTCTTTTCTTTCGCAGAGATATTTTTGCACTGCTCGATCTGCCAGTCCTTCCACACAATCAGGACAAATATAC
>JAHITK010000003.1 GCA_018817645.1 Patescibacteria group bacterium | reverse complement strand
CTGAATGGCGACGATTTTGAAAAAAAGCGAAATCGGAATCCCGCCCGCATTCATTCCCCAGACCCCTTTCTGCGGGCGGGAAAATTCAGCCGAGGTTTTGCCAAATCCTTTTCCCCAGAAAATAGTTTTGGCAAAACCGAGTCCGCATTGAAGCCCCACGCACTGCCCGAATACTTGGAGGGCAGAACCCCGAAAGAAAAACACCCTTTCCTTTTTCAAGAAAAAATTTACCCCCGCCAAATCAGAAATGCAAGGAATGTTTTTTCTTTCGGGGTTGCTGGCGTACTCGCCAGTGCGTGGGGCTTTCGTGGAGCGTACGATTCATTTTCGCTTCACCACGCACACGGAGCGTGCGACATCATTTGTTTTGGAAGTAGGTGCGAGTTTGGTACAATAGAGACACCAAAAACAAAATCCGCCTTGGGCGGGTTTTTGGTTAGTCGGCGATATTATTTTTTATTGATTATTAATCATTGATTATCGGGTGCGGGAGAGGACTTCTTCGGCCAATTGCTTGAAGGCGCGGGAGGCGCGGGAATTGGGGGCGGATTTTAAAATCGGCTCTTTGGATTCCGTAATCTGCGACAAGATAGCGGTCCTGGGAATAACGGTGTTGTAAATATATCCAGAAAATTCATTCTTAATCGCTTTGGAAACGCTTCTGGAAATCTTGCTTCTCCAGCCGTACATTGTCAAAACCGCGCTGATTTCTTTTTCTTTCAATGGCCTGAAAGAATGAATCATAGAGACCAATTGATTAGCGTTTCTTAAAGCAAGGTACTCCGATTGAATCGGAATCATAATTTCATCAGCCGCATAAAGGGCGTTGAGAGTAAGGATATTGAAATCCGGACAAGTGTCTATGATAACAAAGTCGTAGTCCTCTTCCATTTTTTCAATCGCTTCCTTCAGCCGGGCTTCCGGCTTGCGCAATTCCCTGATTCTCCCGATGGCGGAAATTAATTCCGGGAAAGAAGGCATAATGTCAAAGGCGAAATAAGGCGTGCTTTTGACTGCCAATTTGGGCCTGATTTTCTGCAATAAAACATCGCCCACATAATTCGGACTGCTTTTGATTCCCAAGGAAAAGGTGGCGTCTCCCTGCGGAGTCAAATCAATGAGCAAGACCCTTTTTCCAAGGGCGGAAAGGAACATTGAAAGATTAACTGCCACATTTGTCTTTCCTGTTCCGCCTTTTAGATTGGCTAAAGCAATGATTTTTACCATTATTTCAGATTAATACATTTCCTCCAAAAACGCAATAAAATTTGACCTTATAGTAATTTTATGTTAGTATTCAAATTACTCTCATTTCCACATACACAGCACACGGTAAGGTTCATCTTCCAGAGGGGGAAGTATGAAAACGATCCTGTTGGTAGGCATGCCCCCAGAGGTGTGCCAACAAGTAGAAAAACTCGCAGGCGGCAATTGTAAGATTGTCGCGAAAGAGGCAGACAGGGATGAACGCTCGCAATTCTATAAAGAACATCCAACCATCGTGGTTCTAAATGCCCGCTGGTCTGATGGGCACTGGGGCCCAAACGCGCGTTCGCTCGCTGAAGAGATGGTAAAAGTAGGCGGGGTAACCGTCATCGCCGTCTCTTCGTTCAACTACGACCGCACTCTTTTTGAAAAATCATTTTTTGAAAAATCATGTTGTCAGTTCTGTCGTCCAGAAGAACTAAACGACATCCTTCAAGGAGAGCTGTCTCTCTAGTGAACAAAATAGAGGCCGAGCCGTTTGGTGAGGCCTCCTATTCTTTTTTATAATAAATTTATTTCTTTGGAAGAACTCTCGGCATTGAATTAACTATAGAAATTTTTTCTTTGTCAAATGCTTTTTTAATGCCAAAATTAATCGCTTCTCTTACTTTAACAAAGTCGTTGAAATCAGTTGACTTAAAAAAGTAAGCGATTTCAAATCCTAAATTGTATGGTCCGAATTCTTTGAAATAAACTCGGTCTATTTCAACTCCCTTAACGCTTTTTAAGATATCCTTAATTATCCTGGGAATTTTTTCTAATTTTTTAAACGGCGTGTCGTAGGCAACCCCTATTATAAAAACCGCTCGTCTTTTTTCCATTTGGCCGAAATTATGAATACGGGAACTGGTGAGCTCCTTATTGGAAATAACCAGCTCCTCTCCTTGTAAGCTTTGCAGGCGCGTAGATTTTATTCCTATGTTCTTTACTGTGCCCATTTCTTCGCCAATGGAAATAAAGTCCCCCACTTTAAAGGGCCGGTCAATATCAATGGAAAATGAAGCGAATATGTCTGCCAGCACATTCTGTAAAGCAAAAGCAATAGCAATCCCGCCGATTCCCAAACTGGCCGCCAAAGCGGTGATATTATATCCAAAAGACCGCAAAATAATAATAAGCCCGAGCGCCCAAATTATAATCTTTATCAATTTGCCGACAAACCGCAGGCCCGGACGGTCTATTTTCCCGTCTTTTGCGTCTTCTGCGATTGCTCTCTCTGTGCTGTAATCAATTAAAACCTGAATGGCTTTTATCAGATAATAAACAACAAAGATATAAATCACTGTCGGGAAATATCTCTCTATGACTGCGGGGACGCGAATAAAAAGAAACGCCAGATAAAAAGAAAAGAGCGCGTAGAGCGGCCACCCCACAGAATCAATCACCCTAATCAAGGTATCATCAATTTTGGTCTTGGTCCGCCTCGCCAATCTCTTCAATTCCACGATTATAACCTCCTTAAAAATTCTTAAAATCAAAGCAACCACTATAAAGACGAATAGGGCCATTAAGTAATCAAAAAGCGTATTGCCCCAGAAGATCTTGTTCAATGATTCGGATCGATTGCTTAGCGCCTGGTCTAAATAATTTTTTATAAAAACGATATTTATCATTTTTTTAAGCGAACATTTTTACATTATAGCAGATATAAAAAATTAACCAAAATTAGCAGTCCGGCAGAAACGCATCAAACAATATTATTTTCTTGCCTCTTACTTTTGGCGCGTAAGACCTTATCAGCTCTTTCGCCTTCTGAATTGACTTTTCGCTGACTTTTCCTTTATATCCCCTAACCAGAGCAGTGGGGCCGGCCGGCTCTTTCATTTCTAGTAAAACATCGCTTTTCCTGCCCGCCTCTCTTAATTTTAAGTTCTCTTGATAATTCCTGCCTATGATGATTTGAACGCCATTATCCCAAAAATGCCGGCCAATTTTCAGCAGATTAATATCATCCATATCCGGCTTAACAGCGTTCTTTATCAAATCCCTTAATTTTTCCGAGAAGTGAAAGTCCGTCAAGAGGCACCCTCCGCTGGGCGCGGGAAACCAGTCAATTTTCCATTTTTTTGCCAACGCCAACTGCTCCTTCCGCGACCGGCCCCTGATTGCCAAAAGATTATTTCTATCAATAATCCCTTTTTGTTCCGCTATGGTCGGCTCAAGCAATTTAGCTGACAATGGCCTTAAAAGATACCCTTTGAGCCCGCTCTGTTTTTCTATCAATTCCAGCGATTGTCTGTTTTGCGACATTGGTCTTTCTCCCAAAACCTCGCCAGTGGCAATAAAGTCAAACCCCTCTTTCACCATTATTTCTTTGGCAAAGCCAAGCATCAAGATATGGCAATCAATGCAAGGATTCATATTTTTGCCATAGCCAAATCTCGGATTTTTCACTATTTCAAAATGCCTCTGGGAAAAATCTGCTATTTTAAGATTAATGCCGAACTTTTTGGCTGTTATCTCCGCTTGTTCAGAACCAAAAAAACAACTCTTAAAAACCAGGGCTTCTACTTTTATTTTCTGCTTCAATAATAATCTGGCGGCTAAAATGGAATCTAATCCGCCTGACAATAAAACTAATGCTCTTGCTTTTTTCATCAATGATTTATTGAATATCTTCCGTAACTCTCTGGCCATCAGGTAATGATTTATTGGGCCAGATTTTTTTGCCCGGAGAAATAATGACTCCGGCTCCGGTCCTTACCTTATCTCCTATGACTGTTCCGAACTTGACCCTTTTGGTATCAACAATTTTCCCTTTGGCTGATGTTTTTATTGTTTGACCGTCCTCGTTAAAGTTCAAAGTGGTTGTGCCTGCCCCCAGCCAGCAATCATCTCCGATGACAGAATCGGCAATAAAACACTTGGGGCTTATCTCTGTTTTATCGCCAATAAGAGAGTTGTCTATGGTTGCTCCTTTTCTTATTTTAACTCCGTCTCCGATGCTGCTGAATTTTCGGATAAAACAATTCTGCTCAATCAGACAATTCCTGCCGATATAGACCGGACCTTCTAGGCGCGTTCCTTCTTTTACCACCGTTCCCCTGCCTATTAATAAATTGCCGGAAACCGCACAATTTTTGTCTATTTTCCCCTGATTGACTCCTGTTGTTTTTTTTAACAGCGCCTCGCAGGCCTCAATAAGATGCCAGCAAAATGAAATCGGAACCCATTGCTCTGCCTCCTGAATGTTAAGTTTTTCTTTGACGATAAACTGCTTAATGTAGTCGGTGAATTCATATTCCCCTCTTTCTGATTTTTCAATGGAAAATTTAAATATGTCTTTCGGCAGGTAATACAACCCGGTATTAGCTAAATTAGAAACCGGGATTTCCGGCTTTTCCACCAATGAATCTGCGGTGCCATCAGAAAGGCCCACAATCCCGAAAAATTTTGGCTGCTCAACCTCTTTAACTAAAATACAGGGAAATTTGTCCAAAACCTTTTTAATGTCATTATGGCCATACAAATCGTCTCCGTTTAAAAGCAAAAACCTCTGTCCAATAAGAGGCAAGGCGGTTTTGGCCGCGTCTGCTGTGCCCAACGGCTCTTCCTCCAGCGCGTATTTTATTTTAACGCTTCCGTATTTTCTCCCGATTGTTCTTTTAATTTCTTGGCATCTCTCATCCGGCCTGATGACCAAAATCGCGGTTTCTACCAATCCGTCTAATTGTTCCAAATTATGCTCCAAAATGCTCTGGCCCAGGACTTTCAATAAGTGTTTTTGTTTTACAAAGGAAAGGGGCTGCATCCTTTCCCCCCGGCCGGCGGCCATAATGATTGCCTCCATATCTTTTTATGTCTTAAAATTATCTTTGGCCAGAAAAAAGGCCTTCTCGTTTAATTCAAGCCCTCTCGGCACATTATTTTTAATCGCTTTTAAAACATTGGCCGGGCTTATGGGAATCAATCCCTTATGGACCGCGCCGGAGAGCATAAAAACTCCGGCTAAAATACCTAATCCCAATCGCTCCTGCACAATATCCGAGGCCTTAATGCTATGAACCTTTTTGGCGAACGGCTTAATTTCAGAAATGATTTTCCCTAAACCGGGGAGTTTTTGATTTCCAAAAGATGGAGAATAAATTTCAAAATCATTAATCAAAAATATTGTTTTTTTCTTAGAGGAAAAATGGCCGCTTTTCAAGGCCTCATTTCTTTCCATTGCCAAAATCAAATCTGCTTCGCCCTGGGGAATCAGGGGAGAAAAAACGCCTTTTCCGAGCCGAACCTGCACTGCCACCGAACCGCCTCTTTGGGAAAGTCCGTGGAGCTCGGACATTTTAACTTCGTTGCCTCCTAAAAATCCGGCTTCGGCAATGATATTGCCTAAAGTTATCAAGCCCTGCCCGCCTACCCCTGAAAGCACTATATTAAATTGTCGATTATTTTTCTTCATCTCTTTATCCGGACACAAGGACGACGAGCGATAATAACAGCTACCGTTTCCTTTTTAAGAAAATCTTTTACAACTTTTATAAAGCCCTTATAATCTTTAGCCGGCTCAATAATCTTCAAATGTTTCACCCCGCAGGCCTTCACAATCTCCTCTAATTTAACTTTCTGCCCTTTTTCCTTTCTGCCTGATTCAGCAATGCCTGGATACGGCTGCTGGCCGGTCATAGCGGTAATTTGATTATCCATTAGAATAATCAAAGGATTGGACTGGTTATGTACGATATTGATGAGGGCGGGAATTCCGGCGTGGAAAAAACTTGAATCGCCGACAAAAGAAATTAATTTTTGTTTTTTATTCGCTTTTTTAATGCCGTGGGCGATGCCGATGGAAGAACCCATACAAAGCAAGTAATCCTGAAGATTGTGCGGGATAAAAGAGGCCAGCATATAGCAGCCGATGCCTCCGCCGAAAACAACATCTTCCCTTTTTAGGCCCGCTTCTTGCAAGGCCTGCTTAACGCCATTAAAAACAGGCCAATAGGGACAGCCGGGGCAGAGATTGGGAGACCTCTGCGGAATTTTCAATTTACAATTTCCAATTTTCAATGAATTTTCAATTTTCAATTTTCTGCCAGCAAGCTGGGCGATGGCGGACATAACAATCTCGGGCGTTAACTCACGCGTCTCGGGCAATAAATTTTTCCCGAATATTTTTAGTTTCGGGTTGGCGTCTTTTGCCAAAATTTTTATTTCTTTTTCCAGATACGGCTCCAATTCTTCAACCATCAAAACCTTGTTCAATAGTTTTATAAACCTCTCAATCTTTTTTTCCGGCAAGGGATGGAAAAATCCTAATTTCAAAACCGGAATTCTCAAATTAAGCGATTGGAGAGCTTCTTTCGTGTGCAGATAGCTTACGCCCGAAGTAATGATTCCGATTTTGGCAACGGCTGACCAGTCATTAATGAAATTTATCGCCGACTGCTCTGATTCTCTTTTAATTTTAGCAAGCTTGTCCAAAAGCTCATCGTGCATTTCTAAGACCCTTGGAGGCATGGTAACGAATCTCTGGTAATCCTTTTTGAATCCGGCTTTTCTGTTTGCTTTTTCTATCTTTCCTAATTTTACAATACTGCTTTGGTGGGCGACTCTCGTGGTCAAGCGCAAAATTACCGGAATTTCAAATTTTTCGGAAAGCTCAAAAGCAATTTTTGTAAAATCCTTACATTCCTGCGGATCTGACGGCTCCAGGATAGGGATATGCGCCAAAGACGCGAATCCTCTGGTATTCTCTTCTTCCTGCCCGGAGCTGTGGCAAGAAGGGTCGTCTGCCACCACTATCACTGTCGGGCCTCTTATTCCGGTATACCCAAAGGGCAGTAAGGCGTCGCTGGCCACATTTAAACCGAAACTTTTCATTGCCACCAATGTTTTCAAATTTGAAAAACTGGCTCCGATTCCCGCTTCTAAGGCAACTTTCTCGTTGGTGGAATATTCAAAATAGAAACTGCCCTTGCCCGCTTTTTTGAGCAGGGAGAATCCGTCGCCGATTTCCGAAGCCGGTGTGCCGGGATAAGTGGAAACAAATTGAACGCCTGCTTCCAATGCCCCTCTTATCACGGCAAAATCACCTAAGAGAATCGCCTTCTCGCCGGCTGGTTTATAGAGTAGTTTCTCAATATTCATAATGTCTCTTATTCTACCACAAAGTTAATTAATTTATTTTTTACAAAAATGGTTTTTTGGATTTTTTTGTCTTCTCGCCCCGTTAGATGCTTACTATCTAACGGGGTAAACCATTTTTGGATTTTTTCTGATTTTAGGGCTAAATTGACTGCCTCTTTTTCAGACAATCCTGTTGGAACAATAATCGTACCGCGAACCTTGCCATTAATCTGAATAACTAAGTTGACTTCATTTTCAATAATTATCTTCGGGTCATATTTCGGCCATTTCTCTTTGAATATAGATTCTTTGTGTCCCAACATGCTCCACATTTCTTCGCTGATATGCGGAGCAAAGGGCGCCAAAATCTTTAAGAAATCTTCTAATCTCTGACTTTGGACCTTGGACCTTGGGCTTTGGACTTCATTGACAAACTCCATCATAGAAGCAACAGCAGTATTGAATTTCATTTGCTCAATATCCTCTGAAACCTTTTTAATTGTTCTGTGCATCTCTTTTTGGATATTGGGATTTTTGACATTGGAATTTATTTGGGATTTGAGATTTGAGATTTGAGATTTCTCAAAAATCTCCCAAACTTTTTGCAGAAACCTCCTCGCTCCATTTATGCCTTTTGGCTCCCAGGCAATGGGCTGGTCAAAGGGGCCCATAAACATTTCGTAAATCCGGAAAGTGTCTGCTCCGTATTTTTCAATAATTTCGTCTGGGTTAATAACATTGCCTCTGGATTTTGACATCTTCTGTCCATCAGGAGCCAGAATCAAGCCAATGGTTTGTAATTTCAAGAATGGCTCATCAAAATTTATCATTTTTGCGTCAGATAAAACTTTTGTCCAAAAACGGGAATACAAAAGATGTAGAACCGCATGCTCTGCTCCCCCAACATAAAAATCTACCGGCAACCAATACTTTATTAATCTTGAATTTTGAATTTTGAACTTTGAATTTAATTTTTGGATTTTAGCTTTTTGATTTTGTTCTCCGAGCATTATGTATGCGAGGAAGTACCAACAGGAGCCGGCCCATTGAGGCATTGTGTTAGTTTCCCTTATGGCTTTTCCTCCGCATTTCGGACAGATTGTTTCTACCCAATCCTTTGCCTGCGCCAAAGGTGGCTCTCCTGTACCGGTTGGCTCATATTTTTCAAGCGCTGGCAAAGTTAAGGGTAACTCCTCTTCCGGCAAAGCCACCCACCCGGGATTTAAAATTTCGCCAAGATTAAATTCAAGATTTTGAATTTTAAATTTGGATTTTGGATTTGATTTGGGTTTTCCCGCCCGCATCGCTACGCGAGCAAGCTCGCTTGCGAAGCGTTGCGGGCGGGGGATTTTGGAATTTTCCACTCGTTTTTTGCACTCCGGGCAAAAAACGAGTGGTATCGGCTCTCCCCAATATCTTTGCCGAGAAAATATCCAATCCCTTAATTTGTAATTGATTGCCGGCTTGGCGCAGCCCTTCTTTTCCAGCCATTTTGTCGCTTGCTTTGCGGTTTTATCCAGCTCTATTTCTTCAATCGGCAGATTATATTTTTTCGCGAATGCAAAATCTCTTTCGTCGTGCGCCGGCACTGCCATAATGGCGCCGTATCCGTAGCTTGGCAAGACATAGTCGGCGATATAAATCGGAATTTCTTTTCTATTAGCCGGATTGATAGCATAAGCGCCGGTGAAAACTCCTGTTTTTTTCTTGTCCTCAAGCTGACGTTCAATGTCCATCTTGATTTTTGTTTTTTCCCTATATTCCTCCACTTGACTCGATTGTTCCGGAGTAACAATCTTTTCCACCAGCTCATGCTCGGGAGCCAAAACCATAAATGTGGCTCCAAAAATAGTGTCCGGCCTTGTGGTAAATACTTTTATTGAAAATTGAGAATTGGAAATTGGAAATTGTATCTCCGCTCCTTCTGACTTCCCTATCCAATTCCTCTGCATCTCTTTTATTTTCTCCGGCCAATCAAGTTCGTTTAATCCTTCAAGTAAGGCCTCCGCATAATCCGTGATTTTCAGAACCCATTGCTTAATATTCTTTTTAGTAACTTCCGCGCCGCAGCGCTCGCATTTGCCGGCCACCACTTCCTCGTTAGCAAGCCCGGTTTTACAGGAAGGACACCAATTAATTGGCAAGGTTTCCTGATAAGCAAGGCCTCGTTCAAAAAGCAAAAGGAAAATCCATTGAGTCCATTTGTAATAATCCGGGTCAGTGGTGTTTATTTCCCGCGACCAATCATAAGAAAGGCCGATTAATTTCATTTGCTCTTTAAATCTTTTTATGTTTTTCTCCGTAGAAACGGCGGGATGAACCCCTGTTTTAATAGCATAATTCTCTGCCGGCAAGCCAAAAGCATCCCAGCCCATGGGATGCAAAACATTATGCCCTTTCATTCTCATATAATGGGCAATCACATCCGTGCCAATATATCCTCGCGGATGGCCCACATGAAGGCCCTCTCCCGAAGGATAAGGGAACATATCCAAAACAAAAAATTTGGATTTTTTGGAAAAATCCGCGGCTTCAAATATTTTTTCCTCTTCCCATTTTGCCTGCCATTTCTTTTCAATCTCTTTTGGACTATATTCTGCCATAATCCTTTATCTTACCTAAAAATTCTTTGGTTTTCAATGAAAAGGCGGCCGATTCGCAGAATCGACCGCTGACCTCGCTTACGGAAAAATTCCCGCGGCATGCAACAAGAAATCTTGTTAGCGTATGGGAATCTCTCTCCAGCGAGTAATGGGCAATAGGATGGCCAAGGATGTCAACGCCGCTGTCGCCACAACAAAGAGACAAAGAAAGGCAAGCACTGCTCTCATTTTCTCTGTTGCTTTCGCGTTATATCCCTCCCATTTCACGCTCATCGCCTCCGATTTGTGAGATGCTTATACAATACCACCGCCATCTCTAAAAGTCAAATTTTTAAAAATAATTTCTGGGCGGTTTGAGTTGTTTGGTCGGCGACTGCTTTCAGGGTAAATTTTTTGATTCTGGCGATTTCTTTAGCCACATACTCCACGCCCATCGGGTCATTTATTTTTTTCTTGTATTTCGGGGGCAAAAGATAGGGACAATCGGTTTCAATCAAAACCCTGTCCAAAGGAATCTTTTTTATAATATCCTCTTGGTCAAACTTAAAAATTATGCCGTTGAAGCCAATGTGGAATCCCATTTCCATATAAGTTTTTGCCTGCTCCCAATTGCCGGTAAAGCAATGAATCACGCCTTTGAATTTGGATTCGTAAATGGTGGAAAGATATCTCAATATTGCCAATAAATCGTTATGCGCCATCCGGCAGTGGATAATAATCGGTAAATCCAGTTCTTTGGCCAATTTCACCTGCTGGCGGAACAAAACATTTTGGGCTTCTTTGAATTTTTCCAGTTTAATTTTGGTTTTCGGCTTCCAGTAATAATCAAGCCCGATTTCCCCTATGGCCACTACTTTTTTATTAGGAGCTCGCCCTTCTAAATTTTTGTCTTGAAAATTTGGAAGGGCAAGTTTTCTATACTCTTCGTAATCAAATTCTGATTCAAACGAGCTTTCTTCCTTGTCTGTTTCGCTCTCGTCAATCTTCATCCGAGTAAGACCGGTATTAAAATTAATCGGGTGCAGGCCGACAGAAGCATAAACGCCCTCATTGTAATTCTGGGCGATTTCAACCGCCTTTTTTGAAGTAAAAAGATTGGTGCCCACATTAAGCATCCAAAAATCTTTTTTCAGGCACTCTTTTATGAGCTTATCCCTGTCTTTCACAAAAGCAGGGAAATTAAGATGGGCGTGGGTATCTATGAACATAATGTAAAATTAAAAACGAAAAATGAAAAATAACAAACCAGAATTAAAAATAAAACTAATCCAAACGGGGAAAAAGAGGAGTTGATTCCAGTAATTGAAGTTGGGTAATAATTTTCTGCGAGGTTTCCGGTAAAAATGGCTCAAGAAGTTTAGCAACTTCTTCAATCGCCAATAATAAATCATTGATAACCGGTAATTTATTTTCCGTATCCTCCCAAGGCCGTTCCTGCTCAATATATCTGTCACAAAATCCAATCAATTCCCAAATTGCCTTCAGCGCCTCATTAAACTTAAACTCCCCCAACGCCCTTTCGTAATCTTTTTTGGTTCTATTTATTTCTTTTTTGACATTTGGATTTTGGATTTGATTTGACATTGGGATTTTGACATTTGGATTTTGGGCCAATCTCAAAACCCGGGCAACCAAGTTTCCTAAGCCCTTCGCCAAATCCGCATTATATCTCTCTTCAAACTTCTCATAAGCGAAATCCCCATCTTCAAATGGAGATATTTCTCTCAAAAAGAAATATCTTACTGTATCAACCCCATATTTTTTAACAAGTCCGACAGGGTCAACAATATTGCCTAAGCTTTTAGACATTTTTTGTCCGCCCACGGTGACATAGCCATGGACAAATAAAATGTTAGGTAAGGATAATCCGGCGGATAAAAGAGCTGCGGGCCAGTAAAGGGCATGAAAGTTTAAAATCCCTTTCCCGATAATATGAAGTTTGTTATTGTTTTCCTGCCACCATTGCTCAAAATTCTTATCATCAGAGCCATAACCCAGGGCGCTAACATAGTTTACCACCGCGTCAAACCAACACCAAATTTTCTGGCTCGGGTCGCCTGGCACCGGTATTCCCCAATTCCGAGCCCTTTCAGATGAACGGGAAATGCAAATGTCCTCCAGTCCCTTGCCAAGGAATCCTAAAATTTCATTCTTGCGGGTTTGCGGAATAATTTTCAAAATGTCTTTCTCTATTAAATTTTTAAGCTGTTTTTCGTATTTGGAAAGTTTAAAAAAATAATTCTCTTCTTCTATAATCTCTGGTTTTGTCTCGTGCTCCGGACACAATCCGTCAATCAGTTCTTCTTCTTTATAGAATCGTTCGCATCCGACGCAATAAAGCCCTTGGTACTTCTTTTTATAAATATCTTTTTGGCACGCCTGCCATAATTTATAAACCGCCTTAATGTGCCTTTCTTCAGTAGTTCTTATAAAATCATCAAAAGACAAATTAAGAATTCCTTTAAGTTCGCGGAAGGCCTCGGCATTCTTTGCGGCGAATTCTTCCACCGGGACTCCCGCTTCTTCCGCTGCCCGGGCAATTTTCAGTCCATTCTCGTCAGTGCCGGTCAAAAAGAAAACCTCCTCGCCTAAACTGCGATGGTAGCGCGCCAAAACATCTGCCTGTATTATTTCCAAAGCAAAACCGATATGAGGAACAGAATTGACATAAGGCAGGGCGCTGGAAATATAGAATTTTTTATTTTTCTTTTCCATTTCTTTTATTTCTTCTTATAACAACAACGAATTCTCCTTTTATTTTATCTTTCTCTATTTTTTCCGTTACTTTGTCAATTCCCCCGCGATAAATTGTTTCAAATTTTTTGGTTAGCTCTCTGCCCGCAATCGCTTCGATTTCCGGGTCTAATTCCTGAAGCTGTTTGAGGGATTTAATAATCCGATAAGGCGATTCATAAAAAATCACCGAATATTTGGAATCAACGATTTCTTTAAAATAATTATTTCTCCTTTTTTTCTGGGGCGGAAAGCCCATAAATAAAAATTTGTCCATAGAAATAGCCGCTACCGAAGCGATTGTGGCGAGGGCGGTTGGTCCGGGGATTGGAATAATGTTTACGCTCTCACCCAATACTTGTATTATTTCTTTTATCAATTGGTTCCCCGGATCAGATATGCCAGGCGTGCCAGCGTCGCTTATCAGAGCGATATTTTTGCCTTTTTTTAATAATCCTACAACCAATTCCATTTTTGCCAATTTTGAATGCTGATGATAGCTTATCAACGGCTTGCTTATCTTAAAATGATTTAATAACTTTTGGCTTACTCTAGTGTCTTCGCACAGAATAAAATCAGCCCTTTTTAGCGCTTCAAGGGCCCGAAAGGATATGTCCTGAAGATTCCCTATGGGAGTGGCAACAACAAAAAATTCCGGCATCTGATTTTATAACAGCCGCTGCTCTATGGCTTCCTTTTTTTCAAAAAATCCCTGGATAAGCTCAAAAAAGATTCCTACCAAAGGAATGGCTAAAATCGCTCCCAAAAGTCCCCAGAGCTTAGCGCCGATTAATAAGGATATCAATACTAAAGAAGGGGAAAGCCGTAAAAATCTTTTGCTCAAAACCGGCATAATAATATAGCTTTCTATTTCCTGGGCAACAAAAAATATGATGAGAAAAATGATTGCTTTCGGCAGGCCGGCGATTGCTAAAATAAACAAGGCAATGGCTGTTCCGCTCAAAAACGGGCCGATTGTCAAAATTATATTAAAGACCCCGGCAAAAAGGCCGAAAAAGGCAGCGTATTTAATATTTAAAACATAGCAAGCGATTCCCGTTGCCAGCCCTATAAAAAAACAACAAATAATTCTTACCCCGAACCAGGCCGCCACTTTTTTCTGGCTTCTCTGCCAAACAGTCAAAATTTTTGTTTTATAGCGGCGCGGAAAAACAAGCATTATTGCTTTGGCCAGTCCCTCTTCTTCCAGCGACAGAAAAAAAGCAATGGAAAAAATTACTATGGTGGAGGCGATTCCCCCAAAGATTGCCGCGATAGCAGTGAATATATTAGACGAGGCGCTGGACAGCCCCCTGCCCAAGGCTTCGGTAAATGACTGAAAATTCTGCAAGGCCTCTATTTTTAAACCGCTCAAATAAGGGGCGGCTTGATTAAAATAGGTCGGCAGGTTAATGCTGAATTGTTGTAATTCCGAAAAAAGCAAAGGGGCGAGGATATACATAAACACTCCCAGAAAAACAAAAACGCTCAAATAAACCAAAATCGCTGCCATTACTCTCGGAATGTGAAGTTTGCGAAAAAAATTTATAGCGGGATTGAACAGAACAGAAATCACCAGCGCAAAAATGAACCAGATAAGGATATCCCTTACCAAAAAAATAAAATAAAGCGCGCCTAAGGCAAATATAATTTTTAAGATAGTGGCCCAGGAAATATCTAAAACACGGGAGCCATTAGTTCTCCCTATATCATCCGGGACATAATCTATTTGCCGTTCCTCATTCATTGTGTTCCTTATTTATTATATTAATATTAGAACTCTTTCAGTAAATTTTCAAATATCTTTTTATCCTTGAACGGACCGAGCAAAGCAAGGTTTAATTTCTGCGGCTGAAAAATATCTTGAGCGACTTCTAAAATATCTTTCGGCTTAATTTTATCAATCTCTCTAAAAACCTGCTTTTGGCTTAAAATCTTGTTTTCCAAAAGCTCCTGGCCTCCGTAAAAAGAAGCTAAAGCATCAGACGCTTCCAGAGCAAGAGCCATCTTGCCCTTAGTATAATCTTTGGCTTTTTGGAGTTCTGCCGGCGCCACGGTTTTTTCTTTCATCTTTCTGTATTCCCCCAGAATTGCCCTGATTGCCTTATCAACATTTTTATTATCCACCCCGGCTCTTGTCAAAAGGAATCCTGTATCCGGATCACTCTCCGGCAAAGTGACGATATAATAGGCGAGCCCTAATTTTTCCCGCACTTCAATAAACAAGCGGGAGCTCATCATCCCCCCTAATATTACGGCCAATAATTCCAGGGCGTATCTCTTGGGATGAAATAGGTTATAGGCCCGAACCCCCAGGCAAAGATGCGTTTGGTCGGTCTTCTTGAAATAAATCAGCGAATTCGGCTTCTTTTGATTTTCAATGACTTTCGGCTTGGAAGGGATTATGCCTTTTGATAATTTGGAAAAATATTCCCTTATTTTTTTCTTTGCCGTTGCTCCAGCAAAATTACCGGCTACGCAAATCAATGAATTTGAAGCAGTGTAATGACGCCTCCAATAAGACAACAATTCTCCTCTAGTAATTCCTTTTACGCTTAATTTTTCACCTGCCACGCTCCAGCCGGCCGGCTGGTCGCCGTAGAGTAATTTTTTCCAGAGATTCACAATATGCATCATTGGATTATCGTGATACATATTGATTTCTTCCACTATCACTCCTTTTTCCTTTTTCATTTCTTTTTCAGGCAAAAGGGAGTTTAAATAAATATCCGCTACCCAATCCAAGGCCAAATCAAAATGAGAGGCCTCCACTTTGGCAAAATACCCGGTATATTCTTCGCTGGTAAAAGCGTTATAATTCCCTCCTACCTTATCCAGGGCTTCAGCGACATCTGTGGAAGTAGGGCGCTTCTTGGTCCCTTTAAAAAGCATATGTTCTAAAAAATGGGAGATGCCGTTTGTTTCTTTAACTTCGTATTTGCTTCCGGTTTTCACCAAAAGCAAAACCGTCACTGCTTGGGTATTATTATCCGGCACAGTAATGATTCTCAACCTGTTTTTTAAAACGGTCTTCTGGTACATAAATATTGGTACATAAATAATAGAAATGATTCATAACCGCTATTCTACAATATCACATTAAGCGGAGTTTAAAAAGAAAAAAAGAAACGCCTTGGTCGGCGCTTCTTTTTTCTCTATTCCTCATCCCCGAGCTCATCATCGCCTCCGGACTCTTCGGCATCTCCTTCTGGGGACAAATCTTCAACTTCCTCGTCAGATTCTGGAGACAAATCCTCAATTCCCTCATCATCGGCCTCATCCTCCCAGTCGTTAAACATTAATTCATTATTAATCATTATTTTTTATGGACCTGCTAATATCACGAAGACATTATCGTCTCTAATATTCTCGGGTCTCATAATTTTTTATCAGAATGTTATGAGAGACCAACCTCATAAAATCATTCTGAAAAAATTATATTCTAATCAAAAAAGCTGTCAAGGGGATTTATCCAGATATGTCTAAAAATGAGAAAAACAAAATGCGAAGGAAACAAAAGGCACCGCAAGGGTGCCTTTTGTTTTATTTCTTCTTCTTCTTCTTTGCTTTTTTTACCATTTGACCAACGGCCCTCTGGGGCAGAGATAATAATGCAATTATTCTTTGCCTTGCTAAACCGTTTTCAGCGAAAGGCGGTAAGGAGACCAACCCTTAATATCCCTTTCTACTATTAATGATAAATTACATACAATGCGTGTCAATAGAAAAAGTTATTAACAATTCAAAAAATAAAAATTTTTATATTAAATTTTTTTGTTATATCCTCTCTCCGCGAAAAAACGCACCAATAATGCGGATATTACGCCGATAATCATCCCTCCAATAATGTCGGAAGGATAATGGACCCCGGCGATAATCCGGCTCATATTCATCAATATCGCTGCGATAAAAAAAGTTATGCCTAATTTTTTATTGTAAAAATAAATTGCTGTTGCCGTGGCGAAAAAAAATGCCGAGTGTCCCGAAGGAAAAGAATAACCATTGGGAAATATTAATTGATGGATATTGTTAAAAACAAAGGGCCGGGGGCGATGATAAAGAAAGTGAATAAGTCCGGCGATGCAGACCCGGGATAGAATAATGGAAATGACGATTGTTAAAAAAGCGCGGATTTTTTCCCGCCTGCTTTTCAGCCAGTAGAAAAGAAAAATGAAAAATGAAACAACTAAGAGATATTGGAGATATTGGGCAAAGAGAATAACCGCAATATCAAAAATAGATGACTGGCCGGTCAGTCCGTTCAAGAAAAAAACGATCTTTAAATCCAGAGACATATATTATCGCGTTATTTTTCTTTTGCCGCGCTCTCTCCGGCCAAGAAACCGGTGCTCCAGCATAACTGAAGGTTAAAACCGCCGGTCGGCCCGTCTACATCAATGATTTCACCGGCAAAATATAAATTATCAATTATTTTTGATTTCATCGTTCGGCTGTCTATCTCTTTCAGGGAAACACCTCCCTTGGTGACTATGGCCGAATCAAATCCCAACAGTCCTTCCGCAGTCATTTCTAAATTTTTTAAAATTTTTGCTAAACGATGCCTTTCTTCTTTGGTTACGCTGTTCCCTTTTTTCTCCGGGTTGAGTTTGGACATTTTCACCACAATGCTTATCAATCCACGAGGCAGTAAATCATTTAAAGAATTTTTAAATGATTTATTTCGGTATTTTTGGAAATCCCTTTTAAGGCGCTCGTCCAATTTCACCAAGCCCAGCGCCGGCTTCAAGTCAATGGCTATTTTCACTTTTCCATTTTTCAACAGCTCCCCGATTTTCCTGCTTATATCCAAAATAATCGGCCCGCTCAAGCCAAAATGGGTAAATAAGCATTCCCCGAACGCGCTGCCTTGTTTTTTATTATTCTGCCAAGCGCTTACTTCCACATTTTTCAAACCCAGTCCCTGAAGTTCCCAGGCCCAACTCTCTTTTATTTTCAGCGGAACCAAGGCAGGGGACAATTCTTCGATTTTGTGACCTAAATCTTCCGCCCATTTAAAGCCATCGCCGGTTGAGCCGGTCAAAGGATACGACTTTCCTCCAGTGCAAAAAATATATTTTTTGGCAAAAATCTCTTTGTCTTTTAGGATTAATTTTTGAATCCTGTTTTTTCGGCACTCAATCCCGGTTACTTCCGAATTGTAAGCGATTTTTACCCTCCCTTTCAGCAAATATTTAATTAGTGCTTTCAAGATATCCTCTGCCTTATCACTGGCCGGGAAAACTCTCTTCCCTCTTTCAATCTTTGTTTTTGCTCCGAGCTTTTCAAAAAAATCAATAACTTTCCCGGGCCCAAAAACGGAAAAAGAATGGAATAAAAATTTTCCATTCTTGCCGTAATTTTCAACCAGCTTATTCAAATTAAACTCGGCGTTGGCAAGATTGCCTCTGCCCTTGCCAGTTAGAATCAGTTTTCGGCCCGGTTTCTTGTTTTTCTCCAGCAAAATGACTTTTGCGCCAAGTTCCCCGGCCCTGCCGGCGGCAATCATTCCGGCCGGACCGGCACCCACCACCGCCACATCAAAAATATTTTCCTCTTTGCCTGCCATTTTATTTTAATCTCGCTGTATTTAATAATTATGCCAGTATATCAAAAAATACCCGTTTCTTACAGGAACCGACGCTGTACAAAAATTACGAGGCAAAAATTACGAGGCCCGGCCTCGTAATTTTTGCTTTATGAAAACATTAGTTGTTAGGGTGCGACCCTAACAAGGACTAACAAGTAATGGGATTGTTTTAATAGACCTTAATCAGGTTGCCGTCTAAATCCAGTTCTACAAAATGATGGGCTATGCCGTTGCGAAAATTCTGACATTGGTTTTGAGCCAAATTATCAACCGCTTGCCGCGGATTATGAGCAACATCAGCCACCCAATCAGGCATAAGGTTTTCCGAGATACAAGGACCATCAGACATATCAACTCCCTGACCCTTTAATTGATAAAAAATCTCCTGGGCTTTTTGAACAGCCAATTCCGGCTCACTCAAGGATTCGCCTGTTGACGAGGACGAAGATGGGGATAAAGATGAAGCGGGATTTTCCGGCACTTCTTCAGCCGGCGTCTCCTGAAACTCGAGGTTATCACCATTATCCGGCAAATTCTTTTGTCCGGAAAACAACAAAAAATATCCTCCAACGAAAACCGCAATTATAAAGATAACGACGATTGTAATTGTTATTGTCTTCATCTCTTTAATTTAATTTTTCGGCGAGGTATTCCAAGAGTTTTCCTATTTTCACTCTTTTCTGCTTCATTGTGTCCCGGTCGCGAACCGTCACGTCACTATCGTCCAAAGTGTCAAAATCAATAGTGACACAATAAAGCGTGCCGATTTCGTCTTGTCTTCTGTATCTCCTGCCAATAGAGCCGGCCTCGTCGTATTGCGCCATAAAATGCGGTTTAATCATCTTATAAATCTCTTGCGTCTTTTTGACTATCTCTTTTTTGTTCTTCACTAACGGCAATATTGCCACTTTAACGGGAGCTAATTTTTTATCAAGCTTCAGCAGTGTTTCCTCTTCTTTGGTCGCTTCGGTGGTTTCTGTTCTTCCTCCTGAAATTTCCTGATACGCCTCGGTGAAAAACGCCAAAAAACTCCTCTCAACCCCTGCTGATGTTTCAATTAGGTGAGGGATGTATTCTTCTCCGGTTTCCGGGTCTTTATATTTCAAATCCTGTCCGCTGTGTTTTTGGTGCTGGGACAAATCCCAATCCCCTCGGTTATGAATGCCCTCAATCTCCTGCCAGCCGAATGGAAAATTATACTCCAGATCAATCTGCCGCTTGGCATAATGCGCCCTTTTGCCGGCGGGAATTTCCGACAGTTTTAAATTTTCCTTTTTTACGCCCAAATCAAGATACCAATTCAAGCGTTGCTCTTTCCAGAATTCAAACCACTTATCCGCCTCTTTGGGATGACAAAACCACTGCATTTCCATCTGCTCAAATTCTCTCATCCGGAAAATAAAGTTTTTGGTGGTGATTTCGTTGCGGAACGATTTTCCAATCTGGGCGATGCCGAACGGCAATTTCAGTCGTCCGGAATTTAAAACATTTTTAAAATTAATATAGATTCCCTGACAGGTTTCCGCGCGCAAATAAGCAATGGCGCTTTCATCTTCGAGAGAGCCGACAAATGTTTTCATCATCAGATTGAATTGCTTCGGCTTGGTAATTTTCCCTCCGCATTCCGGACATTTGTCTTTCTTGATTTCATCTACGCGAAATCTTTTATGGCAGGACAGACACTCTACTAATTCATCGGCAAATCCGGCGGTAAGGTGGCCGGAGGCCTCCCAGACCTTTGGCGACATCAAAATCGCGGCATCAAGGCCGACAATATTATCCTGTTTCTTAAGCATCTCATCCAGCCACGCTTTTTTGATATTATTCTTCAACAGCACTCCCAAGGGGCCAAAATCATAACTGGACCCGAATCCGCCGTAAATCTCGGAAGAGGGGAAAATAAACCCCCGGCGCTTTGAAAGAGAGATGATTTTTTGCATTAAGTCCATACTGTTATAATTTTTCAATTTACAATTTTCAATTTAACAATGAAGCACCAATTTACTAATTTTCAATCTGTTTGAAAATTGGGATTTGGGATTTCATTGAAAATTGGTCGTTGAAAATTGGAAATTATTTTACTTTTCCATTGTCGCCGAAAACTTCAGTGGTTAAAAGCGAGGATTCGGTTTGCAAATCCTTTTCCGTCCATTCATCAAGCCCGCTAAACACCGTGTCTTTCACCAATTCCACAAATTTTCCTTTCTGGCTGGCATCCGGCTTCAGTTTAATCTGAAAAGCCAGTTGGAGCGGTTCGTTAATCCCCTGATTGGCTGTCAAATCGCCGGCGGTCCAGATTATTTCTCTTGTTTCCGGGTCAAAACTAAGTTTCTGGGGCATTATCTGCCCGGTCAAATTGACACCTGCTGGCAGAACCGCCCTCACCTTAGCCCCTTTAACCGGATTATAATAATTTTTTATTTTCCAAACAACGGTAAAATTACTTTCTTTATCAACCTCAAGCGGGAAATTGGCGTTGCTGCCGAAAATCTCGTCGTCCACGAAAACCTCCTGGACAAGCTCTAAATCGGCATTAACCTTATTAACAAATTTTCTCCTGGTCTGTCCCAGAATAATCTCGCTTTCTATTTTGGCGCTGCTTGTTCCCTCCACTTCTTTTTTCAATTCAACCCAAAACTCAACCAAGCCCTCTTCGCCGGCGTCCAAAAATTGCAGTTTAGGAATCTTGTGCCAGTCCCAAATTATAGAATTATCTCCTGACTGCGATTGTCCGTCAGGCGTTTTGATGGTCTCAAAATCAAACAATTGACTGTTAAGCTTGCTGGCCAAGAATAAATTCTGCAAAGGGAAAGTGCCGATATTCCTAAATGTAATTTCGTAATGAAGCAGGTCTCCCGGAGCGGCGACATACTCGGAAGAGCCGTTGATTGTCTGGGTAATATATAATGACTGCTCTACGATTTTCACCTGCTTGGTGGTTTCTTTGAGAACGATGAGATTGCCGTCCTTCCACATCCCGAGCTCTGCTTTAAAGGCCTTTGTTGAGCCGATTTCTCCTGACAAATTTCCCCTTATATCAATCCTTCCCCCTTCCGCTTTATTTAATAAAGGGATGCTCCACTCGGTGTTAGAAAGCCCTTTGGGATCGGTTTCTTTAAGGGAGAAATCCGAAGGATAAGTGATTTTAATCTGCAAATCAGACAAAGGATAATCAATACTGGAAAAATAATTTAAGGAAAAATCTAATTCCTGGCCTCCGCCCAAACTTGAAGGAATATCAAATTCAAAAGTCAAAGGAACATCGCTGATAGTCATCAGTTGACTGGTTCTTGAAACGTATGTCGCCTTGATATTTTTTGGATGGTAAGAAACCGTCGCTTTTGCCTCCCTCAATTCTCCTTGCTTCCCGAGGATTATCGCTTGGAAACGAAAAGTTTTTTCTTGTCCGGGATAAATTGACCCGTCATCAAACGCATCGCTTTCTTTTGTTATTCTTAATCCCTCGCCGTTTATTGGTTGGGCAGATTCCGGAAATTCAAAAATAAGGCGAGGTTCTTCCAAGCGGACATCGCCGTTATTTTTAATCCTTACGGTGTATTCCACCTGTTGTCCGGCAGAAACAGAGTCCGGCCCTAAAATGTCCACCCGTAAAATCTCTTTAGAATAATCGTTTCGCTGATAGAGCCAATATCCGACCGCCCCCAAAATTAGAAAAGCGATTATGACGATAATCAATATTTTATTTCTCATTTTCTTCTGGTTTTCCTCTTAATGCTTCTAAATACTGTAGTTCTTTTCTTTTTTCAAGCTTTCTGCTTATGTTCCTTTCGCGAATCATCTCGCGCTTCAGATTTCTCAAACGGCGGTTCACTTCATAGGGCGTAATATATTCTCCGAATTCCTTTTTTGGAAATAATCCCTCTTCCAAGGCCACTCTTTCTTTCTCCTTGAATCCGCCCACCACTCCGGGCAATCTTTCCGGCGCTTTTTTTAAGACCCGGCGAAAATCAGGCCTCCTGAGAAAGGGTTTTCCTCCAAAAAGCCCCTTGCCTCCGCTCGGGCGCTTTGTAATCTCCTCTTCCGGAGCCCGCTTTTCGCCAAAACTCCCCGTATTTGACCGGGGACTGGGGCTTGGCCCGGTTAAAAAAGTTTTTAAAAATTTAGGAATCGCCATATATTTATTCTACTATAATTTTATGCCTAACCAAAGCTCTTGCCCGTCTATTTGCGAAATTGACTCTATTTTAAGCCCCTTGTCTTCTTTTGAAGAAATCAAATCCCTTGCTCCGACTTGAGACAAGATTTCCGGTTTTTTGCCGGCCATTAATCCCGCCAGATTCCCTGTCGCAGAATAATAAACAGTGATCTTGTCTGCTGGTTTGCAGCCGGCTTTTTTTCTCATATCTTGAATCTGCCTGATAATATCTCTCGCCATTCCCTCGTTTTTAAGCTCTTCCGTAATCTCAAAATCATATTCCAACTCCCAAGTTCCTTCCTTGGCAACCCCTTCCTGGAACTCTCCCTCCTTGACATTCAATTCCTCTTTTATAAGCTCAATCAAATTCTTATTTATTTTTAATTTTTCGTTTTTAATTTTTAATTTTTTGAGGGGCTGCCTCACCTTAATCCCCTTATCGCTCCTTATTTTAAACCCGATGGCGACAATCTCCCTGACGGCTTTCATTTCTTTCTCTAATTCCTCATCTATTCTCGTCTTATCCGATTTCGGCCAGTTTTCTAAATGAACACTTTTGTTTTCTCTGTTTATTCCTTGATAAATTTCTTCGCTCAAAAAAGGAATGAAGGGCGCGGTTAGTTTGCAAACTTCCATGAGAACATTCGCCAAAACAGCCGCGGACTCCTCCGCCTCTTTGGTGTCCTTCGGCCTCTGTAAGCGGTTGCGGGAACGCCTAATATACCATAATGACAAGTCGTTTATGACAAAATCCTCAATCAAGCGCGCCGCAGCGGTAATATTATAGCCGTCAAGATTGGCGGTCGCTTCTGTAATCAAATTGTTAAGTTTAGACAGAACCCATTGGTCGAGCAGGTTGCCGGGATTTAATTTCTGCGAATTTAAATCTAAGTTTTTCGGCCGGTATGTTTGGAAGAAAATAAAGCAGTTCCATAAGGTGAGAATGAATTTTTTAAGGGCGCTGTCAATGTCTTTCTCATTGAATAATTTGGGATCCCCGGGCTGATTAACGGTATAAAGATACCATCTTAGGGCATCGGCCCCATATTTTTCTACTATCTTCCAAGGATCAACTATATTCCCTTTTGATTTGGACATTTTTTGACCGTTCTCGTCCAATATATGCTCCAAAACAATCACATTTCTATAACTCGGCCCGAATCCCAATAAAGTGGAGAGCGCCAAAAGGGTATAAAACCATCCTCTGGTTTGGTCTATGGCTTCGGCGATATAATCAGCCGGGAAAAACTCCGGCGGACCGCTTGCCTTCTCTCCCTGATTGAAGGGCCAATGGCCCTGAGCGAAGGGCATTGAGCCGGAATCAAGCCAGCAGTCCACAACCTCCGGCGTTCTTTGCATTATTCCCCCGCATTTGGGGCAAGCAAATTTTATTTCATCAATATATGGCTTATGGAAATCCAGCTCTCCCTCCGTATTATAGGGAAAGGCGTGAAAATCCAATTCTTTAAATTCGCCCGTATCCACAGAAAGATTCTCCCAATCAGCGACGCCCTCTTTGTCAGTCAAGCCAAGAACTATGCTTCCGAACATTATAATTGGAATTTCATGGCTTACAATCAATATCTTTTTGTTCTCATATTTTTTATTGATGTCATTTATAAAATCCAGCATTCTTAATTTAACATCCGAATAGTTTTCTCCTTCCGGAAACCCGTCTTTGAACTTTTTTAAAGAAATTTGGCTAAAGCTTAACTTATTTTCAGGATTAAAATAGTTAATGCCCTCCTGAACCGGCTTTCCATTCAGCGAACCGGTGTCTATTTCGCGCAAACGCTCGTCATATATGACTTTAATCCCCAGGGCCTCGGCCATTATTTCTGCGGTTTGCGAGGTCCGTAAAACATCTGATGAAATTATCAAATCAATTTTCTTATGTTTCACTGATGATCCTTGTTTTTTCAGGGATTCCCGGCCTTTTTCAGTAAGGGGCGCTTCTTTGGTTTCCGGCCAAGAAGAAAAGAAATTCTCTGCATTAGAAACCGCTTCTCCGTGCCTTAAGACAAAATATTGATTAGTGGTAAATGTTTGTTTTAATAAATCGTTCCTTGAGCCGATAACAGTTTCTTCATCGCACTCTTGGCATTTCCAAACAGGCAAAGGGGTGCCCCAATATCTTTCACGGGAAACCGCCCAGTCCTTAAGTTCGTTCAGCCACTCGCCGAATCTTCCGTCTTTTATGTGGGCAGGCACCCAATTGATCTTTTGATTATTGCTTATTAATTTGCTCTTGAGGCCTGTTGTTTTTATAAACCAACTCTTTTTGGCGTAATACAAAAGCGGGGTATCGCACCTCCAACAAAAGGGATAATCGTGCTCATAAGGTTCCTCCTTGAATAAAAGCCCTTTTTGCTTCAAATGCCCTGTAATCAGCGGGTCTGCGTCTTTCACAAACATTCCGGCCCACTCTTTCACTTCCGGCTGAAACCTCCCCCTCTCATCCACCGTCAAAAGAATCGGAAATTCTTCGTCTCTACTATTTTGTTTTCTATTTTGCGTTTTTCGTTTTTCATTTTGCGCTTTTATCAGTTCCATATCGTCCTGGCCAAAAGCCGGGGCGATGTGAACCAGCCCCGTGCCTTCCTCGGTAGTAACAAAGTTCGCGGGCAAGACCTGATAGATATTCCTGCCTTCCGCCTGGATAGAGACGACACTCTCATCAAACAGCGGAGCATAATCAAGTCCCGCTAAATCTTTGCCTTTAAACTCTTCTATAACTTCAAAATTTTCTCCCAGAATTGATTGTCTTTCTTTGGCTAAAATTAAATATTCTTCATCTTTTTTCGCTTTGACATAATCTATTTTCGGATTGACGGCTATGGCCACATTGGCCGGCAGAGTCCAAGGCGTCGTTGTCCACACTAATAAATAAATATTGTCTTGAATTTTGAATTTTGAATTTTGAATTTTGAATGAATTTTCGGCTTTGGAATTTTGGATTTTGGATTTGATTTGACATTTGACATTTGGATTTGAGATTTTGAATTTCACATATACCGCCTTCTCCGCTATCTTTCTGTATCCTTGCGCCACTTCATGGGATGAAAGCCCGGTCCCGCAGCGCGGGCAATAGGGCAGAACCTTGTATCCCTGATACAGCAGCCCTTTCTCCCAGACCCTTTTGATTATCTGGAAAACGCTTTCCATATAATCAGAGTCGGAAGTGATGTAGGGATTTTCCAGGTCCAGCCAATAACCGATTCTTTCGGTAAGATTCTCCCACTCGCCGGCATATTTCCAGACGGATTTTTTGCATTCTTCGTTAAATTGCGCCACTCCGTATTCCTCTATGCCCTTCTTGTCCTGCAATCCAAGCTGTTTTTCCACTTCCAGCTCAACCGGAAGCCCGTGGACATCCCAGCCCGCTTTTCTTAAAACCCTTTTTCCTTTCATTGTCTGGTAGCGGCAGATTATGTCTTTAAATGCCCTGGCTAAAACATGATGGACGCCCGGTCTTCCGTTGGCCGTCGGGGGCCCTTCATAAAAAACAAAATCCCCGCCTTTTTTCTCCAAGGATTTTTCAAAAATGCGATTTTCTTTCCAAAACTTTATTATTTTTTCTTCGATTTTGGGGAAAATTATCTCCATATATTACATTCTTTCAGGAATAGCTATTCCCAATAATTTTAAGCTGTTTCCCAAAACCTGCCTCGTCGCAGCGGTGATGGCCAAGCGGAGTTCTTTTTCCGGCTCGCTGTCAGCGTTCAAAATCTGGCATTTTTCATAAAAGATATTATACTTCTGCCCTAACTCAAAAGCGAAATTGCAAATTAAATTCGGGGAAAAAGTTTCCGCTGCCTCGGCTGCGATTTCTGGAAATTTTTTCAAAAGCCGAACAACGGATTTTTCTTCAAAGTTTAGTTCAATGTCTTTTATCTCTCTTTTTATCTTTCCCGCTCTGTCTAAAACGCTTTGGCAACGGACAGCCGTATATTGAAGATAGGGGCAGGAGTTGCCTTCAAGCGTTACCATTCTGTCCAAATCAAATATGACATCTCTTTCCGGCTGGCGAGACAAATCATTATATTTCACCGCCCCGATCCCGACTTGTTTGGCAATCTGTTCTTTCTGTTCAGCGCTGATATCCTGGTTTTCTTTTGATTTCAAAATAATGTCTTTGGCTCTTTTAACTGCTTCATCCAAAACTTCTTCCAAGGCAATCGTATCTCCTTTTCGGGTGGAAAACTTTCTATCTTCCCAGCGAATCAAGCCATGAGCAATATGCTTAAACTCAACTTCCTTTTTATACCCGAGCATTTCTGCGGCCTTGAACACTTTTTCAAAATGAAGCTGTTGGTCAGCTCCGACTTCGTAGATAATCAAGTCCGGCTTCCATTTCTTCATCCGGTACTCAATGGTCGCCAAATCCCTTGTCTCATAAGTAGTGGCTCCGTCTGATTTTAAAAGCATCAAAGGAACATTTAGGCCGGGCAGTATAATCACTAATGCGCCCTGACTTTCTTGGGCTATGCCTTTTTTTTTGGCGTTCTCTATCACCGCTTCCATTTTGCCTTCATAAAAACTTTCTCCCAATGCTTTGTCTATTTTTACCCCCAGGATATTATAAACCTTATTAAACTCTTTGATGCTTATGTCCACGCATATCTTCCAGATTTGTCTGGCTTCTTTGTTTCTTTGTTCCAATTTTTTAAACCACTCTCTTGATTCTTCTAATAATTCCGCCTGGGTCTCTGCCGCATGATGGAATTGGACATATAACGCCTGCAGGTCTGAAACAGACAATTCCTCCAAGGGTTTTTTATTCCATCTTTTGATGGCGGTAATAAGTTTTCCGAATTGCGTGCCCCAATCACCTAAATGATTGTCGCCGATACATTTCCAGCCCAGAAATTCATACAAATTATATATCGCCTGGCCGATAATCGTAGAGCGAAGATGGCCGACTCCGAAGGGCTTGGCGATATTGGGAGCAGAATAATCTATCACCATTACCTTGCCTTTGCCTTTCTGGCTGGAGCCGTATTTGTTTTTCTGTTTTAAAATAATTCTCAAGGAATTAATCAGCTGTTTGTCTGAAAGATAAAAATTCACAAAACCGCCTTTGGCCTCCGCGGATTTTGTCCCTTCCTCTTGGGCTAAATAATCGGCCAGAATTTTTGCCACTGACTCCGGGGTCTGGTTAATTTGTTTGGCAATAGAAAATGCTATCGGGGTGTTATAATCCCCGTACTCCTCTTTTTCAGAATAATTTAGCGGAATTTCCGGGATACTAAAATCAGGAAGTTTGCCTTCTTTTTGAGCTATTAAAACCGCCTTTTTGACAAGGCCTGCTAATTCCTCTTTATCCATATTCCTCCAGTTTAACCTTAAAATATGGTTTTGTAAAACCAAAAACCGCGCGAAAGCGGTCTTTTAATTCTTTTCCGGGCTAACTCAATAGTGTTCTGGCTTCGTTGATTAAAGACAAAATTTTGTTCTTCTCAACGCCGATAATTTTGGCAATCTGTTGCGGATTCTTCTCTAAGATGTCTTTTGCGAGCATTAATTTCGCCTGCGAACAGGATTCCATTAAATATCCTTTAAACGAGGGCAAAATGGTGATGGGATAAAGCTGTTCCGCCTCAATCATTGATTCCAGCCCTTGGTTTGGCGGATGTTTCCATCCCAAGAGTTTGATTCCCACGCCATTGGCATACCTGATTGCCTGCGAGCTGAATTTTGCGTTGGTAACCATAATCGGCTTTAAAACAACATTCTTCGGCAGATTAAAATAATTGCCGTTTTTGAGGTCTAAAAATTTGGCATAGAATGCCAATAATATCGCCAAATCAACTCTTTCTCCCGGGAAAATGCGATACTTGCACTCTCCGATATACAGGACTTTTTCGTTTCTCGCCAGAAAGTCAATTTCATGGATGGCGAATTTTCCTTTAATTTTCCGGTTTAGCGAGACCGCGTATCCGTGAGCGGAAAAAATATCCCCTATGTATTTTTCAAAAGGAAAACCGCTGGGACCCAATTTTCTCATGGCTTCTCTCAAACTGAACCGCAAACTTGATCGTTCGTCCTCCTTTTTGAGAAGCTGATTGACTTGCTTAAAAATCTCGCTGGTTTTTGAGCCCGGATAAATGCCTTTTTCTATCTCCAGCGCCACTTTTTGCGCCAAGTCCTTTGAAGCCCCAGCCCGCCGGGCGCTTCTCAGAACCTTTGCCAAAGAAAATGGCTCCCTTTCGCCTTTTAGATTAATAACATAAGCATTTTTCATACTATTCATCTTATCTTAAATTGCGAATCAAGGCAAAAACAGCGCTGAAAATCCCAATGTCAAAATCCCAACGCTTTTGCCGAGAAACGATCTCGGCAGATTCGCCTCTTGAAAAGGGCGGGGCTCGTAGGAAATCGTAAGAAATTAGACATTATCCAGTCCCAACTGTCAAGCAACGAGACCCGGCCTCGTTGCTAAATTGGAGATTAAAAACAAAACGCTTGAAACAAGCGCTTTGTTGAATATAACCCCTTATTAGGTGCGACCAATATAGATTAAAGATTAAAAATGAAAATTGAAAATTGGAAATTACATCTACATCCCGTCGTCTCCTCTGCCTAGCGCTGATTCTCCCCTTTTATATCCACCGGTTTGGTCTCCTCTGTATCCGCCCGAATTATCGCCCCTGCCAACAGCTTGATCACCTCTGTATCCGCCTGTTACTCCTTTATTAAACATAATTTTAAATTATTAATTATTATTGATTAGATCCCTCTCCATCGTCACCCCTGCCAGACTCCTCTCTTATCCCACATGAATCGCCCCAATATCCGCCACCACCGTCATCATCCGGCCCATACCCGCCATCAGGAAATCCATAACCACCCGAGCCAAGAACTCCCTGTGAATCACCAACTTTTTGAATGTCGCCATCTTGATATTTCATATTTTTTGAGATTAATTATTCTGTTTTTAGTATAATCCTCCTCCCTAATCCCTGTCAAATCATTTTGCCAATTTTTTCACTTTCCTGTGGAAAACTCCATCCATGTTATCAACGAGGCCGGGTCTCGTTGTGAAAATCTTCAATGCTAGCAAGGGTTCCAACGTTTTGAGGCATCAACGAGGCCGGGTCTCGTTGAAGATCTTGGTTTTGCGTTTTTAATTAATTTCGTAGGTAATGCTGATATTTACCGTAATCTTATTCTCTCCTGTCTCTATCTGCGGAATGCTCTCACTACCGCCTATTTCCTTAGCGCTCATTGCGCTATCGTAATACATCGGTGTTGGATAATATCCGCCTTCGCTGAAATTGGTAATCTTGGTTAATTTCACGCCCAGCTGTTTTGCCAATAATCCCGCTTTTTCTTTGGCTTCCTTAATCGCCTCTTCCCGCGCCTGATTCTTCAAGCCATCCGGGTCATCAAAAGTAAACTGAAGCTCGCCCGCCTGATTGGCTCCGGCATCAACCGCTTTTTGGATAATGTCTCCTATTTTCACCATATCCCTTATTTTAACCTCCAGCGACTGACTCACTTCATATCCGACTAAAACCCTCTTTTCCGGCTTAGGCCAGTATTCAACGGAATAATCAGCCCTGTATTCATACCTCGGATAAATATTAAAATCTGTTGTCTTCAGGTCTTTGTCTTCAATCCCAGCACCCTTCATCGCTTCAACAATAGCATTCATTTTCTCGGTATTATCCGCTATCGCCTCTTCTACGGCTTTGGCTTCTGTTTTCACGGTAAAACTGGTAATCGCCAAATCCGGCTTAGCGTAAATCTCTCCTGTC
Organism: Patescibacteria group bacterium; assembly: GCA_018817645.1. Classification (GTDB taxonomy): domain Bacteria; phylum Patescibacteriota; class Minisyncoccia; order Minisyncoccales; family PEYH01; genus PEYH01. Next base: position 69,211 of record JAHITK010000003.1, on the reverse strand, counting down.
CCGCTGACGGTGATAGTATTCCTGGAAACCACACCCTGACCAATATATCGGCCTGTTTTTATCTGATTGGAAATCCCCACGGAGATGTAGACAATCAGGGTAACCAAAAGCAAACTCAAAACTGCTTTTAAGGCGCCTTTGGGATGATTGTGATGAAAAAAACTTTTTGTGTCTTCCATATTAAATCTCTTAATAATTAACCCGCCCGAGGCGGGCAAGTAATCAATAATTAACGATTATCTCCCGACCTTTTTAAGTCATCTTTTAATTATTGTTCATTATTCTATCATTTTACCTCAAATAAACCCGAAATGGAACTCAATCCCCTTAATATTTTGCCGGTTTATGATACTATAAAATAATGGCAAAGAATTTAGCGGAAAACAAAAAGGCCTTTTTCGACTATTTGCCCATAGAAACATTTGAGGCGGGTATTGTGTTGAATGGTTATGAAGTAAAATCAATCAAGCTCGGCAGAGCCAACCTGCAAGGGTCTTTTGTGGTTTTTAAAGACGAAGACCCGTATCTCCTTAATGCCAGCGTCCCCCCTTATCAGCCAAACAACACTCCTGATAGTTACAACGAAAGAAGAACGAGAAAGTTACTGTTAAACAAATCGGAAATCAAGCACTTAATCGGAAAATCAGCCCAGCAGGGCTTGACATTAGTGCCTTTGAGAATGTATACTAAGCAGGGAAAAATAAAGATTGAGATAGCCATTGCCAGACATAAAAGCAAAATTGACAAAAGAGAAGTCCTTAAAAAAAGAGACGCAGACAAAGATATTAGAAGAGCGCTAAAAGAAAACTGATGTATTATGTTTATATTTTAAAAAGTATAAAAGATAGTAAGTTGTATATCGGGCATACAAAGAATCTTACAAATAGAATAAAACAACATAATCAAGGATTGGTGGAAGCTACCCAAAAAAGACGCCCGCTTAAAATTGTGTACTATGAAGCTAGTAATATTCTTGAGGATGCTATAAGACGCGAAGCTTCTCTGAAAACAGGATTTGGGAGGGCATATCTTAAAAGGAGATTACAAAATATTTAAATAGTTCTTCATAAAGAAGAAACCTCGCCCATATCGCTACGAAGTATTAACGGGCCCGCCCGCAACGCTTCGCAAGCGAGCTTGCTCGCGTAGCGATGCGGGCGGGGGTGAAAGGCATCGATAGGAAACAGCTGATGAATTGCGCAAGCCCAGTTCTTGGAACCTGGTTAAACTTCCAAGAATCAAATAAGTGCCAACTTATTTCAAAGACCGGCTTATGCTTACGCATAACGCCATGGTCGGCGCTTGATTAGCAATAATCAACGCCCATCTGTTTTGCGGATTCTCGATAAGCAAGACCGGTGTAATTTATCGAGATAAGCGGTTCTTCATTGGCCGGGAAGGATTGCTAAAACAGGCCTAAGATAGGAGCCGTTTTCCTTGATTCGAGGCCCCTATCCGACAACACTAATCAAGGCAAGCTTGTAGAAACAGTTCAAACGCCTTCCTATACGCGGGTTCGAATCCCGCCATCTCCACTAAAATTAAAATCAGTAATTATAAAAGTATTCAGAGCAAACCGTTATTAAACCATCAAATAAAAGTAAGAGAGGTAAGATTAATTGACGAAGACGATAAGCAGGTGGGGATAGTATCCCTGGAACAAGCGCTCAAAATGTCTTCCGAGCGCGGTTTAGATTTAATACAGATTACAGACAAGGTCTCTCCCCCAATATGCAAGATAGGCGATTATGGAAAATATCTTTATCAATTGAAAAAGAAAGAGAAAAAACAATCCCATCAAAAGGGCGGAGGAATCAAGGGAGTGAGGATAAAATTCAATACTTCTCCGCACGATATAGAAATCAAGGCAAATCAAGCATACAAATTTTTGAAACAGGGGAATAAAATCAAGGTGGAGTTGCGATTAAGGGGGCGCGAAAAAGCGTTGCGCCCGCACGCTGATGAGCAAATAAAGAAATTCGTGGAAATATTAGGGAGCCAAATCCCGATAGAAACCGAATTGCCTCCGAAGAAATTGCCAAACATATTAATTCTTATTATTAAACGAGGACAAAAAAATGCCGCAGAAAAGAAAAAAGGCGAAGACAAAGAAGTCGTTAGCTAAAAGATTTAAACTAACCAAAAGCGGGAAGATTTTGCGCCAAGCGACCGGGCAAAACCATTTCCGGTCAAAAAAATCAGGAAAACAGATACAAGAGAAAAGGAGATGGGTGGAATTACCAAAATCCGAATCCAAAAAAATTAAAAAATTGATGTCTATATAATATGGTAAGAGTAAAACGCGGAACATCAGCCCACCAGCGCCGGAAAAACCTGTTAAAACAAACCAAGGGATTCCGCTGGGGCAGAAAAAACAGATATGCTTTGGCCAAAGAAGCATTATTCCATGCCCTGTCTTATAATTATAGGGATCGGAAAGTGAGAAAGCGCGAAAAAAGACAGCTGTGGCAGACCCAGATTAATGCCGGTTCCAGAAAACAAAATATCTCCTACAGCAAATTAATGGGCGCTCTCAAGAAAAAAAACATCGCCATAGACAGAAAAATCTTGGCTCAACTGGCCCAGAAACAGCCAAAAATATTTGAAAAAATCATCGAAGAAGCGATTAAATGATTAGTAATCATTGATTATTAAAAACCTAAAAACCCGCCCGAAGCGGGTTTTTAGGTTTTTAAAATCGCTCCTTTCTATTTAATACATACCCCATTTTGACATCCTTTCGGACAGATATAAGCGGTTGGCCCCGACATCAGCCGGCCTATTCCATTATCGTCGCAATACGCTTCAAACAAATAATTCTCCTGGCCGGCTAAAGCGGTTTGGTTGTCTTTGAGACAAATATCAGTCCAACTGCTCAAAGAAAGTCCTCCATCAGTGATAATATTTGTTGTTGTGCCTTTCGTATAATAATCCTTCCCCCCGTCTGTTTCCGCGCAATTGCCGGCCTGCTTGACCACGACCCTCATTGAAGGGGGGCTGGTGTTGTTATTCTCTGAATTGCCGTTTAAATCGTACCCATAAACTATGGCATAATATGTATAGGTTCCGGCCGTTGACTCGTATAAATCAGAACTCTTAGTGCAGGATGTCTGTCCTCCGCAGTCAAAAGTACGCCACGCCCCTTTATAATACATTTTTATTTTCTCCACTCCCTGGTCATCTTGGGCTATTATTGTAAGAGTAAATGATTGACCGACATTAACATTCGCCGCGCTGGCTGCAAATGTTCCTGACACCACATCATTATTAACTATTGTCCCGCCCCCGACGCTGACTGTTTTTGAAAATTCATTGTTATTCTCATTACCTTCTGCTAAGCGATAGGACGAATCCACTAAAAATGTGAAATTATGGCTTCCTTTTGATAATCTCTGCACAATCGGACAATCGATGGTTGCGCTTTCGCCTACCTTGAGTTGGGTGGTCATTGCGTCGCATATTCTCCAGCCAGATCCTTCCATAGAGCTTGAAGAAACTTTTGTGATAATTCCGCTTGAGACAACCGGCAACTGCTGCGTGCCAATATTCTTGATAGTCACTTTGAAATCAACATCGTCTGCAATGGTGAGCGAGCTCGGGCTCGTGCTTACTGAAGAAATAATCAAATCCGGACCTCCAGCAACCTGACTGCTTTGAACTTTAACTGTCACTATTTTCGGCTCGGTCCAATTAAACTCTAAATTGCCGCCTGGCGTTTTGCCGTAAACATATCCAAAATAGGTATAAACCCCTGGCTGGGATTCCGAAAAAGTAAAGGTGGCGCTGGCCGTCGTGCCCTGGACTAATTTTTTGTACCATTGTCCCTGATAATAAACCAATAAAGCATATAATCCATCATTATCTTGTCCAGTAACAGTTAAAGTAATATCATCCCCGGGGCTTACTTGCGCAGCAGAAACAGATAAGGTTCCGGAAACAAGATTATTCTCCGAGGGAGTTTCCGGCAATGCCTCTTCACACTCTTGTTGAGTGGCAAAGGTTCTTAGTCCATAATAGACATACGCACCGCAAAATTGTTTATAACCGCAAGCGGGCGTATCATCGTCAAACCAATAATAATAATGGCAATCAACAACCGTTGCCGGCAAAACCTCCACTCTCACCTCTTGGGGAGTGGTCCAGGCAGTTTCTTTGACCCCAGTGGGCTGGCTCCCATAGATATATCCTTTATAAACATAGGTCCCGGCTTTTGATTCTGAAAAAGTAAAAGTGGTGTCTGCTGCCTCCCCTTGCACCGGCTTATTGTGCCAACTTCCTTGATAATAGGCCCAAAGATTCTGTAAGCCGTCATTATCTTTGCCGGTCACGGTCAGCACAATTGTCTCTCCGATATTTACCTGGATGGCAGAAGCGGAAAGCGTTCCGGATACCGGATCATTCTCAAGAGACGGGATAACACACCCCTGCCTGGCAAATTTTAATAATCCCAGCAAATCATTGTCTGTCCAGGCGTATTCAAACCAAGCCGAAACAGCGGCATCTGATTCTTGAAGGGATATTTTTCCGTTTTGGTCGCTGTCATATCTGTTAATAATAGTTCCGTGTTGTTCATATAAAGAAGCGCAGGATTCCTGGGCAGACGCTATGCCCCCAAGAGCGAAAAAGAACAGTAAGGAAACTATTGCTATTTTTGTATTCTTATATCTCATATGCGTATTAGTTAATTATTAATGGTTAATATCTTTATCATAACAAATAAAAGGACTTAAATCTAATTATTTTAAATAACCGCTATTTCGCCCCTTCCTTTCCTCAATTCAGGCGAAACCCACTGAAGACCGAGGGCGGCGTAAACGTCTTTTTCTCGCCGGCCGGCCACCCTTCTTTTTCCCTTGAAAAGCCCGTATTCATTGAGTTTCATTCCTTTTTCAATGGCTATTTTTCTCAAAGCCACATTGTGTTCTTTGGAGCCGGTGAAATACTGGAGAGCCGCGCCGTAACTGATTTCCGGGATAACTCTTAAGTCCGCGTCTATGCCCTGTCTTAAACGGACAGAGGCCTTGGTTTTGCCCTTGCCCCAGATTCTCACTACCTCCGGAAGATTAATAAAAAAGGACACCACTTTTTCCGGACGCGAAGTCATCGCTAAAATATCGATATCGCCGATTGTCTCTTCCCTCCGGCGCAAAGAGCCGGCCAAATCAATCTTCTTCACCTCTTTTAAAGAGTTTAATCTGGTTTTAATGTCTCTGGCGGTGGGAAAAATTTTCTCAAAAGGGAATCTTTCTTTTTTGGCTTTCAAAAGGGCGATGCTTTGCAGAATATTTTCTTCCTTTTTTTTGCCAAATCCAAAAAGAGGAGAGATTTTATGGTTCATCGCCGCCTCTTCCAGCTCCTTTCTGTCAGTAACCCCGAGCTCCTCATATAAAATCCGGATTGTCTTTGGCCCCACTCCTTCCACGGCCATTAGTCCTTCAATGTCAACCGGCACTTTCTTTTTCCATTTCTCATAATATTCAATTTTCCCGGTTTTAAGATACTCCTCGATTTTTTTGGCAATGCTTTCTCCTATCCCGGGCATTGCAACCAACGCTTTAATCCCGCCTCTATTATAAATATCGCGCACGCTCTCTTCTGAATTTTCCAGAACAATCGCCGCCTTCTCATAGGCCTGAGGCCTGAAAGCGGCCTCTTCCATTTCCAGAAAATAACCGATTTCGTATAAGATATTTGCCAATTCCTGGTTAATCATATTGAATTCATTTTATCACATCTCTTTGTTTGGTAAAAAGCAAAAAGCCCTTGCTTGGGCTTTAGAAATATCTATCAACAATTTATTTTTCCTTTGGACTCTTCGCCTTGCCGGCTCTCTTGTTTTTATTTTTACTGGATATTCTGTTGGCTATGGCAAATTCTTTGTCCAGCTCATCGGTAAATTTTAATAGCAAGGGATCGTCCACCCTCTCCTTTATAAAAACCCACCAGGACTCAATCGGAAAATTATTATCTTTTTTCCAGTATTCAATGGCTTGAAAAAGATTTACCAGCTTATCCACTTGCGACACAAATCTTCCTTCTTTGGTCAATCCCTCTTCGCAGTCCAGCCATAAGCTGATCATCTCTTTCTGTAAAATCTTCGGGAGATTTGAAGTCAGTTCAACGATTGCCTTCCATTCCTTTTCCCGCTTCTTGAAAAGCCATTCTATTCGCTGGGCCTTAGGAACTCTGGGCGCTTTTTCAACGAGCTTGCGCACTACTTCCTTGTCTGCCACCAATATGGGGTCGTAGGGCGTCTGGTCTCCGGCATAAACCTCGCATAAATCATGAACTAAGGCGATTTTGACAATTCTGTCAGTATCCAATCCTTTTATTTTTCCAAGCACCCAGCTCATTATTGTCATTTGAAAAGTGTGCTGGGCAACGCTTTCCGGCTTCTTGACCCGCCTCAAAACCCAACCAGTCCTTTTGAGCGATTTCAACCTGCCGACTTCGTTCAAGAAACGAAGCAGTTCGCATAAAGCGTCTTTTTCGCACTTTTTATGATTATTTATCAAATACTTGTCTATCTCCTTCCGGAACTTTATTATGAAGGACTCTTTCAGATTCTTTTTCACCCATCTATTCCATAGTTTATGCTGAACCTTTCCCTCTTTTCTCCAATATTCCAGCGACTGGAGATAACTTTCCAATTTGGCCGACTCCCAGGCAAATTTGCTCAAATTAGTCCTTCTTTTATTCAGCTCTGACCATAAATCTTCCAAATCTTTTTTAATTTCGTTGGGTAGTTTTGCCACAATCCTATGAAATGTCTTTTCTTCAAGCTGCTGTCTTTGGATTGCTCTCTTTCTCTCTAACCCGGCGGAAACCTGCGGCAGCTTTTTAAGGATTTCTCTGATAATATCTTGGTCTTTCTTAGAAATCTCGGAAGCAATATCTTTCGGCAGCAAAGAATCGTAAGGGGTTTCTTCGCCGATATATATATCCGGCAAATGATGGATTAAGATGCTTTTAATAATCCTTGCGTCATTAAACCCTTTTTTCTTGTTGTTCTTATTGATGCTGTTCAAAACCCAGCCTAAAATAGCGCCTCTAAAAATATGGTCAGCAGTGGCGGCCGGGTCTTTTATCCCGTAAAGAACCCACCCTTTCCTCTTGTTGGTTTTTAATTTCCCGAGTTTTATAAAAAAATCAAGTAGGGAACTCATTGGATTTCAAAAAGAGGGCAGCGCCCTCTTTTGCGTTTAATGCTAAAGCTGATAGGTAATTTTCTTAATTTTATAAACAGTCGCTACCGCTGACTGAACTTTTACTTCCTCTCCGGTTTTGCGCCCCAAAAGGGCCTTGCCCACCGGCGACTCGTTGCTGATTCTGCCAAGCATCGGATTCGCTTCCAAAGAGCCGACTATGGTGAATTCATCTTCTTGTCCCTCTATTTCCACGACTACCGTTGCGCCTAATGAAACCTCTTTATGAGCGCCCTTGCTGGGCGCTGCTATTAATTGGTAATTCTTTAAAATTGTTTCCAGTTCGGCGATTCTGGACTCTAACAAATTCAAATCGTCCTGAAAGGCCAGATATTCAGAATCAATTTCCAAAGAAGCGGCAGTGGTAGGAGCGTTTTCTTTTGTCCTTTGACTTTTCAGGGCCTTAAGCTCCTCATACTCCTGCTCAAGCTTCCTCAATCCCTCTTTAGTAAGATAGATTTCCCTCTCTAAGTCCATAATTTTGCTTTTTTCAAGCTTTAGCGGATTTTATATCACTTTTTAATTTTAATCATTAAAAATGCCTTGTCAAGCCGGGAAAATAAAAAAAGGTCGAAACAAAAAACAATGACCGCTTAAAAAATATTTAGATTACCCTCGGAAAAAGTGAGAAATCTCTGCAATCATTCCTAAAATGAAAAATATGGCCAGCAAGAAATAAAGGGGATTCATTTTTTGGCTGGCTTTTTTCTTCTTTAAAAAACTGCGATAGAGAAAAATTAAAGTGAAGCCCTCTACGCCGCCCGCAAGCGCGCCGGTAAAGCCGATTATATTAATAAATTCCCTTGCGCCAAGAAGAAACATCGCTATTGGCACGAAAGAAGCGACGGCCCAGGAAGTTTTCTCCGGCATTTTGATGTCATACCAAAAAATCTTTTTTAAAGTAAGCCCGAGAGACAGATAGGAGCTGAAACAAGTGAGGAGTCCAAAGATAAATCCTATTTTTGCGATGTTGCCTCCAATTACCAAACCAAAACCGGAAATTGCGTTTTCGGAAGTGGCTGTCCCGCTGGCTCCCAGTATCGCCATAACGAAAATAAGATAAACAAACGCGGAAATAAGTATGCCTGATATAATGACTTTTCTTAAGTCCTTTTTCCTTTTTCCCAGGATCTCCTTAACTTCCGGCAAAATAGCCGAACCCCACAAGGAAAATACTATTACTCCGTAAGGCAGGAAAATATATTTAAAGTTAGTTTGTAAAAAATTAACCGGATTAATATGGGGCAATGATTTGACAACAAAAAAAGCGAGAATGCCTAAAAAAAGAATCAAAATCAGAAAATCTGTCAGGCAAATGCTTTTGATGTCTCTGTAAATCAATAAGCTCCCCAGAATGAAAAAAACCAGAACATAGATTAAGACGCTTCCGCCAAGATAGGGGGTCAAAATATTGGCTAAAAAACTGCCGCCCACCACCAAATAAGCCAGCTGGGCGCCAAAAAGCCCGGCGCACATCGCAATGAAAGAAACAGTCCCCCACCTTTTGCCTAAATATTGTTTGACATAACCCGGGAATCGGCGCTCGGCTTTTGTTCCAACCACAATTTCCCCCAAAATCAAATGAACAAAAATCGCCACTGCCCCCAATATCAAAAAATACCCGAATAAAACAAAAAATCCGCTTTTAAAAGCGACCCAGGGCAAGCCGAAGATGCCCACGCCTATGATTGTGCTAACAAAAACAGTTAACGCTTTCCAGAAAGCTGTCATTTTGGGGAAACTGCTTAAATTGTCTAAATTTTATAAACGCGATAGCCGTCCCTGACTTTCTCCGAGACCTTTAAGCCAACCTCGTCTCCTTTTTTGGCTTTGTCTATTTCTTGGTGGTCAATCTGCATTGATTCTACGGCTTGCTCGAAATCCGTCTCACCGCCGACAATCCTGATTTCGTCTCCTACTTTTAGAGGACCAAGGAGCTCAATCACCGCAACCTGAATTTTGTCGAAAAAATGAATGATTTTACCGATTAATTTACCTTCAATTTCCTCTTCAGGCATATTTAAAAAATATTAATAATTAATCGACTACTTCAAACGACCTTTCCTTGGTTTATTATATCAAAAAAATACCCTTTTGGCGACTTTATATCTCCCTCGATCCAATCTTAAAAAATCCTTTCTAATCTTTACAAGTGAATGCGGTGTGTTATTGTGAGATAGCACATATTCAAGAGGGGGTGAGGTGGATGAAAGAGAGGCTCGCTATCTTAGGAATCGGTCTTGGAATAGTAATGGTAGGGTTCGGATTGGCGTTAATAGTAATTCGTCTTGGACAGAACAGCTCTTTTCCTTTACTCGGGACAGTCCTCACGGTTTTAGGCCTAATCATTACCTCGGTGAGCGTACATCTTAAACCTTAACACAATCAGGCAGTATCCGAGAATGACATTCGGCCAACAGGAAAGGAGCTCTTAGAGTTCCTTTGTTTTTTAAAAAGATATTGGGAGATAATCTTTTTATACATTTTATTTGATTCCTTTCTGTTACCCGAATCTGAATTCGGAAATCCTTTATTCTTTAGCTAATTTACCAAGAGTAGCCAAGAGATAAACCGCAGACAAGCCAACTAATACATAAATGATACGCGATAAAATAGACATAGCTCCAAATATTGCCGCCACCAAATCAAAACTAAACAAGCCAACTAAAGCCCAATTTAAGCCGCCGATTATAACTAAAATTAAGGCAACCCAATCTAAAACATTTAATTTATTCATAATTTTTCATTCTTAAATGTCTAATAAACGACAAACTCGACCTTTGAAATGCTTCACTGCGAACCAAGCATATTAATTTTCAAAAGACCCTGATATAAGGAATCAAAAATCTTTTTGAATTTTGGTTTTTGCAAACTTCTGTTTTTATAAATCTACTTATCCTTTGTGATGAATGTTAAACCTGAATTCATATCGATTTCTTTTGATATAAATTCACTTTTCGCTTTCTAATCGAGCTCTCAATAAAAAAATTGTTTCCGTCCGAAGTTTTGCCCGAGCCCAATCTTTCTGTGGTTCGGTAAGAGATTCGCCTAAACCGACCAGAATATTACGATTATCCATTTTCCCAAGCTGTTCTGCGCACTTTTGCAGAAACTCCTCAAAAGACATACCCGATCTTTGTTTAATGATTTCTTTATTCACCGGCCAGTTATTCTTCAAGAAGAACCAGATGTCATAAATATCGCGGCTTGTTTTGCCGACCCGTTCATACATAGCCATAAGCTTGTGAGCGAACATATCTTCCCGAACCATGACTATCATCGAAATACCAAGCAGAGTTTTTAATTCGTATCGTGAACCAAAATCCCGCCTATTTACCTCAATTTTAATATTCTGTGATTTCGTATCATAGGAGATTACATTCACCAGATTGAAACGCTTAACCCTGGAGTCAATAATTTTTCCGTAGCCAGTAGCGATCTTTTGAATTTTATCAAACACGACCTGTTTTTTGCTTTCATCAAGCAGATCAAAATCCAAATCAACTGAACCGCGGTTCAATTCATAGAATAGAAAAGCAGCCGTGCCGCCCTTAAAGCCCAAATTAGGCGCAATTGATATGTCAGAGTAAATGTCCTTCAAAATCTGAAGTAGTATATTTTTATGTTTGGCATAATCCAATGTCATGATTCGATAAGCTCACCACAAGTATTTTATTTTGTGGCTTTATAATGTTTGAAATACTCGTTGACTTTCCTGATCATTCTCTTGTTGTTGTATATAGGCAAAATTTCAAATACCTTATCCCAATCCAACGCATCCAAGTTATCAAAATGATAATCCTTACTGACATAGATTCGATCTAAAAAAGCGCGCTCTTTGGTTGCAGTTGCAATACCGTCTGCGTGCTTGATACCGACAGTATTGCTCAACACATAATCTTTCATCCGAATAAAAGAAATTTTCTGACTGCCGACGCTAATTTCCCGGGTTATGTAGGATGCGGCAAAGATAGTTCCGTAGTACTGAAAATTTACCCCAGCACGGGTTAATACCGTCTCGAAACTGATATACGAAGGCGTATATATTCTGGTCGCCAACTCAAAGCGATCATAATTTTTATCCTTTGCATATATGCCGCGCCGAACCCTGACCAACTTTCCGGCTTTAACATATTTGTTTAACCGTCCAGTAATTGTTTGTTCCTTTTCTTCTCCCCATAATAAAGCAACATCTTTGGTAGAAAAGACGGTCTTGGGGAATCTTAATAAAACCTCTAAATATTCACCTTTAGTGGGTTTTTTATCCATATATAGACTGGAAATAGACTTTAAGGTATTTTCCAGTTCAATTATATCCCATAATATTCGCTGGGTCAATATATCGTACTAATCTATCAATCGATAAGTAAATAGATAAATAGATAAAATAAATAGTGCCTGGCACTATTTTAATTTGGCACTATTTTAATTTTAATCTTCGTCACTCCGCTCTTTAGGGCATAAGAACAAATAAATTCGTTTTACTCATTAACTTGTTCTAATGTGTCCCTGGGCTGATTCGAACAGCCATTTCCTCCTCCGGAGGGAGGCATTTTATTTTACCCGCCTAAATTTTGCTTATGCCCTCAACAGGAATCGAACCTGTATTTCAAGCTCCGGAGGCCTGTGTTTTGTCCGTTAAACTATGAGGGCAAATTTTGGCGGGCCGTTGAACCACAGGGACTAACTTAAAACGAAAAATTATAACTATTTTGATTTTTGGGCGATGATAAAAATATTTTTCCCTTTTGGGCTTCTTTCTAAAATCCCTTTTTCTTTGATCACCAATCCCGCGCTTTCAATAATTTTCTCCAGTTCATTTTCCGAAAAAATATGGATATATCTGTTTATAACCACCTTGCCGGCGCTGTTTTTCCAAGGATAAAAAACATCTTTAAAATCAAGTTTTGTTCGGCCGATTAATTTAAGCAGGGCATATTTTAACAAAAGCTGTCTGGCTTTCTTATTATCACTTAAATCCCAAACAGTTAAGACAATCCGGCCATCCGGCTTTAAAACTCGCCTAATTTCTTTTAAAAACTCTTTTCTTATCCTTGCTGACGGGATATGATGAAAAACAGCCAGGCAAAAGACCTTGTCAAAAAAATTGTCCTCAAAAGGCAGGGACAAGGGCTTGCTGACAAAAAACTTGGCATCCGAATATTTCGCTTTGGCAATTCTGATAAGAGGACCGGAAACATCTGTTCCGTAATAATCAGCCCGGTCTTTGATAACTTCCTGGAATCTTCCGTTCCCGCATCCTAAATCCAAAATCCTGTCCCCTTTATCAACATAGTCCTGTAAAATTGCAAAATCAGGAGGAAGATAATCCCGTTTTTTGTCAAAGTCGTCCGCAATCGCATCATAGTCCTGTCTGGTTTTTTCCAACAAATATTCAGCGTAATCTTTTTTCATAAATGGAATTGGCAAAAGAAATTATTATTGCTCTTACCAAGGAAAAGGCCGTAAGCCCGGATGTTTTAAGTTCTCTGAAGCGCCGTTATTCCAAGAGAAAAAGCGCCAAAATGATTCCAAACTCCCAGTTATTAGAAGCTTATCACACCTTAATCAAAGATAAAAGAATAAAGCCCAACCCGGAAATTGAGGAAGTTCTGCGAATCAGAAAAATCCGCTCGCTTTCAGGCATAATTATTGTTTCCGCGCTAACAAAACCGTTCCCTTGCCCGGGAAAGTGTATTTTCTGCCCAAGCCAAAGCAAAGTTCCAAAAAGTTATTTAAAAGAGGAGCCAGCGGTGGCCCGGGCGATAATGATGGGATACCGTCCTTTTCAACAGGTTCAGGCAAGAATCAAGGCGCTGGAAGCAATCGGCCATCCGACCGATAAAATTGATTTAAGGATTATCGGCGGAACTTGGTCGTTTTACCCGAAAAACTACCAGAATTGGTTTATTAAAGAATGCCTTAGGGGGGCGAACGAATATAATGAAAAATGTAAAACGAAAAATGAAAAACGACAATTAAAAATTAAAAAATTAGAGAATGTTCAAAAGCAAAACGAGCAGGCAAAACATAGGATTATCGGGATTACCATTGAGACCAGGCCGGATTTTATTGATGAAAAAGAAATAAAACGATTAAGGGAACTGGGGATAACAAGGGTTGAGCTCGGAATTCAGAGTATCTATAATAACATTTTGAAAATAAACAAAAGAGGGCATAATATTGACGCAGCCATAAAAGCAACCCGGCTCTTAAAAGACGCTGGATTCAAAATTTGTTTCCAGATGATGCCCAATCTGTTAGGGTCTGACCCTAATAAAGATGTTAAGATGTTTAAAGAGCTTTTCTCTAATCCGGATTTCCGGCCTGATTATTTAAAAATATATCCCTGCGCCCTGTTAAAAGAAGCTCCTTTGTATAATATCTGGGAAAAGCAGGGCTACCAGCCGTACACCGAAAAGCAGCTTTTGGAAATCATAATCGCCATCAAAAAAACGGTTCCATATTACTGCCGGATACAAAGAATTGTCCGGGATATTCCCTCTCAATATGTGGTGCAGGGCGGAACCAAGACATCTAATCTAAGGCAGATGATAATGGTAATCGCAAAACAGCAGAGATGGCGCTGTAAATGCATCAGGTGCCGGGAAGTCAAGGGGCAATATAATCCAAAAGAAAAAATATATCTTTTCCGAAGTGATTATGAGGCCTCCAAAGGAAAGGAAATATTTTTAAGCTTCGAGAACAAAGACCGAACCCGACTCCACAGCTTATTGCGCCTAAGAATCCCCGGCCAAGTTGTCCTGCCGGTCTTGAAGGATTCCGGTATTGTAAGGGAACTTCACACTTACGGGAAATTAGTGCCCGTCTCTCAAAAAACAAACGCTCCCCAACACCGGGGGCTTGGGAAAAAATTGATGCAGGAGGCGGAAAAGATTGTTCAGAAAGAATTCGGCTTGAAAAATATCATTGTGATATCCGGAGTGGGAGTAAGGGATTATTATAAGACGCTCGGCTATTCCCTAAAAAACACATATATGATAAAAAGATTAAAAATGTAATTCAATTATAATTAACTTAAAAATATGGTAATCGCCTTAATTATTATATTAGCATTTCTCTTAGTTCTCTTTTTATCAGGCATAAGGATTATAAACGAATATGAAAGGGGCGTAATCTTGACATTCGGCAAGTACACGGGGATAAAAATCCCGGGCTTCAGATGGATATTCCCCGGAATCCAAAGATTGATAACTGTGGACTTAAGAATCACTACCGTGGATGTCCCGCGGCAGGAAGCTATCACCAAAGACAATGTGCCGGTCGGCGTTAACGCAGTGGTCTATTTCAAAGTGGAAAAGCCGGAATTTGCTGTTTTAAAGGTAGAAAATTACCGCTACGCGGTTTCGCAATACGCTTTGGCCGCTTTACGGGATATTATCGGCGGAGTGGAATTAGACGCCCTGCTCACTGAAAGAGAAGATGTTGCCACTGCCATCAAACAAATGGTTGATGCCGAAACTGACCCCTGGGGGATAGACGTCACGGCCATTAAAATGCAAGATATAGAACTGCCAGCCGGAATGAAGAGAGCGATGGCCGCGCAAGCAGAAGCAGAAAGAGAAAAAAGAGCTATTATCATCAAATCAGAAGGAGAAGTGGCGGCGGCCCAAAGTTTAAAAAACGCTGCGGAATTGCTTACCTCAGCGCCCGGCGGCTTGTCTTTGAGAACCCTTGAAACAATTGACAATCTTCAGCCCGACCCGTCAAAAACCGTGATATTCGCTCTTCCAATAGAGATTTTAGAGGGATTTAAAAATCTTGCGGCTAAAAAGAGAGATATCTCTTAACGAATTTCTTTGAGGAATTCCTCAACTAATTTAATGGTGTCCTCGGTGCTTTTATAGAAAGCCCTCCAAAGAACAATAATATCAACATCGTTCAGGATGGCTGTTTGAACTTCCTGAATGGTGTCCCCTCCGGCCACGGCAACCATTATGTCGTAATCGCTTTTGATGCGCTGGATTTCGTGGTAAGGAATTTCTTTTTCTCTATTATAATCTTCCTCGTCAACTCCCCGATGCAAAATTACCGCATCGGGCTGTTTGTTTAAATTTCCTAAAATTCCCAGTGGGTATCCCACATTCATCATATCAACCATCGAGTCCAGCCCGCTTTCCTCGCATTTCTCAATAAAAACATTGATGGTCTCTATCGGCGCCTGGCCTAAAACCGTGGCGGCGCTGGCCCCTCCGGACTTAGCGATATCTACTTCGGTAAAGCCCCGATCCATACATTTAAGGTCAGCGATGATATAGAGAACAGGCAAAGAATCGTTCTTTTGATTGTTAACTGGCGCTTGTTTGGTTCGTCTTATTTCTTTTATTAATCTGAAAACCGCCATCAAATCCGCCGGCGGCGGAGCAGACAGATTCTTTCCGGCAATCCTTTGCTCCCATAACCTTCTGATATCCTGAATGCCTTCGCCGCCATAATTCTTAATCAGCGGTGTGCCGGCCTCAATAATAATTCTCTCGTCTATCGGAAGCTTCAAAATTATATCCTGCGCATCTTGAAGGGTGCTATTTAAAGCAATTTGTAAATATTTTCTCTTTTTGTCCAGCATAATTTAAAACCAACGGCATTTTAAATCAATGATGCCGGGAAATTTACTTTCCTTGAATTATCTTCCGTTTTGTCTGACATTTTCTGCTGATAAAAGGAGAGGGGGTCCTAAAAGCAGTATTGCCTGCCTTTCCTTTTTTGGCTTGTTTGGAAAAATATTTTTTCATGTTAATTCATCATAACAAAAAATGGCCTAATGGCCAATGTGTCAGCAATCAATCCCGCCCGAGGCGGGCAGACCCATCCGAGGCGGGCAAGGGATTAATGACTAATGCGGGAAACTCTGATCAGGCCGGAACACGGAATAATTTCAATTCCTTTTTTCTCCAACTCATCCAAAAAGAGATTCACGCCCAAAGAATCAGAAGGCATATGCCCGGCTATCACCATATTAATAAGGGCTGATTCCGCTTCTTTTTTATGCTCTTCTGAAACATGCATTCCGACAATGGTCCCGATTCCTGCCTGCGCCATTTTTTCATAAAGTTTTGAAGAACCCTCTGCGCCTCCGGTAATCTCGGTAAAAGCAATTTTCCCGCAATGATTGTCTTTCTTGCCCACAAAAATCTTGGGCCCGATTCCGTTTTTACTTGATAATCTATATTCGGGAATCTTTTCGATAATATCCAACAACTCTCCCACTGTTTCCGGCTTTTGATTTTCAATAGTTCTTTTCAGGAAATCCGCGGCCAGATTATCGCAAATCGTATGGAGACAAATTAAATTGGATTTCAAAAGCTTGGCTGCGTCAACCGTTCTTTCGGAATTGGACTTATTCAAACCCCGAGCCACCTCTGATATTTTCTCTCTCATCAACCCCTCGGCTATGTTTATCGGAACGCCGTACTGGGAAAGAACTTCGCATTGAAGCTCCATTACTTCGTGGAGAGTGGCTAACGCTTTGCCCAATGGATGATGAGAAATAATTAAATCAATATTCCCGATTTCTCTCGCCAGCAAAAGCTCGGCCGGTTCTATATCTATCCCGACTAAAATCCTTTTTATCTCTTTATCTTCGGATACATTTAAAATCCGAGAATCAGAATAAGGATTTTTAAGCGTTTCCAGATCGAAATTCTGCTTTTCCTTTTCAGAAAGCTTTTCGTAATCGCGCTGCTTTTTGCTTAAAAATTTCTCTACCGCCTCTTTGCCTCTAAGGTCGGCGGCTGTCCCCATCTGAAGAGCTAAATTATAGATGTCTGGTATTTTCATTATTGAGAAGTTTTTACGGCTTTAGGAATTTTTGAAATTTTTGGTTTTAATTCCATCACTTTAGCCGCCTTTTCCGGCGCCCCCGGACTAAACCGGGCATACAGCTGTTTAATCATATCTTCTCTTTTATTAATATCTGAAACTTCCCGGCGAAGACGAGCTTTTTCTTGACGAATATGTTTTCTAACGCTTTTAGGCATTTTTTTATTCATAAAATTTCTCAATTCTTTATTCTCCTTTTACCACTGCCAATGGTTTCAGCCGAGCAACCTTTCTGGCAAGCCCGGCGCCCTGAACTACTTCTACCACATCATTAATATTTTTGTAAGCCAGGGGAGCCTCTTCGGCAATATTCCTTGCTGAATGACACTTTACCAAAATTCCCTGTTTTTGCAAGCCCTTAATTACATCTTCGCCCCTGATTTTATTAACCGCCGAATGTCGGGACATTATCCTCCCGGCTCCGTGATTTACCGTATACCAGGCCTCTTTTGATTTTTCCGTGCCTACGCAGACATAGGAAGGCGTTCCCATTGAGCCGGGAATAAGAACCGGCTGTCCCGCCGTTTTATATCTCTCCGGTATTCCCGAATGCCCGGCTGGAAGAGCCCTGGTTGCGCCTTTGCGATGGACAATTAATTTTACCATATCCTGGTTAACTTCATGCTCCTCAATTTTGGCGATATTATGAGCCACATCGTACAGGAGAACGAGATTCCCGGAGCCGCCCGTTATTTCCTTAAACACCTTGCGAACATAATAAGTAATAATCTGTCTGTTGGCCCAGGCAAAATTACAAGCCGCAGACATTGCTTTTAGAAAATTTTGACCTTCTGGAGAATTCAAAGGCGCGCAAGCCAATTCTTTGTCCGGCACACTAATTTTATACTTCGGCATTGCCAGCAGAACGGACTTCAAGTAATCGGAACAATTCTGGTGACCCAAGCCCCGTGAGCCGGTGTGAATCATTACCACTATTTGTCCGGCCGATAATCCGAATATTTCGGCCACTGGCTTGTCATAAATTTCTTCCACTGCCTGAATTTCTAAAAAATGATTCCCGCTTCCCAATGTCCCCAGTTGGTCTCTCCCGCGATTTTTTGCCCGGTCTGAAACATAAACAGAATCAGCATCGCGCATATATCCTCCTTCTTCGCAGTTTTCGACATCTTCCTTTAAGCCATACCCTTGCTCGACTAACCCTGGCACGCCCTTGTCAAGAATTTCGTTAATTTGGTTAATACTTAATTTTGTTTTCCTGCCCCTTCCCAGCCCGGAGGGAATTTCATTTTCTATGCCATTTGCCAACTCTCCTAAGTAGGGTTCTATATCCTTCTGATTAAACGATGATTTAAGCAAACGCACTCCGCAATTCTCGTCGAATCCAACAAATCCGGGAGAAATAATCCCTTGATGCGTCTCCATTGCTCCCACTCCTCCAATCGGGGGACCATAGCCGGAATGAATATCGGGCATACCAAAGGCATAACCGACAATTCCCGGCAAAAAAGCGCAGTTCATTAGTTGCTCTAAAGATTCCTCTTCTATTTGTCCCCATAATTTGTCAGAAGAATAAACCCTGACGCCGGTTCTCATCCCCTGCCTAAAGGAAGCGGGCAGTTCCCACAAATATTGACTTATTTTTTGGAATGCGTCTTTGAGCATATTCAAAAATATCTTAAAATCACATCTCCTCCCTGACTATTTGCCGGTCGTCCCAGGGAATCTTTTTCCCGCCTGCCGCACAAATCCAGGGCTCGCCTCCTTTACCGGTAATGGCGATTGTGTCTCCGGGGTTAGCCAAAGATAATGCTTTCTTAATCGCCGCGCGCCGGTCAAAAATTTTCTCATAATCGGCATTTTGAGGAACCCCTGCTTCAATCGCCTCAATAATTTGAATTGGGTCCTCGTCATAAGGGTCCTCATTGGTTAAAACAATTTTGTCGCAATATTGGCCGGCCAGGGCTCCAAATACCGGCCGCTTCCATTTATCCCGGCCCCCGCCGCAAGAACCCAAAACACATATTAATTTCTTTTTAGCGTCCTGTTGCTTTCCAAGGGAAAGTGTTTGGTAGACATTTTCAAGCGCTTTGGGGGTATGGGCGTAATCAACCACCGCCCGGAACGGCTCTTTTATCACGAATTCCATTCTGCCCGGAACCCCTGCTGTCTTCTTTAAGGCCTCTGCTATAATGTCTAAATTTAGGCCCTGCGACAGCCCAAAAGAAACAGCGGCCAAAGCGTTGTAAACATTAAACTCTCCCACTAACGGAATGGAGAATTCCTGCCCGCTGACAGAAAATTCCGAATGGTCCTCAAAAAGATTCACTTCCTCCCCCTCCACAATTTTCAAATCCTGATTTTCCATTTTGGCATTCCCGCCCGCAAGGCTTCGCAAGCTCGCTTGCTCGCGCCCGCCTGCAGCGATGCAACAGTTTCGGGCAGGGAGCGAGGCGGGCGGGTTGGATTTTGGATTTACTGTGTATCCCCACTTCTCTTTCACTGGAAAACTTAAAAAATAATCAGCCTGCGCATCGTCTAAATTCACTATCGCGCATTTGAGGCCCGGCATCTGAAACAATTTTCCTTTGGCTTGCCGGTATTTTTCAAACGAGCCATGCGACTCAATATGCTCTTTCTCTAAATTGGTGAAAATGGCTGCGTCAAAATCGATAAATTTATGGCGGCACTGCTTGATTCCTTCAGAGGTCACTTCCAGCACAGCGTATTGGCATCCGCTGTTGACCGCTTTTCTTAAAAAATGGTGAAGTTTAAGCCGGCCGGGCATCGTCATTTTGAGCTTGTTCTGCCATAGCTTATCTCCTGTTTGGAAACGGATTGAAGAAAGAGAAGCGACTTTGAGCCCGGCCTGCCTTAAAATGTCCGAGACCAGCTGAATTGTCGTGGACTTGCCATTAGTGCCGGTCACCCCGACTACCACTAATTTTTTTGAGGGAAAGCGATACCAGACAGCGCCTAATAGAGGAAAAAACTGGTAATACCAGTTTAGAAAGAATGGCGGGATAATCTTTTTTATAATTCTCTTCATCATTTTTTTGTGAACTGTCTCAATGCCTGCTGGACTCTCTGGCTGATGTCTTTTACTTCCTTCGGCACATTCGCCAGCGCTTCTTTCGCCTCTTTTGGGGAAAAACCCAAAGCCAGCAAACCCTTAAAGGCCTCGTCTTCTTGAGAACTTTTGTTCTCCATTTCTTCAATTCTTTTTATGGTCCCGCCCAATTCCAGGATAACCTTCTGGATTTTCTTCTTCCCGATTCCTTTAATTTTGGAGAAAAATCCAAAGTCCTGAATTTCTATCGCTTTTTTAAGTTCTTCAAATGTTCCCAATGAAGCAATAAGCATTGCTCCTTTGGGGCCGATGCCAGAGACCTTTTCTATAATTTCAAAAACTTTTAATTCTTCCGGCGTCAGGAACCCGTATAATTCCGGCTTTTCGTTGCGAACGGCAAAAAAAATAAAAAACTCTGTAATCTCGCTCGGATTTAATTTTTCCAGGGTCTTCGGAGAAACAAAAACCTTAAAACCAATATCATTGTTTTCAACAATAACAAATTCTCCGTTTTTTGCTTTTATTTTGCCCCTAATAAAAGAAATCATTGATTCATTTTTACTTTTTCTTGAAAAAATTTCTTAACCTGTTTCCAGGTAACAGGAACCAACATTTTTGGCAGGGGTTCGTTGTCAGCATCGTCAAAAAAGACCAAACTTTTCAAAATATGCACCATATTATAATGAATACCCCTGTATTTCCTTTCAAACAGCGCTAATGCCTGTTTTAGTGAAATGCCCTGCTGGCAAATAAAGTATAAATCAATAAAGTCCTTCTTGCTGCCGCGCGAAGAAATCGCGGAAATTTTCATACAAGCGATCTCTCTTATATCAGCGACATTAATGTTGCCAAGTTTTTTCAACGGAAAAAGAAGGGGATAATCGTATGCCAAAAAAGCGATTTTTGTGCCATTAAAAACGCCCGCCAAAGTATTTTCTGATTCCTTGGCGACTGAAAATTTGCCTAATTTTTTAATCTTTTGAAGCAGAGGCTTACTATTAAATTCTTTTTCGCTGAAAAAGTCTAAATCAACAGAGAGGCGGTGATTTAAATATAAAGCCAACCCGGTGCCACCAGCAAGATAAAAACCGGCAATCAAACAGGATTTTTTTAATATCTCCAAATTGCTCTGTGTTTTTTTTGAAATGATTTCTTCAGGCATAGAATTTTATCCTTATCTAAACCGAAAATAAGCTGCCAAAAATTGGCTGATTTTCGCGAAAGATTTTTAGAAACAGAAAGGGTCTTTTTAATTTCTTCTGAAGAAAAATTGTCTTTCATCCATTTAATTGATTTTTTGTCTCCGTACTCTAAAATCCTCTCAATAACAAACTGAGAATGCTGTTTCTTGTCCACGGTTGAAAAATCCACATCCCAAAAATATTTCTGCAAAAATTGAGGTATTTTTTTCATATCCGCTTTAATATTACCCTATTCCCCGCTTATTTTCAACCATTCGGGCTTGAAAAACTTGAAAAAAAACAAAGGGTGTGATATTGTATCAATCACAAGAAGTGTTTTGTTTTTCATTTTTAGTTTTACCTTTCCTGCCCGCCTCGCTGCCTGCCCGAAACTGTTGCATCGCTGCCGGCGGGCGCGAGCAAGCTCGCTTGCGAAGCGTTGCAGGCGGGTTAATTTTTAACTTGAGCGAACCCGCCTCGGGCGGGGAGCGAACATGCCTATCACAAAATCAGCCATCAAATCTCTAAGACAAGAACGCCGAAACAGAGCGTCTAATTTGCGCTATAAAAAAACCATTAAGAACTTGCAAAAACAAATCCTTTCTCTGAAAAAAGAAAATAAAACAAAGGAGGCAAATGAATTGCTCCCTCGATTCTATAAAATAGTGGACAAGGCGGCAAAAGAAAATGTTATCAAAAAAAACACGGCGGCCAGAAAAAAATCCAGTATTGCCCGAATTTTAAGGCAGAAATAACTAAATGTCCGCAACCAATAATTCCAGAGCCATCTCTGGTTTTATTTTTCCCCCCTTAATAGCCAAATCCATCTTAAAAATTTTGAGATAAATATCTTTTAATTGCTCCAAGGAAAATCTCTTGGCTAACCAAGAACTTTTTTGGACGACAAACGGGTGCATTGGTCTTAAAAGTTTGGCTTTCGCTTCAAAAGAACGCCCCTCCAGCTCTTTAACAACCAACAGGTTTCTGAATTGAAAAATTATCATTGATAAAAGGTAAAGCGGGGGATCGCCTTTTGCCAAATGCTTATAGATCAAATCAAGGGCGGTTTTTTTGTTTCCCGAAGCAATGGCATCAATAGTTTTAAAAATCACGGCCTCGCTATTCGGGCTTACCAAGAGTTCCACCTCTTTCTTCTCAATATTCTTCTTGCCCGCCTTATAGGCAGCGACTTTTTTAATTTCGGCCGATAACCGCCACAGGTCGCTGCCGGTTGAACTGATTAACAACGCCAGGGCCTCTGGCTTCGCGCTTGCCCCCAATGAAGACAATTCTTTTTTAGCCCATTCCTTCAGGTCATTTCCCTTTAAAAAGTCGAATTTATAAACATCGCCTTGTTTCTGGAAAAGTTTCAGGAAATCCGCGCTTAGAGAGGCGTCTCCTTCTTCATAAAAAACCATTAAAATGTCTTTATCTCCTGAAAAGCTCTCTATTTCTTTTATAAATTCTTCCTTAAAATTCGCATTGCCAAAAGCATTTCTTAAAACTACTATCTTTTCTTTCTCAAACATCGAGCCGTGCCTCAATTCATTTTTTAAATCCTCTGATGTCACGGCCTCATTTCCCAGAGAATCCAAAGACAGAGAAATTTTATTTTCTTTCTCAAAAGCCCTCACTATCTCTTTGAGCTTTTGCCATCCCCTATAAGTGTCTTTTCCGCATATTAAAACAAGCATATTGCGCAAAGAAAAGTCCTTGCTCAGGACTTTCCTCGAGATTATTCTTGCTAAAAATTATTCGCTCTGGCTGGCAGCGGGTTTCTTTTCAAAAATAGTTTTAATCTTTTCCACTATTTCTTCAGGCGTAAAATGCGCCTTTACCAAGAAATCAACCGCCCCCAGTTTTAATCCTCTCTCAATCTCGTCTCTCTGCCCCAAGTTTGAAAGGATAAGCACGGGCACGGCACTAGTGCTCGGATTGTCCTTTATTCTCTCCAACACCTCAAACCCATCCAAACCAGGCAGAATAAGATCAAGCAAAACCAAATCCGGTTTGCTTTCTTCTATTTTCCTTAGACCCTCTTCTCCATCTATCGCTTCATCTATTTTAAATCCCTCGCTTAAAAGCTTTCTGGAGATAAGCTCCCGCAGAAACTTATCATCTTCTACTATGAGAATATGTTCTTGCATAATTTTGCTTAACCAACTTAATTATTGTTGCTGTCTCCAATTTGTTTTATAACTTTTTCCACCACTTCCACGGGGTCAAATTCTGTTTTTATCAACCAATCTTTAGCCCCCAATTGTTTCGCTTTTTCTAATTCCACCGGCTGACCGGAGTTGGAAATAATAATCACCGGAATACTTTTAATGGAATCGTCCTCCTGTTTTTTCTCCAAGACCTCAAATCCTCCCATTTTGGGCATCACTATATCCAGCAACACTAAATCAGGCGCGGTCTCCTTAATCGCCTCCAATCCCTCCAGGCCGTCGACAGCGGCCAAGACCTCATAGCCCAATTCGCTCAACTTCTTTTTCAACAGATTTAAAAGCAGCTCTTCGTCCTCTATAATTAAAATCTTTTTAGCCATAATTCTTGATATTTAATTCTATTACTATTTTAACCTTTTAGTAGCCCCTGTCAAACATTAATCCCCATCCTCATTTTATAACAGATGCCTTATTTTTACCATCATCCTATGGCTGGCAGAGAAATGGTGAAAGTGGTGCCCTTTTTCTCTGCGGAAACGAATGAAATCTTGCCCTTATGGGATTCCATAACATTCTTGGCGATAAATAGGCCCAAGCCGGTGCCCTCGGTCTCTTTTCGCACCGCATTGTCGGCTCTGAAGAATTTGGTAAAAACTCTGTCCTGCTGGTCTTTAGGAATGCCGATTCCGCTGTCCTTGACAGATAACTCCACCTTATCTTTCTTTCTGGTTAAAGAAACCTCAACGCTGCCCCCTGGATCAGTATAAAATATGGCGTTCTCAATGATATTCTTGATTGCCAAAGTCAATTTTTCAATGTCCGCCCTGATTACTTTCGGGGCCTTGGTTTTAGAAGTTTTAAAAATGAACTTTACTTTTTTCTTTTGGGCCAACGGTTTCAGCGAAGCCACCATTGACTCCACCAGTTCGCCGAAATCTATAATGGTCGGGCGGTACATAAACCTTCCTTCCTCTATTCTGGCAACATTCAACAAATCATTAATCAATCTTATCATTCTTTCATTTGTCTGATTAGCCCAGGATAACATTTCTTTCTGTTCCGTGTTAAGAGGCCCTATTTCTTCTTCCAAAATCATAGATAATGACCATTTTATAATGGAAAGCGGGGTCCTTAATTGATGAGCGGCGACTGAAACAAACTGGCTCTTTAAACGCTCTATGACTTTCTCCCTGGAGATGTCGTGGAGAATTACCAGGGTTGAAGCGTCTTTTTTGCCAGGATTCAATGTCTGGGTGGTAACCTCTACCACTAATTCTCCTTCTTTAAAAGGAAGCTCTTCTCGGAAGATATCCTTCTTTCTGCTTTCAAGCATTTTTGCCAAATCCATTGTCTGCGACCATTCTGCCAGTTCAGTGATTGTTTTTCCAATAAGGGCGGACTGTCTTACTTTCAAAAATTCCTCTGCCCGCGGATTCAACAGTTCCAGTTCTCCTTTGGAATTAAATATCAGGAGCCCGTCAATAAAATTGTTAAAAATTATCTGGCTTCTGTTTTTTTCTCTTTCTATCTGCTGCTTGGCCATTTCGGTATCCTCGAGCATATTGAGCAGGGCCGTTCTTGAATTCTCCAAGTCCTTTGTTCTGGCCTTGATTTTTTCCTCGGTCTTGCTCTGCAAGTCCTTCAAAAGGGTAATGTCTATGATTCCGATAAAATAGCCTGTTAATTCCCCTCTCTGGTCTCTTTTGGCCGCAAAGGATACGCTTACCGGTATTTTTTTCTTATCCTTGGTGACTAAATACAATTCTTCGCTTTTTGCCGCGTTATCTCTTTCTAACGACTTAAGACAGGCATCAATCTCGCCCCGTTCCGTGAAAAAGCCCGATAAGTATTCACCTATTGCCTCGCTGAAACGAAACCCGGTTAATTTTTCAAAGGCCTTGTTCACATTACTTACCATTCCGGTCGGGCTGACATCGCAAATCGGCAAAGGCAAAAAAGCCAGAAAATCATTCAAATAAGCGGCGGCTTCATTGAGGTCTTTCTGTAATTTTGCTATCTCTTTTTGGTATTCCGGCGCCATATTTAATTTTCTGTTTTTCAGAAAAAACTTATTTTTCATTCTCTTGCTAATTTACTCATTTTTCTGCCTGCTGATTAATTGTTCTTTCAAGTCTTCTATTTCCTTTTTGAGTTCAATCATCTTTAATTCCCGGCCGACGGTAAGCTTATGGAATGTCTCTAATTCATCGATTCTCTCTTGTAGTTCCTTGGTTCTCAATTTGATATTTTCCTCCAATTGCTCGGCGGATTCTTCCAATTCTCTGGTCCGCGCCGCCACCTTGATTTCTAAAATATTTTTCGCTTCTTCCAGCTCTTCTGACTTTTTCTGCAGTTCCGTTGTCCTTTCTTTGACTTTCTCTTCAAGTTCAATATTTAATCCTTTAAGTTCCAGATTCATTTTGCTAAACTGCCCCCAAAACTGACTCATTGAACTCCTCATTGTTAAGAAAATAAACAGGGCGATGACAATCGGAATGATTGCCGCATAGAGGGCCAAAGCCGGTTCTTCGGAAATGGGATAATGGGAGTAGTCCGGATACCGGCCCGCATATTCCAACAGCGACAAAGCCGACACCATAACCAAAGAAAAGAAATAAAAAAGGTCGTTGCTTTTCCTGGAAACCAGCAAGGGGTAAATCAGGACGGCGTAAAGCAGGAAAAACGGAATGGCGATGATAGAAATGCGCATCTGATAAAATAAAGCCACCGGCATAAAGAAGTATAATACCGCGCCGAGGGTTAAAAGTTCTATAAAGATTATTGCCCCTACGATAAGCCGAATGACTCCTATTTTCATCTTAGAGTCCTTTTTGAGATAATGAGTAGCCGGAATTATCAAAAAGAGGGACAGTAAACAACCCGCTGTAATATAATAAAAGTAAGGGAAGGGCTTAATGGCCAATCTTATTGCCAAGAAAAAGGCAATTGTTCCCAAAATAATATATTTTCTCCGCCTTCTTTCTTTTCCCAAATTTTCCAATATAGCCGATTTGACCTGGCTTTCTCTTTTAAAAACTTCTGTCATTAATATCTGTTTAATTCATTTATTATAACAATTTATTGCCTTGAAAGGAATTTTACGCCAAGCGCGGGGGATTTTTGATATTAAATTCAGAAATCCCCTAATTTTGCCTGCGCCGTGTCCGGCAATCTTTTAATCAAGCTGTAAAATCCGAATTCCTGGAAAATTTTTATTATTTTCTCCCGGTCCAGCGGGCGGCATTGGCACTGCGCAAGGGTAAAATCAATCGGAACAGCAGTGTTAATTTCCGCCAGCGCCCTTGAGAAGAGCGCTTGTTCTTTGTAGGCAATAAGTTTTTCTTCAAGGCGGAGCGGGATTAAATCCTTACTCTCTCCGCTCTCAATTACCCGGTAAATGTTGTCCAAAGATCCGAATCTTTTTAATAATCCTATGGCTGTTTTGGGCCCGATTCCAGTCACGCCCGGAATATTGTCGGAAGGATCCCCTCTTAAGGCGCGGTAATCTGTTAATTGTTCGGGTATCAGACCGTCGTACCTCTTTTTCACTAACTGTTCGTCATAGACCACTGTTTCGGAAAGGCCCCTTTTCAAAGTATAGACCTTGGTATTTTTATCGACCAAACGCAAAGCATCCAGGTCTCCAGTGACAATGATTATCTCTATTTCCGGAGTTATCTGTTTTCTTTTGGCATTTTTGGCGATAGTGCCTATCACATCATCTGCCTCAAATCCTTGTTTCTCAAAAACCGGAACGCCAAACACTTCAAGCATTCTTTTCGTTATCGGAATCTGGAGATAAAGCTCATCCGGCGCCTTCACCCTTTTTGCCTTATACTCCTGGTATATCTTGTCCCTAAAAGTGGGGCCCGGCAAATCAAAGGTAGCGGCTACGCAATCAGGCCGCAGGTCTTTGAGCGCTTTCAAAAAAACCAAAAGAAACCCATAAACGGCATTGACCAAATCTCCCTTCGGAGAGGTAAGGGGCGGTAAGGCATGAAAGGCCCGGTGGACCAAGGCATTGCTGTCAATTATCACTAATCGTTTTTTATCCAAAATTATATTCGCTTTTAATAATAATTTCCCGAATATTTTTATCCTTCAACTTAAAATTAATAACCGCGATGTTTTTGGGAAGAACTTCCTTGATTTTGTCCGCCCATTCAATAACCACTATATTTTCCGGGTCAGAAATTATTTCTTCAAAGCCCAGGTCCAAAATTTCCTGCGAATCCTTTATTCTATAACAATCAATATGATAAAAATTTTTAAATTTTGGGCTTAGGGCTTTAGATTCTGGCCCGCATCGCGGCGCGAAGCGTTGCGAGCGGGTTGGGTTCGGGCCTTTGGGTTTAGTAATTTTGAATCTTTTCAAAATTACGAAGGTGGGACTCAAAATTTTCTCTCTTATCCCCAGTCCCTTGGCAAACCCCTGGATAAAAGTCGTCTTACCGCTGCCCAAGCTGCCATCCAGAGCGAAAATCATTGCTTGGCCGTTAAAAACAAAACCGAGCCCCGTTTTCAAACAATTTTCAGCCATGCTTTTTGCCAAAGACCTGGTCTTTTGATCGCTGCCTGTTATTATCTTTTTTTCCATTGACTTTTAAACCAATAAAATATAGATTGAATTAATGACTGAAGGATTATATCAAGCAAAAAAACTTCTTGACAGCGCTAAGAATATCCTGGTGCTGACCCCTCAAAATCCGGGCCTTGATTCCCTGGCATCAGCTGTTTCCCTTTCTTATACTTTAAACAATAAAGGCAAGATTGTAAATTTATATCCTCGGACTATTCCCCAAAACTATGCCCTGCTATTCCCTCAAACCCTTAATCCGAGCAGGTTTGTCA
Organism: Patescibacteria group bacterium; assembly: GCA_018817645.1. Lineage (GTDB taxonomy): Bacteria > Patescibacteriota > Minisyncoccia > Minisyncoccales > PEYH01 > PEYH01. The sequence goes on along the minus strand of JAHITK010000003.1, from coordinate 40,938 downwards.
TCTCTATTAAGGGTAAAGAAATCTCCGAGTTATACTATGAAAAAGAAAACCAGATACTGAAAATATCTTTGAGCCCAAAAGGCAGTAAAATCACCAAAGACGACATAAATTTTGACGATTTCCAAGAATTGCCGAAGACGGACTCGGATCTTTTAATAACGGTGGGGATAGAAAATTTGGAGATATTAGAGGATTTTTATGAAGAAAATTTTAAGCTTTTTTATCAAACCCCGATATTGAATATAGACAATCGGCCGATAAACAACAGATTCGGCAACATTAATCTGGTCTCGGAAAACCTGCCGATGACTTTAATTTCCAATCAGCTGCTTGACTTGCTTCCGGGCCCGACCGACCAAAATATTAAAACCTGGATTTTGGCCGGGATAATCGCTTTTTCCAAAGATAGAGGGGCTAATCAGGAAATAATGAACAGCGTTTTTGACTTGATAACCGCTAATATCCGCTATAAAGAATTATTAAAATTTTTCGCAAAAAATGAAAGCGTCCGAGAGCTTAATATTCTGGAAATCGCCTTGAAAAAAATTGAATTCCGCCGGGAAAAACAACTTCCCGTAATTTCTTTGACTAAAAAAGATTTTCAGGAATCCGGGACTAATCCGAAGGATTTAGGTTTTGTCTTGGAAGAACTTAGCAACAATATCCTGCGGCTTCCCTCGCTGCTTCTTCTCTGGGAAAGCGAAAACAATAAAACCCCGGTGAGAGGCGTTTTTTATTCTTCCAAACCCTACTCCAGCAGCAAGATACTTGAGGCCTTTGAGGGGACGGCCAAGGGGAGGGCTATTATATTCAAGGCAGAAAATGGTAATATAAATGAGATAAAAGAAAAAATAATGGAAATCATCTTTTAATAACCTTCGGGTAAATGTTATTAATTGTTAATTGAAAATTACCTGCCTGCCTTAGCTCGCCCCGGGCGGGTGGCGGCGGGAAAATTGAAAATTGTAAATTATTGAATCGTTTATGGTAAAAATTACTGACAAAATTATCATCCCTTCTCAAATAATCGGGCCAGTACAAAAGGCCATAAAATCCGTGCCTGATTTTAAAACAGAAATAGAGAAGAATATAAAAAAGGAGATTACAAAGATTATCGAGGTGGTTTTAGTGGGTGCGATTTCTCTGTCTGCCTCTGATATCCACCTTGAGCCGAGAGAAGAAGATGTCCGTCTGCGGATACGGTTGGACGGCATGCTCCATGATGTAATGTTTCTTTCCCCGGAGACATACCGCCTGCTTTTATCCAGAATCAAACTTTTGGCCGGTCTTAAATTAAATGTCCACGATAAACCGCAGGACGGGAGTTTCTCTGTTGTTATGCAAATAAAAACAAACCCGGAACAGGAGATAGAAATCAGGACCTCGGCTCTGCCAGCGGACTTTGGGGAATCGGTGGTGATGAGAATCCTTAATCCGGAAAGCTTGAAAAATATGGAAGAGCTTGGATTAAGAGAGGAATTACTGGAAGTGTTCAAAGGAGAAATCAAAAAACCTAATGGGATGATAATTGTTACCGGACCGACCGGATCCGGAAAAACCACTACTCTTTACGCTTTTTTAAAACATATCCAGAATCCGGAAATCAAAATCATCACCATTGAAGACCCTATCGAATACCGCCTCGATGGCACCTCCCAAACAGAAGTAAATCCCAGCCAGGGGTATGATTTTGCCAACGGCCTGCGCTCCATTGTAAGGCAGGATCCTGATGTAATATTGGTCGGAGAAATAAGAGACCTGGAAACAACCCAAATCTCCCTACAAGCAGCCCTGACTGGCCATCTGGTTTTTTCCACTCTGCACACAAACGACGCGGCCGGAGCTATTCCCCGCTTAATATCTTTGGGAGCCGACGCTATGAATATCGGTCCGGCTATAAATATGGTGATTGCCCAGCGCTTGGTCAGGAGGGTTTGTAAGAAATGCGCCGGGATAAGAGAAGCGACGCCGGAAGAATCAGAAAAGATAAAAAGAGTGATGAAAGATGTTCCAAATGATAATTTCACTCTCCCGGCGCCGATAAAAATAGCGGTTCCCAAAGGATGCAAAGAATGCAGCTTTACCGGCTATAAAGGACGGCAGGGAATATTTGAGGCATTTTTAATCAACGACGAACTGGAATCCCTTATTGTCAAAAAACCAGCTGTTCCCGAAATTAAAAAAATCATTGCCGAAAATGGAATGATTACAATGTTTCAGGACGGAATAATCAAGGTTCTTAAACAAATAACCACCATAGAGGAAGTGGAAAGAGTCACCAGCGAAAACTAAATCCCTGGCTGCAATATCTTCATAACCAAATAAAGACCAGAATTTTTCCGAGGAATAACCCAGCCGGAGCCAGTTTACCCGAGCTAAGAAAAACCCCTAATCAGCCAGGGATCGCCTTTATTATAACAAATAACAAAATGATTGTCAACCCCCCCTACCCCCTCTCTCCAAAAAAGAAACCATTACGGGACAATGTTAATCTAAAAGAAGAAGAGGTCTTAGACCAAACCCTTAGACCCAAACAATGGGAGGATTTTATTGGGCAAGAGAGGATAAAAAGAAATATCCGGATTATCCTGCAAGCAGCCAAAGAAAGAAAGGAGGCGGTTGACCATCTTCTTTTTTGCGGCGGCCCGGGGCTTGGAAAGTCAACCCTGTCGCGTTTAGTCGCCCAAAGCATCGACTCTAATATAAGAATTATCACTGGCCCGGCCATCCAAAGACCGGGAGATCTGGCTGCTATTTTGACCTCGCTCTCCGAAAGAGATGTTCTTTTTATTGACGAAATTCATCGCTTGAATAAAACCTGTGAGGAGATTATCTATCCGGCTATGGAGGATTTCAAACTGCAGATAATAACCGGCACCGGCCCGATGGCCAGAACGCTGGAAATAGACCTTCCTCCCTTCACCTTGATAGGGGCAACGACCAGAATCGGGCTGCTTACCTCTCCGTTGAGAAGCCGATTTGGAGCTACTTTTCAGGTTGATTTTTATTCGGGCGATGATATCCAAAAAATTATCAAAAGATCGGCCGGCATCTTATCTATAGCAATAGATGAGGAAGCCATAACCATGATAAGTCAATGTTCAAGATTCACTCCGCGCATAGCCAATCGGCTTCTGAAAAGAATCCGCGATTTCGCGCAAGTAGAAGGAATGGAAAAAATTAATAAAGAAATAACCGAATTGGGATTATCGGCTTTAGAGATAGATGAAATGGGGCTGGAGCCGCCGGATAGAAAAATTCTGGAAATGCTAATCCGGAAGTTTAATGGCGGCCCGGTTGGCTTGCAGGCATTAGCGGCCTCCGCTAATGAGGAGCAGGATAATATTTTGGAGGTCTATGAGCCGTATCTGCTGCAGCTGGGCTTGATTGTAAGAAGCCCCAAAGGAAGGATGGCGACTCAAAAGGCCTATGAGCACCTTAGAATAAATCCAAAATCAAAAACACAAAACACAAAATTATTATAATTTTTGAATTTCTTTTTCTAATTACTTGCTTCAGCCCGGCTAATTTTGTTTTAGCCAAAGAAAACCCGATGGTTGTCATAAACGAACTGGCTTGGATGGGCACTGAAAACTCTTACCATAACGAATGGATTGAACTTTATAACCCCAACGAATCTCCTCTTAACCTGGATAACTGGACTATCCAGACAAATGATGGGTCGCTGAAAATAAAGTTATCAGGAGTGGTCGGAACAAAGTCGTATTTCCTGCTTGAGAGGACAGACGATTCCACCGTGCCGGGAATCACCGCCGACCTCATCTATAAAGGCGGGCTGAATAACCAGGGAAAGCGGATTTTGCTTTTAGACGATTCTGGCCGAGTTGTTGACGAAGTGGACTGTTCTTTGGGCTGGTTTGCCGGCAATAATGAAAACAAAAAGACAATGGAGAGAATTGGTTCTTTTTCCGCCGGCCCCGGCCAATTATCAGGGTCAGACCCTAATAATTGGAAAACCAGCCAAAATCCGGGAGGGACGCCAAAATCAGAAAATAGCCCTGATGAAAGCATTATTCCCCAAAAAGAGCTTAGTATTGCTGACAGAAATTATGAGAATTCAAAATTTGCTTCGGTGTTGGCAATCGGTCTAAGCGCTTCAGCTTGTATTTCAGCTATTTTTTCAGCAATATGGTTGAAAACAAAAAAGAAATCAAGTAATATAAAATATCAATGATTAACCCGCCCGAGGCGGGCGAGTAATAAATGATTATTGATTAATTATTAGTATCTATGAGCGGGCACAGCCATTGGGCAACAATTAAACGAGGCAAAGAAACAGAAGACAAAAAACGGGCGCAAATTTTTTCAAAATTATCCCGGGTTATTTCAGTGGCTGCGAAAAAAGGCGGAGATCCGGAGATGAATCCCACCCTAAGAATCGCCGTTGAGCAGGCAAAAAAAGCCAATATGCCGAGCGACAATGTTGAAAGAGCCATTAAAAGAGGCACCGGCGAATTACCGGAAGAGATCTTGGAGGAATTTTGTTTCGAGGCCTACGGACCGGCCAAAAGCGCCCTTATAATAACCGGCATCACCAGCAACAAGAACCGGACTTTTGCGGAAATAAAACAACTTTTATCCCGCAATAATGCTAAACTGGCAAACGAGGGTTCGGTGAAATGGCAGTTTGAGAATATGGGAGTCATTATTTTAGAAATTCCCGAAGGCACAGGACAAAACGATTTGGAAATGATAATCATCGAAGCTGGCGCTGACGATTTCAAAAGAAGAGAGGGTTTTATGGAGGTCTACACCATACCCGAGAATCTGGAAAACGTAAAGAAAGCGCTTGAAAACCGCGGGCTTAATATAGAATCAGCCAATTTGGGATGGATGGCAAAAGAAGAGATAGAAATTGAGGAAAAAGAAAAAACCTCTATCGAAAAACTCTTCGAGGCCCTTGATGACGATGACGATGTCCAAGAGGTTTACTCAAACATAAAATTATAACTTCTGCTTATGATTATTTTAGGCATCGATCCCGGGACAGCGACGACCGGCTATGGGGTTATCAGGAAATCCCAAAAAGGAATAGATTTTGTCGCCTGCGGATGCATTAAAACCTCTCCAGATGATTCTCCCCAAGATCGACTCAATCAAATCTTTAATCAAATCAATAAATTAATAAAAGATTTTTCCCCGGATGCCTTGGTGATAGAACGATTGTTTTTCTTTAAAAACGCCAAGACCGCTATTCCGGTGAGCCAAGCGCGGGGCGTTATATTGCTGGCCGCGGCCAGAAAAAAAATACCGGTCTCTGAATTCACCCCTTTGGAGGTTAAGATGAATATTGTCGGTTATGGCCGGGCGCAGAAAACCCAAATGCAAAAAATGATTAAAAAACTTTTGAATTTAGACAAGGCGCCCAAGTCGGATGACGCGGCCGACGCCTTGGGTTTGGCTATTTGTTACGTCTATCTCCTCCAATCCAAAAGATTGCCGAAAAAAGCTTGACAAAGGTCTTGATAAAATTATAATGAGCATATAAATTAAAAAGGTCGTTCATTTTCCAATATAAATTAAGTTTAATCAATTATGGAATACGAAGATCAAGCCGTTAGAATCCTGCTCAACCAGGAAGACGAGGAAGAATCAGGGGGCGTGGACGATGCCGGCGTGGAAGAAGGTCTGCCAGTCGAAGAAGGTCTGGGAGAAGAGGAAACCCCAGCCGAAGAAGAGACCACCCCAGAGGAAGGCGGAACAGAAGAAGGCCTTGAAGAAGAATTTTAATCCCCCAAAACCCCTGCCTTCCGGCAGGGGTTTTGTTTTATGATGTTTTTGAGAATTTACCATCGCCAGACCTATCGGGATAATTCCCGCTTAAAGCGCGTCTTAAAAAAAATAAGCCGGATTTTTTTATTTTCCATCCTCATCCTTGTCTTGATAGGATTATCCGTCTTTATTTATTTTGCCAAAGACCTGCCAAGACCCGAGGTTTTCACTGAAAGAGAACAAATAATGCCTACCCGGATTTACGACCGAACCGGAGAAACTTTATTAAGAACAATTTATGGGGAAGAAAAAAGAGAACTCGTGGCTTTAAGTGATGTGCCGGATCATTTGATTAAGGCGGTATTGGCGGCAGAAGATGATAATTTCTATAACCATCACGGAGTGGATCTGGCCGGAGTCGCGAGAGCCATCTTGGTTGATTTAAAGCTCAAAAAACCGGCCCAAGGCGCTTCCACTATAAGCCAGCAGCTCATCCGCTCCACCTTTTTATCGCTGGAAAAAAGCGCTAAAAGAAAAATACGAGAGTTAGTCCTTACCTTAGAACTTGAAAGGCGTTACTCTAAAGACCAAATCTTGGAATGGTATCTGAACCAAATTCCATTTGGCCCGAATATTTACGGCGTCGGTGAAGCGAGCCGCACCTTTTTTGGAAAATCAATCCAGGACATTACCTTGCCGGAAGCGGCTGTCATTGCCTCTCTCATTCAAGCGCCAAGCTATTACTACCCTTATGGAGAACATCAAGACGCGCTTTTGAAAAGAAAGGATTTCATCCTGGAGAGGATGTTAGAGGAAAAATACATTTCAGAAGAAACATACAACGAAAGAGTCCAGACCCCTATTGAATTTGTCGGCCTTGATTCTGCTTTTAAAAATGCTCCTCATTTTATTCTCTATGTGGAAAATTATCTATACCAAAAGTACGGCGGCGACTTTCTCAAAGAACATGGCTTGAAAGTGTACACCACTCTTGATTTGAAACTGCAGGAGGCAGCGGAAAAAGCGGTTAAAGAAGGAGTGAAAATAAACGAGTCCTATCAATCATATAATGCCGCTTTGGTGGCGATAAACCCGAAAAACGGGGAGATAATGGCAATGGTCGGGTCAAAAGATTATTTTGGAGAGCCGTATCCTGAAGGATGCACTCCGGGGCTTAACTGCAAATTTGAACCCAAAGTCAATGTGGCCACCTATGGAGAGGGTCAACAGCCCGGTTCCGCTTTCAAGCCGTTTGTCTATGCCACGGCTTTTAAAAAGGGTTATACCCCTGATGATGTCGTGATTGATGAAAAAACGAATTTTGGCCGATGGGGAGACGAGGACTATATCCCGGAAAACTATGACGGATGGTACCGGGGTCCGGTTACTCTCAGGCAGGCATTAGCTCAATCGCTGAATATTCCTTCGATAAAGGTGCTGTTGGCAGCCGGTATCAATGATGCTATTGCCACGGCCCATGATATGGGGATCACCACTCTTAATGAAGGACCGGGTTTTTACGGCCCTTCATTGGTTTTGGGAGCCGGAGAAGTAAAACTGATCGATATGGTCTCCGCTTACGGGGTCTTTTCCAATAACGGATTGCGCCTGCAAGCTACCGCGATATTAAAAATAGAAGACAACGAAGGAAATATTATTGAAGAAAATAAAAACGCCTCCCGAAGAGTAATCAGCGAGGAAATCTGCCAGATGATAACCAATATTCTTTCTGACAATGTGGCTCGCACTCCGATGTTCGGAGCCCATTCGCTCCTTTATTTCCCCGGTTATGAGGTGGCCGCAAAAACCGGAACAACTGACCAATACCGGGATGCCTGGACTATCGGTTATACGGCTGATTTGGCGGTCGGTGTTTGGACCGGGAATAATGATAACAGCGCTATAGCGAAAAGGCCCGGTATCGTGATAGCCGGACCGATTTGGCGCAATTTTTTCCTAAAAGCCCTTGTTAAATAAGATTAGGTTCGATAGACAATTTTCCCCACGACTCTTTTTTTCGCTTCTCTGTTCAGGGAAGCAATTATATTTTCATTCTCTATCTGGAGCTCCTGCATTAATGTCGGGTGCTGGACTCTTACCACCAAAACCCCGTCTCGGAAAGACAGGGCTTGAGTAGAACCAGCTATTTCTTCATCAAATAATTGCTTCAGGACTTTTGGCCATATCCGGCAAATTTCTACTGCCAAAATTTCCCTTTTAAAAGAGAATCGGTCGGCTCTCTTGTTTATGATTCTTGATATTGACTCAAACATTAAGATGCCTTAATGGGCATTATCACATAGATATAGCTCGCATCATCGCTCGGTTTTAGAACACCAGGGCCATCTTGGCCATTAAGCTCAAAAATGATTTTGTCTGATTTTATTTGATTCAATCCTTCCGCCAGAAATTTATAATTGAAGCTTATTTCCACCTCCTCGCCCTGAGCTGCTATCGCGATTCTAGATTCCGTCTCTCCTAAATCAACGCTTTGCGAAGATATTAAGACATTTCCTTTTTTAGGGCTTATCGCCAATTTCACTTCATTGGTCCTTCCGCTGAATAAACTGGCAATTTTAATCTGATTTAGAAACTCCTCCCGGGGAATAATGACCCGCGTTTTGAATTCCTTGGGTATGACGGCCTCGTAATCCGGGTATTCGCCTTCAATTAAGCGGGAAACCAGACGCGCCTGGGGATTTTTGGTATCGTCAATATAACTCTCAATCATCACTTGGCTGGGAGATAAAGAGAACTTAACCTTTCCGTTGTGTTCGGAAAAAATATTGACTATTTCCCGGGCCGCGTTTTTGGGCAAGATAAATGACTGGGGGCCTTCTAGGCCTTGAGTTATCCCGTCTAAAGCAATGGTTTTTTCTGACAAGCGGAAGCTGTCAGTAGCGGCGATTTTAGCCAAATCTTTTTGGAAAGAAAAATATAATCCTGAAAGTTCGGGCCTTACTTGAGTCAAGGCGCAAAAATCCATTACCTGCATTATTCCTTTGCAAAAAGCAATGGCCTCAAACTCAAGCCATTTATCTGAAACAACTTCCGGAATAATCGGGAAATCCTTTGTATCAAGCCCCTTTATCTGGGTCTTATAATTTTCCCCTTTAAGATAAAGGGTTTTTTCTTTGCTTTCTATTGTCACTTTTTCTTCTCCGACCAAAGAAACAAAACCGGAAAGAGTTCTTACCGGGATAGTGATTTCGCCCTTTTCCTCCACTTTGGCAAGGCCCCAATAACTAATCCCTAATTCAAGATCAGTGGTCGAGAGTTTCAATGAATTATCTTCTGCGGAAATTAAAACATTATTTAAAATCGGGAGGGTGAGATTTTTTCCAGTTATTCTTTCGACAATGCTCAACCCTTTAGCCAACTTTTCTTTAAGTATTATTATTTTCATATTATTTATTTAATTAATATATTAATTGTTGTTATTAGGCATTGATTTGGTGAGTTCATTTTAATCATTTATTTAGGTTTGACAAGGGCTGGTTTTGGGGAGAAATAGTTAATAACTTAGTTGATAAATCAGTTGATAATTCCTTGATTAGGTCTGGATAAATTTTTCGGTTTTTGAGGGCCCTGTCTTATTCTCTGGTTATCCCGTTGTTATCCCTATCAATATCCAGCACTTCTTAACAGGTTTTCCCCCTCCTCAAACCTCTCTAATAAGCGTAAATTTTTTCCTTGATAAGATTTATTTCTTCCGCCAGCTGTTCGTTTTCTATTATTTCCTTTGAAATTTTTTCACAGGCATAAATGGCGGTAGTATGGTCCTTGCCTCCGAATTTTTTGCCGATGAACGGAAAAGAACTCTTTAACTCTTCCCTTAAAAAATACATTGCTATCTGGCGGGGTTTTACGATTTCTTTTTTTCTTGAGATTACAAACAAATCTTTATCCTTCATACTATAGAATTCTGCCACCGTTGTGACTATTTTTTGGAAATTAAGCCCTTTGGGCTGCGGATTGACTGTTTTTCTTAAAATCTTTTTCGCCAGCTCGAGATTAATATCCTGATTATGAAGCTGTTTCCAGGCAGCCAAGGATTTTAAAGCCCCTTCCAGTTCCCTGACATTTTTTTGGATATTTGAAGCAATATACCCTAAAACTTCCTCACTGATTCCTGCTTTTTTCTCTTGTATTTTTTGTTTCAAGATGGCGATTCTGCTTTCAAAGTCAGGCGTTCCAATGTCCGTTATCATCCCGCCTTCAAATCTTGAGCGCAATCGTTCTTCCAGGGCGGAAATCGCTTTCGGAGGGCGGTCGGATGAAATGACAATTTGTTTGTTGGTTTCGTATAAAACATTGAAAAGATGGAAAAATTCTTCCTGGGTCTTTTCTTTGCCTGCCAGAAACTGAATATCGTCGATTATCAGCACATCAAAGTCGCGATAAGCGTTTTTAAAATCTTCGATAGTCTGATTTTTTATCGCATTGATAATGCCGGATATGAATCTTTCAGAAGAAAGATATTTAATTTTCTTTTTGGAAAAATGCTCGCCCACTTTGTTTCCGATTGCCTGCAGGAGATGGGTCTTGCCCAGCCCGACTCCTCCGTAGACAAAAAAGGGATTATATACTAAACCCGGTTTTTGGCTTACCGCCCATCCGGCCGCATGCGCCAATTCATTAAACGGGCCAACCACGAAATTGTCAAAAGTGTATTTAGGATTAAGGTTAGTGTATTTATCAAGCGCCAATTCTTCCAATTCTAACTGGTTTATGGCCGTTATTTCGGCCTTGGCAGATACTTTCGGCCTCTGGGGGGCCGGAACATTCACCACCTTATATTCTATTGATTTAACTCTTTCGTTTAATTCCTCCAAACCATTCAAAACCAGTTTGTTATATTTTTTTTCCAGCCATTCTTTTGAAAAATTATTCGGCACAGCGATTATTATTATCCCATTATCCTTTGAGAGAATATAAGTATTCTTAAACCAGGTGCTGAAATTCGCCTGCGATATATTAAACTGGATTTGGGACAAAATTGCTTGCCAAAGCTCTTCTTTATTCATAGCGTTGGAAGAAGGTTAATCTCAATCTTTTATACTATGCTATATTTTTGGAAAAGGCAAATCAATGGTTTTCCGCGTAAATCAAAGAGGGCTGTTGAAAAAAGGGGGATAAAATGGGGAAATAAAGTTAAAAATCCCAAGTTAAAAATCCCAATGTCAAAATCCAAATGTCAAATCCCTTCAACAGGTTCAGGACAGGCAAGTCCAAATGACAAATGTCAAAAGAATACATTTCTTCAATTTGGATTTTGAGCTTGATTTGGCATTTGAGCTTTGGATTTTGGATTTTTATTTTGGGATTTAATTAGCCGTCAATTTGACTTCTGGCTTATTCCCGATTATACTGGTTAAACAAAACCCAAATTAATTTTAATCAAACTAATTTATGGTTATTACCTATAAACAGAACAAAAAGAAAAGAAAGAAAAAACATGGCTTTTTAAAGCGTTCCCAGACCAGCGATGGCCGGAAAGTTCTGCAGAGGAGGAGAAAAAAGGGAAGAAAAATAATCACTGTTTAAGATGTTGCCCAGAATTCATCGTCTTAAAAAGAAAAATGATTTCGAAAGGGTTTATAAGGAAGGCAAGGGCTTTAAGCAGGATTTTTTATTTTTGAAGTTCGCCACCAATAATTCCGATATTTCGCGGATAGGGATTGTGGTCAGCAGGAAGGTTGCTTCAAAGGCCGCAGAGAGGAATTTAATTAAAAGAAGAATCAGGGCCGCGGTTAAAGAAACGCTTTCAGCCATAAATACCGGGCAAGACATTGTGATCAGCGCTTTAAGCGGAATTAACAAGACAACCGATTTTCAAAGAATAAAAGAAACCGTTAATAACCTATTATTAAGGTCAGGGATTATTAATAAGCGATAAAACCAATGAATGCTTTCACTAATTTTTTTCATGTAATATTGTGGCAACCCCTGTTTAATCTGTTGATTTTGCTCTGTTATTATCTGCCGGGCCATAATCTTGGAGTGGCGATTATCGTTCTGACCCTACTCATCAGGGTTATTCTTTATCCTCTGCAAGACCGGGCGAGCCGGTCCCAGCTGGCTATGCAGGCCTTGCAGCCCAAACTGAAAGAGATCCAGGCAAAATACAAGAATAACCGGGAGGAGCAGGCAAAAGCAATGATGGAGCTTTATAAAACCGAAAAAATTAATCCTTTTTCAGCGTTTCTGGTGACCCTTATCCAGCTGCCAATCCTGTTTATTCTTTACCGGATGTTCTGGCAGGGCATACAGGAGGAGAATTTTGTTTATCTTTACAGTTTTGTTCAGCGGCCGGAAGTGATTAATCCGATGTTTCTCGGCATTAATCTGAACGAGCCATCGCCTTTTTTGGCTGTAATCGTTGGCATAACTTTTTTCCTTCAAAGCAAATTCGCGATGCCGAAAAAGGAAAAAAACCAGAATCAGTCCCCTAAAAAATCGGGCTTCGCGGATATGTTTCAAAAACAGATGATATTTCTGTTCCCTATTTTGATTACCGTTGTCCTTTTGCGCCTGCCCGCGGCCTTAGGCCTTTATTTACTGGTGGCCGGGATATTTATGGCGGCCCAGCAGTTTTTTATCAGAAAGAAATATTATTTAACGAAAAAATAATATGTTTGAAAGAAAATTAAGCCAAAAAGTCAAAAAAGCGGTTGAGGAATTTTTTAAAAAAACCACTTTTGAAGTCAAAGTATCTGTTGAAGAAATGTCTGATTCTTCTATGCCGGTTTCAATTCAGACCGAAGAGCCTCAAACCCTGATTGGCGACAATGGCCGGACTCTTTTTGAGATTCAGAGCTTATTGAACAAGTTTTTAAGGAAAAAATTCAAAGAGGAGTTTTACATTGATTTAGATATCAATGATTATAAGAAAAAGAAGCTCGATTATTTAAAAGACATTGCCAGAAGTTATGCTGATGATGTGGCTTTTTCCAAACAAGAAAAAGAGCTGAAACCGATGTCAGCTTACGAAAGGAGGATTATTCATATGGAACTTCAAGAGAGAAGCGATGTTAAAACCGAGAGCATCGGCACAGACCCTTACCGCAAAATCATTATCAAGCCGGCTTAATCCTTCGCCTCTGTCCTGATAACGATAATGGTGCCCACCCGGTCATTCATCTGGATGGTTCTCAAAGATGTTTGGGATATATTGATAATGGCTGCGTCAGTGGAAACATTTTCATTGATTTTTGAAAAATCATCAATAAAATGTTCGTAAAGGAGCAGTAAATAATGGGCTCCTTCGTCTATTTCAATAGCTGATACTCCCTCTTGTACATCGTCAAACTTAGGGTCATGCTCTCTAATTGCGATGGCTTTATTGGTACCATCCCATTCTACGCCTTCAAAACTTATTCCATATATTATACTCTTACCGGGGTTGTAAGGAGAAACCGCCTTGCCAAAAGTGCCGGTTATTTCTCTAAGCCCGCTTGCGGGAGAGTATGTTTTAGAAACATCATATGACTTATCGCCCACCCATTGCGGCTCACAGCGATCCTGCCGGCAAACCTTTATCTCTTTACTGCTTGTTTCCTCTGTTTTTGGAACATTAAATATCGTTAAAGAAGAGATGTGGGAAAATTCGTAGTTATTGGTGTCAGAGTCATAATCTTTATTGGGGTCATAAAATGGACCGAATACGGTTATCTCTCCTCTCATCATTTTGCATTTTTTGGTAGAGCCGCATCCGGGAAGATAAATATGCGCCCAGCCCTTTTCTTCCGATATACCGCCGGACATATTATGGGCAATTACGCCATAGTTTTGCCCTAATCCTCCCCGCGACTCTTTACTGGGCACAATTGCTATGCCCAAAACCTTGTCGCTAAACTTGTCGGGTAGAGAATCCTGATTGCCCTGAACCACTATGTAGTCCTTGCCTTCCTCCCAATTAAGAGGCAAGTCGCCCGGGTCAGGCACACTGCCTCCGTCATCTAATCTATTGAACACCCAGACCCCGGGTTTGTACCAGATAAATTTTATGCATTTAACATTGGAGGCATCAATCTCCAAGCATTGGTTTGCTTGTAGTTTGGGCGAGGGAAGGACATTGTTTTTACAATCTTCATTAGCATAGAATTGTATTATTAATTGTTCTGAATCTTGGAAAGAGTATAAAGAAACAGGCAGGATATCTTTTCCATCTTGGTTTTTCCCCAGCGTTGCTGAACCGCTGCTATTTATTGCTTTATAAAGAAGTCCGTCTGGAATATTATCGGTAGTTTCAGGGGTGTCGGCATAATCCCCTAATCCTCCGCAGTTGGCTTGGTTGTATAAGATTATTCCTTTTCCGTGTTTCGTAATACCCGGAGTTCGTAAAGATATTAAATCAGGATTCAGTTCATTGAGTATTATATATGAGCCCAAAATAACCACTAGGCCAAGGAAGCCGGCTAAAATTTGTCCCCGGGCGTCAGTGATGGCAGCTGGATTGCCAGTAGAGGTCAAAAACCGAAATCCGCCGTAAATTAGGGACAATAAAGCGATCAGCCCGCCGCTGATAATGGCGAAGTTATAAAGATAGCGGATATAGGTTGTTAATTTGACGCTGGTGCTTTGGGGACCTTGCATCCCGCCTAAAGTGGGATATTCTAATTCAAGCGAACTATCGCTGTCTTGGGCGTATATTAAGCCGGCGCAGGAAAGAACCGCTAAAATGCTCATTATCAATACGATTTTTTTTATCTTTTTATTCTTCATAGTTCTTTATGCAGCAAAAATAATCATTACCAAACCCGGCGAAATTATTCAAATCTATGCGGGCATCCTGCCATTGGTTTGCCATATCCTGCAAAGCGTCAGCGTCTAAATCTTCTATATCAGCCGCAAAACTGGGAATGACAAGGCTTACACTCTGATAAAGTTCCGGGAAATCGCTTTTGTTATAGTAATTTTTGTCAGCATCCTCGTCATAGCAATAACAACTGATTGGCCGTAAGGCGCGTGCATCAGGGTTTAAATAAAAATTGGCGTCGAGGTAAGGGTTGGGACTGCACACTTCTTTATCGTGAAAATCTATCAGGTCCAAGAGTTTGGCATCCCGGCAATTCATCAATGAGGTGCTGTAGTTTTTGCCCTCTATTTTTTTGATGGTGCCGGACATTATGTGGCAGTCCTGAAGGTCGGTTTTATTGATAGAGTCAATCCCCCTTATGTAATCCAATAAATTTTTATAATATTCCCCAAGATCAAGAGCGATATAGTCCTCCAGCAATATTTCATAAACGCTTTTTTCTTTGGCTTGGCCCACCAGTTCTCGGGAGCGGTCCAATAAAAGTTGGACCTCGATTAGTTTATCTTTTAAAGTATACTCCCTTTTTTCTATTTTGTCATCTTGGACTGTGCCGTCTTTGCTCAGGCAATTTCCTTCTATGTCTGGGCAGACATAGTCGGTTAAAATCGGCTCCTGGGAGTCCAATTTTTTAAATGAGGTTTCAATATCGTCCAGCGCGAGATTTATGCCCGGGATAGTGGTCAACTTAATAAGATCCATAGCGATACCAGTATATGCGTTTAACAACACCGTTTCCCCATTGGGATAGCATTTCCAACCAAGAAGAACTATACTAGGAGGGACACAACCAGGTACTCCAAGTTCCTCCAAACATTTTGGCTGAATGCAGCCGTCAGCACATTTCAGGTCTGCGAATTTTTCCGCTGCCTTTATTAACATATTAGCGCCGATTATTTCCGCCTGCCCTTTAATAAAAATATTGAATAATTCTTTATTGATGGCTTGGGCAAGTTTAATGGCTTCATCAAGAGCCCGGCCAATGGGTATTTCCACGATATAATTGCAGACCCCGCCGGTGGTTGGTGGGGTGTCAAAATTAAATTTTACATCCGGCGGAGTATAGGGCTCGTCTGCGAAAGCGATATTTTCAGGATAAGATATTTTTTGTTTATCTAAGTATTGCAAGAGGTCGGGCTCGGGGATATTCTGATTATAGGGCTGGGTGCCGGGCGGTCCATAAGGGTAAGGCAGGGTGGCGGCGGAATAAAAAGTGGCTGGGTCGTTTTTTTCGTCAATTTTTTCCAAGCCGGAGGCAAAAGTGACATAATAATTATAAATCGTAGAGCTGACATCCATAGTGGATTCTAAGGTGGTGGCTTCGGCAAAGGTCAGCAAACTTAAAAATCCCACATCCTGGTCGTAAGGATTAAGCATTCTTTTTATCTTCTTCATATCGTTTATAAGAAAAGTCATTTCAAAAAGATTTCTTCCTACATCTCTTTCTAAAAGATCTGTTTTCGGACTGTATCCTCCTTTATTTTCCACTTCAATCATCGTTTGGATGATGTCTTTTATTTCATTATCATCCAGACCGTCAATATCGGACTGGTTATTATTATAATAATCCTTCACCAGAGAGTTAGGATTTAAAAATGCCTTGAAAGCGTCTTTTAAAGACCCGATTTCCGTTATTTTTTCTTTCATTTTATCTTTTGTGTCGTCACTGCACAGATATCCTTCGTCGCAACCGCAATTCTCATCTGTTTCACATACTATTGCGAAATTTCCTTGGCATTCATACATGCAAGTGCAGTCATCTGTAAGGTCTTTGAGTTCCGTGCTCAAATCGTGAAGTTTTTGGGCCGCCGGCACAGTAGTGCTTGCCACCTCATAAACCCGCCTTAAACGCGCCCCGAAAAGAGCGCCCTGAAAGTCGGTGTCATAAGTGCTGGTGCTGGTAGTGGCTGACGGCCATTCGGTATTGGCGTAATCAATATCAGGGCTGGTGGTTGCCAGAAAAGAAGAAGCCCCGAATTCAGAGGTAATGATTGAACCGACCGGGATCTCAAAAAGGCCGATATCAATATTAGAAGTATCGCTTGGCGGCGGAAGGGTGCCGGTGAATTTATTAACCGGCAGGATTACGGTTAGTTTCGTGAAATCGGGATTTATGGTGTTTACAATGACATATGAGCCAAAAATAATTATCATTCCTACAAATCCGAGAGCGATTTGCTCTCTGGCATCCGTCAATTTTCCGGGCTGGGGACCGGCTAAAATGTATCTAATCCCTCCCCAGACCGTGACCACAAAGGCGATAACTCCGGCTAAAATAATGGAAAGATTGTAGAGATATTTGAATAATACAGGCAGGGGCGTTTCAGTAGTGGTTGGTGTTACTGCTCCTGGGATATTTGGATAGATATTCTCTAATTTAGCTGCGCTTACGGTTGAACAATGGATTATTGTTAATAAAAAAACAGCCAGCAAAACCAAGGCGATAAAAAGAATGTTTTTTTTACCGGACATTGTTGAAAATTAAGAATCGTTTTAAGCAGCGTTAAGCGCGGTTATCTGGTTTAGAGTATTAAAAGGAAGATTTCCGATTCCAGGAATAAGTTTCCATAAGACCTTCTTATTCCCCATATTTATTTTTTTATCTTTGCCTGATAAACTCCAACCCCCGAGAAAGACCAAGCTTAATATTTTGGGGACATAGGAAAGAGTTTCGCCGATAAATATCCCCGGACCACCAAGAGTGTAAAACCATAAACAAATGAGAGTAGCGCCGTCCAATATGATAGCGATTAGCAGTTTCATAATCCCCATTGCCGACATTGTTTCAGGCATTTTCTCTTATTTTTTTAAGTTTTTTGATTTTAATCATTTCTTCGGGCGAGGTGGTGATAATCTGGTCTTCGGCGTAAGAAGCAACCACTCTGATGGAAACATGTTTTTCCCCGGCAAAAAATATTCCTTCGCCGATCGGCGCTTCCAAAAGAAGATATTTCTCCTGGTCAGTGAGGTTGAATGTTTCCTTTACCACTTCAATAGTGGCGGGCGATTGTTTCATCAATAACTGCAGAGAAGAGTTGGTAATAATCGGCTGGCCGTATTCTGATTTCATAAAATCATTGACATCTTGGGTGATGGTGGTTGTGCCGAGCCAGTATTTTCTGCCTCTTTTTACAATTCCGTAGAGGAAAGAGGCGCTGTCCTCTGTCTGCATCAGCCACCAGGCCTCATCAATCACCAAGATTCTTTTTTTCAAATCCTCTTTGATGGCATTCCAGATGTAGCGCATAACAATGAACATCGCCAACGGCCTTAATTCCGTTTCCAGGTTTTTAATGCCGAAAACGACCAAGGGATTGTCCATTATTATATTTGTCGGATAATTAAAGAATCCCGCGTAGACGCCTTTGGTGAATTTTCTTAATCGCTTAACCAGCGATTCAGCGCCTTCCATTGTTTCCAGCACTGACTCCAAATCAGCCAGCAAAGGCACTCTTTCTTTCCATAAAACAGGATCTGTGTCTGCGGTAATGTCGCGGGCCGCGTATGTTTCGTTAATCGCCTGGTCAATAATGGAGTCCTCTTCCGGCGTAAGCCCGCTAAGCATTATTCTCATCAGCCCGACCAAATTGATAATATTGGAGCGCAGGACATCTTTTGGGCCTTCACCTTCCAACGGTTCGGGCAGGTCAAAAGGATTAATATGACTTTCCGAGGCCAAAGAGATATTGTAAAACTTGCCGCCCACTGCGTCGGAGAGGAATTTATACTCGTTTTCCGGGTCAATGATAATTGATTCAATTCCAAGCATTAACGACCGTAAAACCTCCAACTTGACAGCGTAAGAATTATGCACGAACATTCCGCCGTTCCCGCAGAGAAACACTTCATTGTCCACCGTTAAGTCATAAACATATTGCTCGTTCTGGTTGGCAATTTTTTCAATGCTGACAATTTCATCAAAGAATAAATCAGAATTGGCCAGAGTTTTTAGGCGCGTAAGCGTGTTCTCAATTTTTGGAAGGCCATTTCTTAAAACTGTCTGGTATCTCTGCCAAATGAGCTGACCGGCTTGTTGAATGGTGCGGTATCTGGTATTCGAATCCGGTCTGTCTATTAATGCCGACTGGACGGTGCGATTATAGTCCTTAATAGAGATATCCATTTCTTTGAATCCCTGATGAATCTCTTTTTTGATTTCCGACAGATTATAATCATTGCCATAAATTACATTGATGATTTTTGATACATTTTCAAAGCCCGGGTCAACTTGGTTGGTTTTTACAAGTTGCCAGCTGGGGCCAAGATAATTCCATAATTCCTTGTTTAGCGATTTATCGCTTTCTCCGCGCTCAATTAATTCCTGAATTCTAGGCAATTCCGACAGGATTTTTATTTGTTCTCCCCGCTCTTTAAAATAAACAACCCTTTTTTCTATTTTTTCTATTATTCTTTTTAAATTATCCGGCGAAGGATTATAAACCCCGCACTTCAGGGCGGAAATTTCCGGCATCCCCATAAGAAGCGGAGGGCAGGCATTGTACATTTCTCCAAATAACGAGGTCAGACCCGGAATTATATCAACATTGGTATTTCCGTTTTCTTTTATGATACTGTTCAGTTTATTTGTTTTTCTGCCGGAAATGAACCCGATTTCTTGGGCAAATTTTTCCAAATCGCTTTTGCCTGATATAGAAATCTGCCAGTATGTTTGTTTAAGTTTCTTTTTCGTATTGGCTGCGTATTTGATTTTCTTTTGAATCCGGGCAATGATTCCAAAATAATAAAGCAGATAAGAGATTTCAGATGATAATTGTTTTGATTTGGTCGTGACACATATTTTATTATGTTCCACCTCCCCGTCTCCTTCAAAATAAGCGGAAAGAAATGGCGCGATTTTTTCTTTTTCCGCATTGAATATGAATGGCAATACCTTTTTGTTTCCGGATTTTTGTTTTCCGCCCAATGATTTGATGATTTCCGTGAAAACGCGGCTGGCGCAAATAACCGCTTTATCTGTCCGATAACAGGGGATTCCAATATTTCTGAAAGAATCCATACACTCCTTGATGAATCCCTCGTCCTGGTTGCTGATATTTATAAAGTGTTCGCCCACTGTCCCTTCTGATGTTATAAAACCGATTATTTTCAATAAGTCGGCTGAAATAGGTAGGTTTATCTTCAAACCATTGCCGAGGTCTCCGTTTTTGGAAACAATCTTCAAATCATTAAACTCGGCTTCCGGAATTTTTAAAGAATTGA
Source organism: Patescibacteria group bacterium (assembly GCA_018817645.1). Taxonomy (GTDB): domain Bacteria; phylum Patescibacteriota; class Minisyncoccia; order Minisyncoccales; family PEYH01; genus PEYH01. The sequence goes on along the minus strand of JAHITK010000003.1, from coordinate 21,167 downwards.
TGATTTCCAAGAAATATTTAATAGGAATTCTCCGGCCAGCCTTGTATTTATAGAGATATTTCCCTAACGAGGAATTCCCTTCAAGATTTTTTATCTGATGATAATATTTTTTAATGATTTTTTCCGCCTTGGAAATATAAATCAAGCGGGAGTTTTTCAACAATTCAAGCAGGTTTATGAATTTATCCGGAGAGGAGTTTTCGGAAATTTTTCTGGACAACGGGATGAATTCCCCTGCCTTGATTTCAGCGCTTTTCTCAGCCACGATTTGTCCGTTTCTGATGATTAGCATATTATGGTCTCCGGTTGTGCTCACTTCTCTCCCGCTCCGGGTTCTGAATTTATAAAATGTTTCAGGGGCTTTTTTCCTGGCCGCGACTGTCACTGTTGACCAACTGCCTTTAAGATTTTTATCAAAACTCCAAACCTTAATGGATGGATTTAGCGCTCCTTCCAGCTCCTCGTCAATTTTTTGACACCCGTATTTTTCTATCGCTCTTTCCACCACTTTGCCGATATTTTCAACTTTGGTTTGGCCGTTTTCGCTTATCAGCACCGGCTCAAATGATAAAACGCTTTTGCCGCCGCCGCTTTTTCCGAACACGACCGAGTTAGCGTTCTCCAAGCTGAATCGGTCAAACAAGACCAGCGAACTGTTATGCTGATTGATTCCGTAAAGGATTCCTTCATTGGAACTCAAATCAAAAGACACGAAAGGGAAAATTGTGGAAAGCGGGCTGGTATTGATGGAGGTATGCACCTGAAGCCGGTCTATGCCTGCGGGATAGGCGGAAACCATCGCCCGGTCCTGCTGGTAGAGAGCTGGTTTTATATAGACCAATTTTGATTCCAGAATCGAGCGAATCGTGCCCTCTATTTTTTCCAATTCCTTTTTATCGTCAGCGTATATGGTCAGGTAAAGCCCTATCCTAAACATTCTTTCCTGCGCTGTTTGGAGCCGGTCTCTTAATATCTCAATATCTTTGTACGCGGTTTCCAGCACCGGGTCTCGAATCAGTCCCTTTTCCTCTTTTTCCATAATCTCGGACTGAACCTCGGTAACCTTTTTGCTTAATTTTTTCAAAACAAGCCCAGTGTCAATCGGATGAAAGAAAATGGAGATATCCAAAGGAATATCCAGGTTTATAATCGGCGCCAGCCACCCGGTGCTCAAATATCTTGGATAGGAAAAGATAAAATATGATTTGGCGAATTTTTCCCCGATTTGGAAATAATCAGACCCGATGGTAATGGCCGGCGGAGCGATAAAATCAAGCAAATTCATTGCTTGCGGTTCCGCGCCGGCTTCATAGGCCGTCTTTCTTCCCAATAATTCACTTAAAGAAGGCAGTTTCATTTTATTCGTTATTGTATTAATTCAGGCGGAATCTCCGGGTAATAGCCGACAGAGGATTCTTTGGGGTGGGACATACTCCATAAAAGCTCTATTAATTCTTCGCTCTGTAAGGCAACGCTCCAAACCCCGCACCTTCTCAAGCCCAAAGACAGAAATTCCATTCTTTGATAAAGTTGAGATTTTGCCCTTTGGAACATTTCTTCGGTTAAGGTCGGCGCTGCTTTTAGAGTGAGTATTCCTCCTTTGGTAGCGCCTCCGTACATTTCCGAGAGGTAAAAAGGCACGATTATGTAGAAATTTTTATTCATGATGGAACCGCCAGCCACTATTTTTTCAATAAACTTCCGGTATTCCCTGGTCTGGGCAGCCATCAATTCATTCTCGTGTTTTTTCTCCACTTCTTTTAGTTTTTCCAGATAGCCGGTAATATTCACTTTTCTTGAAGCGATAAAGATTTGGCAGGAAAAATCTAAAGCATTTAAAAATGTCTGGAATTGATAAATAATCGCTTCCTGCTCGTCAGTGGCTTTGAGGGCGAAATTAAGGGAGGAGGCCATCATTATGCCCCTCAAACTATGGTCCTTCAATATCATAATGCCCTCTTTTATTTGTTCTAATGGCAGGAATTGTTGGGATGAAAGATTCATAATACAAAATTAGTTTACTTGGGATGAATTTCAATCAGCCGCCCAATTTCTTTCAATCTGCTCTGGCCGGAAATTTTTAAGCTCACCGCTTTATCGTCTTCTAATTCTGCGGCCTTTGCCTTGGTCGCTTTTGGAAGCACGATTGCCGGCGTGTCCACTTTTTTCCAGAGATATCTTTTACTGGCAAAGATAAACATAAAAGAACGGCCGATGATGGTGGGAATCGGGAATCCTTTTCTTTTGCCAAAAGCCAAAATCAAAGCAACCACCATAATCGGGATGCCCATTATGATAAAGGTGGTGAGGGAAGCGGTGAAGTAGAAAATAACGGCCACGATTGCCCCGCCCACGATATACAACAGTTGCATTAAATTAAGGGGTCCGGCAACCTTTGGTTTTATTGATAAAAATTGTGGCAGAGGATACTCCATAGTTAAAAATCCAAAGCCCAAATGTCAGATATCAAATCAAATCCCAAATCCAAATGTCAAATAATAATAATTTTGGATTTTGGGCTTGATTTGTCATTTGGATTTTGACATTGGGATTTTACTTGATTTGATTATTGTATGGGTTCTCTATAGCTGTCTTCTTTCTTCGGTTCTTCAGTGGGTTGTTCTTTTGTATCGCCTACTGGCTTTTCCTCTTTTCCTTCTATTTCTTCGTACAGGGCGTCCAATTCTTTTTTGACCGGATTCAGGATGAAATGCTCCAGTTCCATAGTTGTTTTTTTGGCAATATCTTCTTTAAGTCCGATTTCTTCCTGAAGCGTATCTCTCAGGAACTCCGGAGGCAGGAGACCCATCAAAATTCTGCCGATTATCTTCGCCACTTCCGAGTTTTTATCTATTTCGTAGAGTTTGCAGATATTAAAAATAGCATCAGCAGTGTCTTCTGAAAATATGGCGTCTTTTAAAGTGGCGGGCAGGGTATTATAAATTGCCCAAAGTTCGTCTCTAGATAATTCTTCCATAATATTAATCTTCAATTCTTTAATTTTATCATAATAATTTCCTGTAATCCATTTTAACACAGCAATTAACAGAAAGAAATCAACAGAGCGGGAACCATCGCTACCCCGCCCATCGTGCCATTGACACAGGCGGTGATTATTGGTATAATATAGGCATAAAGAAACAAAGGAGATTCATCGGAATTCTCCGTTTAGACATAGCGGCACAAGCAGCACCTTCACAACGAACAAAAAAGAAGCGTATAAGCGCAAGGAGATGGGCAAAATGCCAACAGAGGTTGCAACTGGACAGGTTGCCGCGAGAGCAGGGCAAGGAGTAGGGCGCCAAGGACAAGAAAGAGGGGTAGAGGTGCAGAGACGAATTTTCAGGATTTTTGCCAATGTCGGTTTTTGGGCTGGACTCTTGATATTCGTTTTGGGCCTCTTCGCGATTCCCAAGGGCTGGTCGTTTCTTGGGGAGATCCTTGCGCTCGGGGGCTTAGTTTGCTGGGGCGTATGGATTGTTCCAGAGCCGGAAACATGGCTCCGCTTGAGGTTCGGAAGGAGGAAAGACGCTCTCTGTCCGGGCATTCACCTGACGATACCCTTCATAGATACGAAGGGAAAGTTGATGAGGCCGCACGAAAGGGTGCTTGACCTCATCCCCCTACCGCCAGGGGAACTGCCCAAGATCCAAATACATGATGGGGTCATCTATCTTCGAGATTACACCCTCGTCTTGAAAATGGGTGTTGGGTTTGGCGATATCGTGGCAGCGGTGTACGGCGTCCAAGATTGGCCGGACTGGATTCGGAATAAGGCCAATTCGCTTATCGTGGGGTATATACAAACCCTTACAGTCGCAGAAGCGACTGACGAGGGAATGATCCGTGATAACATCTTGGACCGAATCCGCGAAGCCGAGGGCGTTGCCAAGGAAAAACTGAAGAGAGTGAGGGCGCTGAAAAAAACGCTCCTTGCGACGATGACAGCTATTGACGCGGTGCCGGATATGTCTAACCCGGCGATAGAGGATCTTGATGAAGAAATCACCCGCCTAATCCCTCTTCCAAAGCTCTATAGGGGTATCGCTGCGAGCTTGGACAACCTCATTACCATAGATGCCCACCAAAGAGGCATACTACAGATTACAGGGGCCTTTTGCGGAGCTGTTAAGCTCTCCAAGGAGATTGAGGAAGCCCGCGAGCGCGTGCGGGTAGAGAAGCTTAAGACAGAAGCAGCCCTGTATAAGGCCCTTCAAGAGAGCGCGGAGCGAATTGGACCCGTGCTGGATATGAAGGAAAAACTCCAAGGAGCGGGGATGGGAGAGGAGTCCGAGGCACTAAGGACGGCCTTGGCCTTTGAGCTGACAGATACTCTTGCTAAGCATGGAGGAGCATGGGCAGTTGCCCTGAATCAGGGAGGCGGAGAGAAGGGATCCCTTGGGGCAGTCCCGGCGCTCCTGCTGAAATGGCTACAATCTGCTGCAACCAATGAGCCGGCAGACAAGAAAAAGCCGACCCCAAAATCAGAAGAAGAGTCGGCATAGGAGGTGGAAGCCAAACAGGGCTGTCCGGAGGGACAGCCCTGTTTTAAATTTTTATTTACCTTTCGTCATCTCTGGGCTCGCGTCCGCCCCTTCCCTCTCTTTCCTCTTCACCGCGGTCGCCCCTTTCATCAGGATTAGGTTCCCGCCTTCTGGAACTTTCCTCACTTTTCCTTCTAGACTCTTCTTCCATTTCTGCTCTTTGTTTTTCATCCATATTTTCCTTGCTAGTTGTCCTTGCATTGGTTGAAGACGGGATTATTATTTTCTTTCCTTCATCGTCTCCATCATCATCTTCAGAAACACCTTCGGGAAGTCTATATCCTGCCGCAATAGCTCCGGGGTTGTTTGTAATATATCTTTTTATGTGGTGACGTTTTCCAGCGATATTATGCATCCAGTTTCCGGCTCGATTTATTCTGTCAGATGTGGCATTATACAGGTCAGCTACGGGCGTTCCATATTCTTCCGCTATTTTTGATAAGTTGTTTCCAGACCAAGCATTTTTCCCTTGATGAGCTTCATCCTGAATAATTTCCATAAATCTGTTTGTCTTTACGTAATTTTTTCTAAATTTACCGACATCCTTTGTTTTAGTAGTAAGTACAATTTTTTCCTCCAATCCGCCGTAACGCTGCGTGTCTTCAGGCGATATCCATAGACCTCTCTCGTCTGCTGGTCGCTTGGCTCTATCCATCTGCCTTTGTAATGCGTCCATTTGTCCTTGTAACTGATTTGCTAAACCATTGTTGCCCGCATTCTGGGCAGCTATCCGTTGAGCGTCTAAATCATTTCGCTGTGTGTTTAGATTGTTATATTCATTCATTATATTCGGATGCGCTTGATGATATTCGTCATAAACCTGTTTGGCCAAATTGGGTGCGGATTGCATTATTTCCTCTGCCAATTTTTTATTGATTTGTCCGGCATCTCGTATAGCGCGCTGAATTTCTTGATTTGAATAACCGTCTAATTCTCCTTTTTCTATGGCTGACTGAATATAGCCGAGTTGTTTTTCCTTGTCGCGTTGTTTCTTGGCTTCTAAATATCCCGCCTTGCGCGCTTCCGCAGTATTTAATTTATTTGCTTCTGCCTTTGCTTTTTCCACCTTACCTACGTCCCCTTCTTTTATTTTTGCCGTTGCTTGAGCTTTCCATCTTTCTCTGGTTTTATAAGGAATCACGGCTCTGGCCACAATCTTGCCAGCCCTTCCTAAGCCAGAGGATTGATCCCAACTCGCCTTTCGTTCGGCATCGGTTGGCCGGGCTGATATTATTCTTCCAGCCGCTTTTTGGACAGTTCTTTTAGCGCTTCCATAACTATTTTTTATCGGTTGCCCTATGTCTTTTCTTAGTCTGTTTATCGCCGCACCTTGGGCTGTCTTTTTCCCATAGGCGAACCCCTTTTTAGCTAATCCTGTGATAGCGCCGGCGCCCTGCGCGGAGCTGGAAACAGTGACAAAATACCCTATGCCAAGGAAAATCAAAGGTACGGCCATTATCATTAAGCCGGTCATTATATTTCCTCCGACTTCCGATGCTTCTGTGGTAGGCCCTTGATTGTTAAAAAGGGATTTTACTTGTAGTTGCATCATCAGCTGGCTCAAATAAAGGAAGAAGGAACCGGTGACTCCGATAAAAACCCATTTTACGAATTGGTCGCGCCACATGCCAAAAATATTTTTTTTCTTTGGGACCCCCGGAATCACTGCGCCTTTTGGCAATATGGCTCCTAAGAACGCCAAAGGTGACAAGATCACCAAAATCCACAGAGCGAGATTTCTTACAATGAAAAGTATTCCCATTAAGAATAAGACAAATGCTCCGAAAAGGTTGAATACAGTCACGGCTATCATTTTGAAGAAAATTCTGCCTGTCCTAATTTCCGCCCAAACACCGCTAATGGTGCCAAAATTCTCTTTTAACCAACCCCAAGAGCCCTTTGAAAAAGTGATGACGTTGTCGAATCCCCCGGCGCCGGCGGTAAAAAAGAAGTTAGTAATGATATTGGCTGCGTCTATCACTGCTCCGCAGATTACGGGCGAGAAATTTATCAATATGGCGACAATAATCAAGCGGGGCAGGGTCTTTCTTACTTCGTATTGCTTGACTCTCAAAGCGGTGGCTATTCCAATGGCCACCACGATTAAAATGAAAAAGAGATTGGCAAAATCCCTGACCACTGTCCAGCCCGCCTGGACGAAGGTATTACTGGCAACTCCTCCCACTAAATTTGGGTTAGCGGCCCAGGTTAGAAATATCTGGGCTATTTCAAGGCAGAAGAAAGAGAGAGGCAGGGCGATAAGAAGGGCCATTCCCAGTTTTGCCAGAAAAACAAAGGGCGCGGTCAAGATTTCTATGCCGAATTGCGCCCTAACAGGATGCGTAGGCGCAAAAATCATAGTAATGGCAAAAACCAGCCAAAGGAAAATTTTCTGCTTTGATGTGATAAGGAAGTTTTTTAATTTCATTTTAGGTCTCGGTTATTTGGTAATTTTAACACAAATTAAAAATCAAAACCATCAACAAGTTTTATCCACTCCTGCAAATTAAGGTCTTCAGGTCTTTTGGGGCCGGGGATATTCGCCTTTTCTAGCCATTGAGCCGTGTCGTTTTTGGGTATATTCAACTCTTTTGACAAATTATTTAAAATTGTTTTTCTGGGATGAGCAAATCCGGCTTTCACGATTTTAAAAAATAGTTCTTTGTCCATTTTAGGATTCTTATCTCGGATTTCAGATATTTTTATGACTGCGCCGTCAACCTTTGGCTCCGGGAAAAATGATTTTTTGGGGACAAAGAACAATATCTCCGGTTTGGCGAACATTTCAACCGCGATTTTCGGGAGACATGATTTTTCTCCGCATATTTTCTGCGCCACTTCTTTCTGAATCATCAAAATCATTAATTGCGGAGGAGTTGTCGCTTCTATAAACCTTCTGATTACCGGCAGGGCGATATTGTAAGGCAAATTCGCCACTACCTTGTATTTATTTGATATTGGGATTTTGGATTTGATTTGACATTTGACATTTGGATTTTGGATTTCAATCCCAAGAATATCCCCAAAAATAATTTTTACATTGTCGAGCTCCCTTAAGTTATTTTTCAACACTTCTAACAGCTTAGGGTCTTTTTCAATAGCGACCACTTGTTTTGCTTTTTGCGCCAATGCCTGGGTTAGGCAACCGAGCCCAGGCCCTATTTCTAAAACCGTATCCTGATTATTCAAATCAGCAAACCCGATTATTTTGTCGATTATCCCCCCGTCAATCAAGAAATTCTGGCCCAATTTTTTGGACGGAGAAATATTGCTGTTTTTCAAAAGAGATTTGATTGTTTGTTTTGAGCACAAATCCATTTTTGTGGATAAAAAACTTGACTAAGTTGGCTTTTTGGGATTACAATGGTAATCAGGCGGATTTGATAGTTTAGATAACAGGCGACAGCGGAATTAAGGATTCTTCTGCCCGCCCAAAGCTATTCCTACGATTGGAAAAAACTTAAATTTACCCCTTTGGCTTAAGAAATGCATTAAGCCCTGTTTTTTCTTATTCTTGTTCCTCGTAGCAATCCTTATCGTCAATGCAAGCAGTAAGGATTCTTCGGTTATTACACCAGCCATTTCGAATATTTTAAGCGAAGAGAATTCCTCGCAATCTTCCTGTTCCACTCTTTGCCAAGGGGAGGAGAAAAAACACTATCCCGATTTGTTCTCCATTCAAGATAACAGTTTATTGGCGGTTTCCGCCTCGACAGTCCTGGATTATAAGGCCTTAGCATCATTAGGGGCCGGCAGTGGGACAAGCCATAATGAAACCGGAGTGGAGGAGTATGTTATTCAGAAAGGCGATACTATCAGTAGTGTTGCCCAACAATTTGATATTAGCGCAGAAACTATCCTTTGGGCAAATAATTTAACCGCAAAATCAACTCTCATTGTCGGCAAAACATTGATTATCCTGCCTGTGACAGGCGCTATGTATATTGTGCAAAACGGGGACACCATAAGCGAGATAGCAAGGGATTACAAAGCATCGCAGGACGGCATCATTGCTTTTAATAATTTGCCGGAAAACGGGACCGTTGTTGTGGGAGATATTCTGATTATCCCCGGAGGCGTTAAGCCAGCATTGATAAAAACATATTCGGCTCCAACAACAGCCATCCCTAATTCATACTTTATCGTCCCGGTGCCTTCGCCTTGGAGAATCACCCGAGGACTTCACTCGTATAATGCCATTGATTTTTCAACCGGCGAATGCGGTTCCCCTATTTTTGCCGCTGCCCAAGGGGAAATACAAAGGACCGGGTGGGATAAACAGGCAGGCAACTATGTAAGAATCCTGCACCCTAACGGAGTGGTTACTTTCTACGGCCATATGTCAAAGATTGCCGTTTCTGCCGGGCAGAAAGTTTCTCAAGGCCAGATAATCGGATATATTGGCTATTCAGGACACACCATCCCTGCTGGTCCGGGCGGATGCCACCTTCATTTTGAAGTGCGAGGCGCAGTAAATCCGTTTGCGAAATTGGCGTTAAATAGTTGGTATTAACAAGAGGATTCAGCGAGGCGGTACATCAATGCCTCATGCAGATTTTCAAGCGTAATCTCTTCTGTCCCTGCTAAGTCCGCAATAGTGCGGGCTATTTTTAATACCCGATGATAACCGCGGGCTGAGAGCTTGCCAGAGTTAACATAGCCCCTCAGAATATTATTTGTCGCTGAATTTATTTGGCAGTATTTTTTTATTTCCGGTATCTCCATTTCGCTATTAGTCATTGCTTTATTCTCTTGAAATCGCTCATTCTGAATTTTTCTCGCTTTTTCTATCTCCCTTCTTGCCTTAATTGTTTCCTGACTGCTGTTGGGAGCGATTAGTTTTTCAAACTGCACTTGAGGCAATTCCACCACCATATCAATCCTGTCAATTATTGGTCCGGAAAGTTTGCGCTTGTATTTTGCTATTTGTGAGGGAACGCAGGAACAGGGATGGTTCGGGTCGTTCAAATGCCCGCAAGGGCAGGGGTTGGCCGCGGCAATCAAACTGAAATGGCAGGGAAAGGTGATTCTTTGGGTTGCCCGCATTACGGTTATAGTTCCGTCTTCCAGGGGCTGCCGCAGGGCCTCCAATACGTCTTTGTTAAATTCCGGGAATTCGTCTAAAAACAAGATTCCCCGGTGGGCAAGAGTAATTTCACCCGGACGGACCGGAGTGCCTCCGCCGATTATTGAAACCTTGGAAGCAGTATGGTGGGCGGCGCGGAAAGGTCTCTTTGTCACAATCGGTTCTTCCTTGGAGAGCATTCCGGAAATGCTGTAGATTTTGGTGAGCTCAAGCATTTCTTCCACTGACAAGTCAGGTAGGATTGAGGGCAGGGACTTTGCCAGTAAGCTTTTTCCTCCGCCCGGCGGCCCGATAAACAGGAGGTTGTGGGCTCCGGCCGCGGCAATCACCAGCGCCCTTTTGGCATGCTCTTGTCCCCTCACCCAGTCCAACCCAATCCGGTAGTCATTGTTTTTAATAACCTCTTTCATATCCAGCATTGCCGGCTCAATGTTTATTTTCCCTTCCAGATAATTTATTGCGGTTTGCAAGGAATCAATTCCGATTATTCTTAAATTGTTTTTATTGGCATTAATTTGACACAGAGCCGCTTCTTTAACATTTTCAATTGGCAGGATTATTTCGGAAAATCCTGCTTTATTGGCTTCAAGCGCAAAAGAAAGCGCTCCTTTGACCGGGCGCAGGGTTCCGTCTAACGACAATTCTCCGGCAAACATTTTCCCTTCGCAATCCGCGTTGATTTGTTTGCTTTTTACGAGATAGGCAATGGCAATGGGCAGGTCATAAAGCGAGCCCTCTTTTTTTAAATCAGCGGGGGCCAAATTAATCAAAATTCTTTCCGGTTTTGAAAAAGGAGGATGAAGCCCGCAGGATTTTATGGCTGACCTTACTCTTTCTTTTGATTCTTCTACCGCCTTATCGGGCAGGCCGACAATCTCAAAACTCCTCAATCCGTAGGAAATATCTGATTCCACCTCAATGATTTGAGTTTCCAAGCCGACCACCGCGCCGGAGAATATTTTACAACTCATAATACTTTTTAATTGTAATCATTGTATATTATTTTTGTTATTGTATCCTATTTTTCTCAAACACAAAAACCCAGTAGTGGGTTTTTGGTTATCGTCTAGAGAGAGGGAAATAGAGTTGACCCCATTTTTATTTTTATCAAAACTCCTCAACCCGTAAGAAATATCCGACTTAACTTCAGTGATTTGGGTATCCAGCCCGATGACAGCGCCGGAGAAGATTTTAGAACTCATAATACTTTTTAGAACTTAATATTTTCCATTGTGTCCTATTCTCTTCAAACCAAAAACCCAGTGATGGGTTTTTGGGGTTGTTCGGAGAGGGGAAAATAGAGTTGACACCATTTTTCACACTATGCCCAACCACCTCTTCTGTCGGAAGAAATTTTGTTTTCAGAAACACTTTGAATGTTTTGTGAGGACAGTCGACTCTTCTACCGCCTTATCGGGCAGGCCTACAATCTCAAAACTCCTCAATCCATAGGAAATATCCGATTCAACTTCAATGATTTGAGTGTCTAATCCAATAACAGCTCCGGAGAATATTTTACAAGACATAATTTTCTGTGGATAAAAACTATTGACTTTTTATTACATCTCTCGCTATAATAACAATGACGAGTAATTCCTCGTGTGTGGGCTTCCGGATGGTTGCTCAACATAGCACACGGGGTTTTGTTTTTTATGGGAACAATGGATTTTCTTCAATGATTTTGTTTTTAATAATATTATAATAGTCATTATCCCTTTTTTCATATTTCCTAAAGATTGCCCAGCTTATAAAATCAACCGCTTGTAAACTTTTTTCTTCTGCCGGAGTTTTAATTGATATCTTAATAATCCCTTCATGAACGTCTTTGATTTGGCGGTTTAAATAATCCTTAAAATTCTCGTTCAAAAATTTATTCGTTTCCCTCCTTGATGCCATCAACTCGATTTCTTTATTTGTGGGAATTATTTTTTTAGTATAGATGCGGTCAAGAAGAATGTTAGTAACATAATTATAAAGAACCTGTTTTTCATCCTGCAACTTGGTGAACACCCTTTGTTTATTAAGGCAAACTGCCATTATAACACAGTCTTTTTTTGATAGTCGTTTGAGAAGCCGTTGTCTAGTTATGGGTTTTTCATTAACAGAGTGCAATATCCCTACTCGACGCTTGAGCTTCTTTTTTAATTCAGAGTGTGTTTTCTTAACGATTTTTTCAATAGGATTTTTTGATCCTTCTATAAATAAAAAGGTCACGATAAAAAATTTTGAAGTTCCCTTTTTCTTGAAGTTAAAACCGAGATCTCCGCTTTCATCTAAGAATATATAAGCCATACATTTTTTATATTAGTAGACATATATTGTATATATTATTGTATCCTAATTTTCTCTAAACCAAAAACCCAGTGATGGGTTTTTTAATTTGGTTGTTTTCAATGATAAAAAATTGAGATCCCCCTTTACCATTGTTCTCTATCGGAAAAGAAGACTCTCCCCAGACAAGACCTTGTCTAGGGAGAGACGGTTGCCGACTAATTCTTCCCCTGGAAAGGAAGATAGATTTCCTTCTCCAAATCGCTTGAATTGATGCGGATCGTGGCATGAGCGATGAACTCAGGAGTGATTACGATGTTGGGGTTAACTCTGATTATCATGCAATCTGTTTCGTCCAGGTAAGAATCGATGAGGAATTTGAATCTGATTGTCGGGCATGCCTTGCTTTCGTCTATCACGACCACGATCTTTTCCATTGGCAGGGAGCTGATTATGATTCGATCATCTCCCGGCTGCCAGGCAAAGCTTAGCGATTGGAACGACTTGATTTCGGCGTTGATAGACCCGCTTGCAAAGAAGAAAGTGCCATGTGCGCTTCCTCCCAAACTGTCTGCGGCCACGAATCTTTCAAGAGGATGTTCGCCGAACAATCCACATCCCTCTAGAAATTCAGCTGTTTCCTCAACCCCTCCCCGTGTCGGGCCCGATAGATTGTCCCATAAGATGATGTAGTCATCGCTTTCTTTCTGTCCTTTGTCACACCCCGCGATCAAGAAAGCAATAGAACAGACCATCAACAAGCACAATATTTTCCTCTTCATTCAAGATCCCTTCTTAGAATTAGTCTGAGCCCAGAATACCATATATGGGGATCGAAGTCAATGGCCGTGGATAACGTCCACACACATATGGCGGGTTCTTGATAGATTATAAAATTGTGATGAAAAAACAATCAACATCAATTCTATTTTTTAATCAATTCTTTTCACTTCTATGCCCAATTATTTTTCTTATCGGAAGGAGTTTTATTTTCAAGAACACCTTGAATGTTTTGTGAGGACGGTCGACTCCTCTACCGCTTTATCAGGCAGCCCCGCCTGCAACGCTTTGCCCGCCTGCAACGCTTTTGCATAGCAATGCGGGCTGGCGTAGCAATGCGGGCAAGCCCACAATCTCAAAACTCCTTAATCCGTAAGAGATATCCGACTCCACTTCAATAATTTGAGTTTCCAAGCAGACCACCGCGCCGGAGAAGATTTTTGCTGACATGATATTGTTCTATTGATTTATTTTTTTGATTTCTTTTTTATTTTATCTCAGTTCTCCAAATTAAAAAACCCGGTAATGGATTTTGCGATATTTTTTTGAGCAGAATAATTAATCAAGCACGAAATTTTTGATATCTGAAACAACCAAAACTCTTTGAAGATCAGTGGCATAGATTAATCTCTTTGTTGGCCGCGTTTCTTCGAATTCTTCAGTTTTGGGCATTGAAAAACCTATATATTCTATTCTTTTATTATAATTGTTCCTGACGAAATCTATGGCTGGGACTAAGTCCGTGTCAGAGCTTAGCAAAATGGCGGTGTCATATTTATTGTTAAGAGCTCCATTAATAATGTCTATGGCAATCATTACGTCAATGCCTTTTTCTCTAGATCTTTGATAAACGATTTCATCTATCCCCAGGCGAGATAATTCTTTAAAATTCTCGACCCGGTCATCTATTTTAATTTTTCTAATCTTGTCCTAAGTTTGCTTGTCCGTATATTCCAGTTACCCGTGGAAATAAGCTTAGAAAAAAGGATATTCTGATTAGAGATTGCTTTACTTGTTTTATGTCTTTTGTCCTTTTCTCTCACGGTTCCTGTGTAAAAATATTTTCCTTTTTCTGGGATTTGTCTGTCTCCAGATAGAAATTTAGCAAATTTTTCAAAATCAAAATTTGGCTCTTTAACATCTATCTTTTTTAATATAAGATGGTAAAAATTACTACCATCAATAAAAATATTAACTCGCTCCATATATTTTATTATAACAAAAATAAAACCTGCGCACCGCCGAAGTGGGCGCAGGCGACTTTCAATTATATGATACCTTTTTTGAAATCCTTGTCAAGTGAAAATGGTAATGTGTACACATATATGGCGGTTTTCCCCAGAAAAATAATAAACGCCCTCATTCGGTCTGTATGATAAATAGAGTTGACCCCATTATAGCATTATAGTTAAATTTACTTTTTTTGAATGACAACCAAAAACCCACTGCTGGGTTTTGTTGATTATCCATTGTTTTACGGTTTGCTGTTGCAGTCCACGCAGAATTGGGCTTCGGGGCAGGCCTCAAGCCGGTCTATGGAAATTTTCTTTCCGCATTTATCGCATTTTCCGTAAGTGCCTTTCTTTATCTTTGCCAGCGCCAGGTCTATGTTCTGCAGTTTGATTTCCATAGAATGCTCCACTGGCAGGCGGTTCAGGTATTCCTCCACTTCATCTTGGGCTATTTCCAGTTTTGCTCCGCCGGTTTCCGAGCTGTCAAAGTCAGGAAAAGTGGATTTCCAGTTGCCCTTTATTTTCTCGTCTTTTTCGGCAAAAAGACTTAGCTCCTTTTGGAGAGCTTTTTTATTTTCTTCCAACCGCGCCTTTTGTTGTTCTATGAATTCTTTTTTCATTTTCTTTATTATTGTGAACTATCAATCAAATTAATTATTGGCTTGCAACAGGTTGCGAAATAGAGATGATTTTCTATTACCGAATAGCAAGCACCGAAGCAGTCCGGAGCCGGGCTCAAAGTCAAATACCGCAAGACATTATTTTTATAATTCTCTTCTTGGAAATTCGCAATAGGCACCATATTTGTTCTGCCAAGAGAGGTCCCGAATTGCCTGCTGTCTGTGATTAAAGTCGGTTCCCAAGATTTCATTGCTGCTGTGATTTCGGCGTCATTTACGCCGGTGGCGCCTTTGGAAACAAAACCGAAGACCGAATAATTTTCGGTTGGGAAAACGAAAAATGTGGCATCTGGCTCTATCTGGTTATAAAGAGCGGGAGGAGGATTGAACCGGAGAGCAGTCAATATTTCAGAGACAGACAAGAATTTATTTTCAGCAGTACTCTCCATTAAAATCCTTGAAAAAACATTTTTTTCAATCAGGGTATTTTTCAGAATCTGCGAGACAAACAGCAAGACATCGCTTTGGTCGGTTATTTTCAAGGGGAAGGTTGTGTTCACCGGAATTAAGCTTGCGGAAGGAGTGAGGGGCTCGGTCGTTGTCCCATTGGAAGGAGTCGTGGTCGTAGATGTTTCCACCGGGGGCGTTGTCGGTATTTCCGGTTTTTGTCTCACTCTCGCATACCAATACCAAAAGCCGATTATGCCGATGATTACCACTCCGGCGATGGCAATCAATAATATTCTCAACTTGGATTTTTTAATGTCTCTTTCAGAAGGAAGATTCATCAGGGTCGGTCGCTGCGATGAAATTTGAGGAGGCGGGCCTTGCTGTCCGGCCGGGGCTTCAGGCGCAGACGCTCCCTGTCTGATTCTCTGAAGTAATTGTTTTTCCTTGTTCTGGGTCTCTCGCTCTCTTACCGCTCTTAATTTTTTAAGCAGTTCTTCTCTCCTTTGTTTGGCTTCAATTTTTGCCAGTTCTTCCTTGGCTTGCTCCTGCTCTGTTAATTGTCCCGGCGCTGTCTTTTTTTCGCTCGGCTCTTCGGTCGGCGCCGGCGCCTGCTCTTCGTCTGCTTTAACTGGCGCCGGCGCCTTTTCTTCCTTTAATTTTTCCGCTGCCGTGGTCGGCTTTTCTTCCCGATATTTATCTTGTTCCTCTGGCTCTTCTTCGAGCCGAAGCGCTGGTTCGGGTCTTTCTCTTGGCTCCAGAACCTCTTTAGGGACAATAATCCCCAATATTTGATTGATGTCCTGGATTCTTTTTCGGTACTGATTTTCCTGCTCTAATATTTTTTCATATCTTACATTGATGCGGTTTTCCTCAAGCCGGATTTTTGTTTTTTCCTCTTCCACTGCCCATCTTTCTTTTTCTATATCCGAACGCATTTTCTCCAGTTTCCATCTTTCCTGCTCCACTCTTTGTTTTTCTGTTTCGCTCGCCAACCGTTCTTCTTCCTGGATATAATTCAATTCTTTTTCCAGTTTTTGCTCTCTCATTATCACTTCTGCTAATTTTTCTTCTATCTCTTTCCTCCGCAATAAAATTTTCGCCTTAAGAGCGTCGTGTTCCGCCTTTTCTTTGGCCAATTGGCCTATTTTTACCTCTATCTCTTCTTTTTCTTTGGCTTTTTCAATTTTTTCTATTTCTAGATTGACCAAGTCAATTTCCTGTTTAATCTTGGCTTCCTTTTGGGCGAGCTGCTGAAAACCAAATTCTATTTCCCTTAATTGTTTTTCAATTTGGAATTTTTTCTGCTCATAATCCCACCTTTGCTTTTCTATGGTTTCCCGTTCTTGTTCCGCCAGCTGTCTTTCCTGTTCCGCTTTTTTCTTTTGGCGGGGAGTGATGGCGGTTTTCTCAATGCCCTCAATGAATTTTATATTCTCCTCTATTTTCTTTTCGCTTTCCAGAATCGGTTCCAAGTCCTTTTCTATCTTCGCTTGTTCCTTTAGATAATAACTTTGATTTTCTTCAAGAGGAATTTTTTCATTCGGGATTTCTTTAAGAGCTTGCTGTAATCGCTCTAATTTTTCGCGAAGCTCTTTTTCTGTTTTTACTTTTGTTTCCGCCTCGGCTTTTTCTTCCTGCTCAAGGGACTTCTTGAAGTCCTCTTTTTCCATGCGCTGTCTTACCATCTCTTCCCGTTTTTGGGCGCGCTTTTTTATTTCCTCCGCAATCATTTTTTCTTGGTCTGAAACGCTCATTTCTTTCTTTTCCGGCTCTTTGGGCGTTTCTTTGGCTTGTTCTGCCGGCTGTTTAGGGATTCTTTCTTCCTCTTTTTTCTTCAGCTCTTCTTTTTGGGGTTTTGGCTTTTGTTGTTCCCTAACTTTTTGCGCTTCCGTCTCCCTTTGCCTCTGGTGAAACTGTTGGAGCAAGTCCTGGATTTCCGCTTCAGCCAAAGCTAAATCCCACTCGCCTCGGGTGATGCCAGCCAAATCCTTTTTCATAGTCCTGATTGCTTCCGGTGGGATATTTGGTTTTTCGGAATTCGTTTCTGCCATAGGCAATAAAAAATCACCTAATTTTTAACAAAGAAGGCACGGCTGTCCTAAATGAGATTGGGGGCTTTGAAAGAATAACATCTCGGGCCCAGATAAATTATTTTTTTCCTCCTTTTTGAGCTTTGGCTTGTTTTCTAGAGAGATTGATTTTTCCCTGGTCGTCAACGGAAATCACTTTCACCGGTATTATGTCGCCAAGCTTCACGACATCTTCCACTTTGTTGACGCGGAACGGCTCTAATTCTGATATATGAACCAAGCCGTCTTTACCCGGCAATATTTCCACAAAGGCGCCGAAGTCAAGAATTTTTACCACCTTCCCCTGAAATATTTCGCCTACTGCAACTTCGCGAGTGAGCCCCTCTATCCAGTCAATGGCTTTTTGAGCCGCTTCCTCGGATTCGGCGGAAATAAAGACATTACCATCCTCTTCTATATCAATAGTTACCCCGCATCTATCAATAATTTCGTTGATTACCTTGCCGCCGGTGCCGATAACCGCCCCGATTTTGTCAGGATTGATTTTAATCCTGAAAATCTTTGGAGCATAAGGGGAAAGATTTGGTTTTGGCTTAACAATGGTCTTTTGAATCGTTTTTATTATTTGTTCTCTGGCCTGCCTTGCCCTTTCCAGCGCCTCTTCCATTATATTTAAATCTATACCATTTATTTTAACATCCATTTGAATTGCTGTAATCCCCTCAACCGTTCCGGCCACCTTAAAATCCATATCGCCAAAGTGATCTTCCGGTCCCTGAATATCTGATAACAGGCGATAATCCTTGTCGGACTTAATCAGGCCAACTGAAATTCCCGCGGCCGGGCTTTTAATCGGCACTCCGGCATCCATTAAAGCCAAAGAAGCAGCGCTCACTGAAGCCATTGAAGTGGACCCGTTTGAAGAAAGAATTTCTGTCACTATTCTTATAGTATAAGGAAAATCTTCAAATTTGGGAATAAGGGGGAGCAGGGCTTTTTCCGCCAGCATGCCATGCCCGATTTCTCTCCGGCCCGGCCCCCTTAACGGTTTGATTTCTCCGGAACAATAAGGGGGGAAATTATAGTGGTGCATAAATCTTTGCTTTCCACTGATTTCCATTCCCTCAATCAAGCGCTGGTCGCCCGGCGGGCCGAGAGTAACGCTGGAAAGTGCTTTTGTTGCTCCTCTGATGAAAACCGCCGAACCATGGGCTCTGGGCAGGATTTCAATCAGAGAGTCGATTTTTCGTATTTCATCCATTTTTCGGCCATCCGGTCTTTTCCCTTTTTCCAGAATGAGACGGCGAAGAATTTCGGTGAGTTCTTTTTCAATGAATTCCTTAGCCAGATTTATTTTTTCTTCCCCGTAATTTTCTTTTGCGAATCTGACAATTTCATCCTGAAGCATCTGCATACCCCTTTTGTTTTCAATTGACAGCGGTTGCGTCATCACTTTCTCTAATTTCTGGGAAAATAATTCTTTTAATTTTGCCTCCATCTCCGGTTCAGATTCTTTTTGAATTTGGATTTTTTCTTTGCCGGCCTTGGCGATAATTTCTTTCTGGAAATCCAGTATTTCCTCAAGATGTTTCTCGGCAAATTCCGCTGCTTCAAAAATCTCTTTTTCTTTGGCTTCGTTTGCCTGGGCTTCAATCATATTGATAACAACATCCTTTCCCGGCCGGACCGCGCTTAACATTATCTCTAAATATTCTTTTTCCCGGTCTTCATAATTAGGGTTTAAAACAAGCTCATTATCAATTTTTGCCACTCTGATAGGAGCGACCGGCCCGTTCCAGGGAATATCAGATATTCCGAGAGCCAATGAAGCGGCCATAACGCCGGGGATATCAGGGTCGTTTTCCTCGTCAAAAGAGTAACAGCTTACAATTATCTGCACTTCTCTTTTTAAATCATCCGGGAATAACGGCCTTACGCACCGGTCAATCAAGCGGGAAGTGAGGATTGACTCTTCCGAGGGCTTGCCTTCTCTCCTTACGAATCTTGAGCCCAATATTCTTCCGGCCGCGTAAAATTTTTCCTGGAATTCCACTGTCAAAGGAAAAAAATCCAATCCCTCCAAATCCTGGGGGGACATCGTGGCAGTCGCCATAACGAGCGTATCGCCCATTCTCACAAAAACGCTCCCGTTCGCTTGTTCTGCTAAAGTGTCTATTTTCACTTCAAAATTTTTACCCCCTATTTCTTTATTAAATTTCATATTAATCAAGTTTTGTTTTAATTGATTTATTTTACGCTTTCTTAAGAAGATATTTTTTAGGGTCGTTTTCAATGTCAATAAACTCATCTGCTTCTTCTTTGATTTTTGAAGAAGTGGAACGACCGAAAGCGATTACTTCCACTCTTTTCCCTTGGTTTTTCAGGTATTCCAGCAAAGGGATAAAATCGCCGTCTCCGGAAACCAATATTATTACATCTGCCGTGGCGGAAGCCCTGATTCCGTCCACCACTATTCCGACATCCCAATCCGCCTTTTTGAGCCCGCCGTAATATTCCTGCAATGGTTTGACTCTGGTTTCAATGCCTAAACCGGTGAGGGCCTCAAAAAACGGTTTTTCCTCTCCAGTTTTGGTTTGGACCACATAGGCAAAAGCTCGGATGAGCCGTCTTCCGCTGATTGCCAATTTCAAAATCTCTTCAAAATTCACTTTAGAGTGGTAGAGATTTTTTGCCGAGTAATATAAATTTTGGGTATCTATCAGCACCACTACTCTTTGATCTGGATGTTTTTGACTTTTCATTTTTTCTTGAGGCCTATCTTTTGAATAAGGGCGCTGTATCTCCGGACATTTTTTTGCTGGAGATATCTCAATAATCTTCGCCTTCTTGCCACCATTTGCAAAAGTCCTCTTTTTGAATGGAGGTCTTTCGGGTGTTTTTTGAGATGCGCAAGCAGGCGTTTGATTTCCTTAGTCAAAAGAGCGCACTGGACTTCTGGAGAGCCAGTGTCGGTTTTGTGTACCTCGTATTCTTTAATAATTTTTTCTTTGTCTTTTTGCGTAAGCATAGTTTTTACATTGTATATGATTTCTTTTTAAAAAGCAACATTGGCAAAGAAAATCCTCCAAAGGAGGATTTTCGCAGCATTCATTTTTTAATGAGCAATTCCCCAATAGGGTTGCCGCTGGCAGGGGCAGGGGTACTGCAACCGTGAAAGAGAGAAACCTGGCGAATCCCTGCCAGCAGCTCTGTGAGTCATTCGGGCCAAAAGGAGGGCAAAAAGAAAAACCCGAACTAATGTTAATATTATTTTTTTTAAGGAAAATGTCAATAGTAAAACCGAAAACTACGAGGTCCCGCCTGCAACCCGCCCCGGGCGGGTAGCATTGCAGGCAGGTTTTATAATTGTTAGTAATCGTTAGGGTGTAATTGTTAGGGTCGCACCCTAACAGTTGTCCAAGAGTTTCTCTTTCCTTATTTTTGACTTTTAACTTTTGACTTTTAACTTGAGCGTAGCGAATATGCCCCCACCAGGACTCGGACCTGGAACCAATTGCTTAAGAGGCAACTGCTCTGCCAATTGAGCTATGGGGGCGATTATTGTATTTTAATAATATCCTGGCTGATATAAGATTTGCCGTTTGTTAGATAGACCGTCGCCCTATATCCATAAGTGCCGCTATTCAGTTTTTTCCCGCTGTTATTCGTTCCGTTCCAGGAAAAACTGTTTTTGGCATTTATGGTCGCGCTATAGACAAGAGACCCGAAGGAATTATATACTTTGAATTCTATTTTGTCTATATTGGTTATGTTGCCCGGCTCGCATTTTGCCCAACCGCATCCGTCCGCCCCGCAGAAGAGTTTATTACAACTGAATTTACAATATAATGTACTGCGAGCCCGGAATGAAACACTATTGGAGAATGAAGTAGAATCAGGGACAATGATTACTCTTATTTCTTTTGTCTGGACAGAGTCGTCGTTTTTGCCCTGACACATGCTTTCCGAAACAATTGTTCCGGCCGGGCAAATCACTTCCCCGTCATTGCCGCTGCCCCAAGCGATTTGTTGTCCGTTGCAGGCAGAATTTCCACTTGAGCTTTCTCCGCATTTCCAGCCACTGGTGGGGTCACAAGGAGTCCAGGCGCCAGTTGTTGGAGCGGGGCTTGGGCTTGGGCTCGGTGTGGGCGTGG